>DJRG01000032.1:0-6588 GCA_002438845.1 Bacteroidales bacterium UBA6366
AACTCCACAGGGTCTCCGTTTTTCAGTCCGCGGGTGCTTTCGAACACCTGGACCGAGGCCTTGTCACCGTTCACCTTGATGACCTCGGCCAGGAGGGGAGTACCCGCAAGGGTGATGTAGCAGAGCTCGTTCTCCGCCACCGGTCCGTCCACCTGAACCGTCACAAGGTTGGAAACAATTCCTGTTACCTTTCCTTTTGTCTTCATATTCAGTTATTTCAATTTTCTATTTTGAGGGTTCGTAGTTCACGCCCTTGAAGGTGCCTCTGACCTCGTCCACGAGACGGATGAACATCTCGCGTCCGGTCTTCTCGTCGAGGGCGAACCACCTGCCGATGATGTGCAGCCTGGCGATGAAGCCGAGGATGGCGTCAAGGTCGAAGTAGTCGAACGTGGTGATATCGTTGATCTTGTCCCACATCAGGGAGTCCAGTCCGCGCTCGCGGGACAGCAGGTCGGGGGCGTTCAGAGCCTCCTCAAGCCTCTGACCTTCCGCGAACTCGCCGGTCTCCAGCATGATTGTGTCCTGGTCCAGCGGCCTCTCGAAGGCCTTGTTCAGGAAGCGTGCCTTGCCGTTGCGGACGTTCAGGTCGAAGGTGAAATATTCCTTCAGGAACCTGTCGCTGTCCTTCAGGGCGGCCTCGTAGAACTCCTTGGTAAGGTTCTCGTCCTTGAATCCGTCCAGCAGACGATCCACGACCTTGATGTCGGAGCCGCTCAGCTGGGACTTGATCCATCCGACGTAGGTGTCGAAGGACGTGCCCTCCCCGAACTTCCAGTCAAGTGAGATGGCCGGAAGGCTGGAGATTATGTACTCGTAGTTGTTCATTACTCGCCGAAGAGTATCTTGCGTGTGGCAGGTCTGAGATAGTCGCCGATCAGGGACTTGAACGTCTCGTCGGTGAGGCTGATGAAATATGAGCCGTCCTTAGGGCCGATGGTGAACCCGCCGTCGACTTTCTTGGAAAACTCGGCTGTGACCCCGCCCTTGAGAATGCTTGCCAACTCACCGCCGACAAATGGCTCAAGCTCTTTCTTGAGGCTTTCAGGGAGCACCAAGTTGAGATCAACCGCTTCCTCGGCGTTGAACTTCTCGGCCACCGCCTTGATCACTTCCTTGACAAAGTCGGCTGACGAGAGGGCAGAGTCGACCTGCTTGTCGGTCATCTTTCCGACCATAAGGTTCTCGATGTCCTTTCTGGTGGCCTGAAGGCTCTGGACGGCGGCCATCTTCACGTCGCCCTCGACCTTGGTCTTGTAGTCCAAGGCGTCTTTCTGAGCCTTCCTGAGAATGGATTCGGCCTGCTTTTTGGCATCCTCAATGATTTCGGCGGCCTTTTCGTTGGCCTTGGCGAGGATGGCCTCGCCTTCTTCCTTACCCTTTGACAGTCCCTCCTTGTAGAGCTTGTCGGTCAGTTCCTGTAGCTTGTTTTCCATCTATATTATGTGTTGATTTTCCAGATTCTACAAAGATAATCAAAAGAATGCTCTTGCCAAAACAATTTAATTTCTATCTTTGTCTTTGCGATAACATTATGTAATAAAGCAAACCTTTTCGCTTATGAAAATATCATTATTGTCTTTCCTTCTTCTGGCCGTTCTGGTTCCTAATCAGGTCATTGGGAATCCACATGAGTCAGAAGGTGGCGCTATTGTTCTGGATGAGCCTTCCAAGGATGACAAGAAGCCGGAACGTCCGTACAGCGAGGGACTCAAGCCCGTGGAGCAAGACGGGATGTGGGGTTTCGTCAATCTGGACGGAGAACTGGTTATACCGTACAAGTACCACTACGTCAGGTCATTCCGTGATGGTCTTGCCATGGTGAAACTCCATGGAAAATGGGGTTACATCGACTGGTTCGGCAACGAATTGATTCCACTTGAATTCGATGAGGTGACATCATTCCGTGACAGCCATGCTTTCGTAAAGAAGGATGGCCGGGTCGGCTTGCTGGATGTCGCCGGGAATGTGTCCTACGACTTCGAGAGAATAAAGGAGTTCACCTTCCCGTACATTTGGCTGGACTCCAAACCGATGTTTGACGGTGGGGACGCCAACAAGTTTTCGGCGTGGGTCAACACCCAGCTGAAGTACCCCGAACTCTCCAGAATGTACGAGGCCGAGGGTACCGTGAATCTGACTTTATGTGTGGATGCCTCAGGGGCTGTCTCTGATGTGAAGGTCACGAAAGGTGTCAGCCATGAACTGAACCATGAGGCCGTCAGGGCTGTCACGGAGTCTCCGAGATGGACTCCGGCGACTTATGACGGCAAGCCTGTGAAAGCCTCTTTCTCGTACTCAGTAATATTCCGTCTGAAACCTAAAAGCATTAAAAGATGAGCAGAATCTTGACTTTCTTCGGACTCTTTGTTTTCTTTTCCTTGAATGTGTCCGCCGCCGGACCGTTGAAACCTTTCCCAAAGGACGGCAAATGGGGCTTTGTCGATAAAGACATGAACGTCGTGATTCCTTGTGCGTACGATGCTGTGTCTCCTTTCGACAACGGTCTTGCCATCGTCTGCTCGGAAGGCAGGTTCGGCTACATCGACCAATTCGGAACAATCCTTTATCCTATTGAATATGAAGTCGCTTCTCCTTTTCATCAGGCCCATGCCTTCGTCGTCAAGGACGGTTTGCTCGGACTGCTGAACATTGCGGGCGATGTCACCTTTGACTATAATATAATGAAGCGTTTCACCCTGCCTGTGGAATGGGCTGACACCCCTGCCAGATTCATCGGTGACAAGTCCGGCGATTTTCAGCTTTGGGTGGACAATAACAAAAAATATCCGAGCGCCGCGCGCAAGATGGGAATCAGCGGCGTTGTCGAGGTGGAGTTCACTGTAGGTCTGGACGGGAAGGTGACCGACGTAAAGGCTTTGACAAGCGCCAATCCGGACCTTGACAAGGAGGCTGTCAGGGTAGTGTCCAGTTCTCCGGCTTGGGAGCCAGCCAGAATGGGCGACCTGCCTTTCATGACAAGGTTCTCCATCATGGTCTCCTTCAGTTTCCCGGCGAGACGTTAGCGGTTGATGTTTTATGAATATTTAGTAAGCGACAACTTATTTTTTGCCGCTTACTAAAAAAGCGCGTCGGCTCTGTCATGACGCGCTTTTTTACATTCGTAGGAGTAAACCTTACCCGAGGAAGCCGAGCAGGATTCCGGCGGCGACGGCCGAGCCGATGACTCCTGCCACATTCGGTCCCATGGCGTGCATCAGAAGGTGGTTGTTCGGGTCGAACTCCCTGCCGACGATCTCGGAGACGCGGGCACTGTCCGGCACTGCGGAAACTCCGGCGTTGCCGATCAGCGGGTTGATCTTCCGGTCGCCCTTCAGGAACAGGTTCCAGATCTTCACGAAAAGCACTCCGCAGGTTGTGGCGATCACGAATGACAGCAGGCCAAGAATGAATATCTTGACAGAGTTCCCGCTGAGAAACTTGTCCGCCTGGGTGGAGGCTCCGACGGTGAGGCCGATTAGAGTTGTCACGACATCGATCAGCGGACCGCGCGCAGTCTCCGCCAAACGTCTTGTCACTCCGCTCTCTTTCAAGAGGTTACCGAAGAACAGCATTCCCAGAAGCGGTAGTCCGGACGGTACGATGAATGCGGTGAGGAGGAATCCGACGATAGGGAAGATTATCTTTTCCTTCTGACTTACCTGTCTTGCCGCCGGCATTCTGATCAGTCGCTCCTTCTTGGTCGTCAGCGCAAGCATGATAGGCCTTTGGATGACCGGCACAAGTGCCATGTAGGAATATGCGCTCACGGCGATCGCTCCCATCAGATCCGGGGCGAGCTGTGAGGAGAGGAATATGGCCGTAGGGCCGTCCGCTCCTCCGATGATGCCGATGGCTCCGGCTTGGTTCGGGTCGAATCCAAGAGCGAGGGCGAGAAGGTAGGCTCCGAATATTCCCATCTGTGCGGCTGCTCCGATCAGCAGCAGCCTCGGCTGGGAGATCAGAGCTGAGAAATCAGTCATCGCTCCGATTCCGAGGAATATCAGAGGCGGGTACCAGCCCTGCTTGACGCCTTGGTACAGGATGTTCAGCACGGAGCCGTCTTCATAGACTCCGATGTTCAGTCCCGGAAACATCGGGATGTTGCCGATGATCATTCCGAATCCGATCGGAACGAGCAGGAGCGGCTCCCATTCCTTCTTGATGGCCAGCGTGATGAACACAATGCCGATCAGAATCATCACGAGATTCTGCCAAGTCGCGTTGGCGAATCCGGTGAAATACCAGAACTGTTTAAGGCTTTCGAATATGATGTCCATCCTTCTATGCTATCTTGACGATTTCGGCACCTTCGAGGACTGAGTCTCCCTTGTTCACGAGGATGGCGGTGACGGTCCCGTCAGCCGGAGCCTGGATCTCGTTCTCCATCTTCATAGCCTCAAGGACGGCCACTTTCTGACCGGCCTTCACTGCCTGGCCTTCTTTGACGGAAACCTCGATGATCACACCAGGGAGAGGGGATGTCACCGGTTTGCCTGCGCCTGAAGGGGCTGCCGGTTTTGGTGCCGGGGCAGCGGGTGCTGAACTTGTCGAAGCGGCCACTGTCGTAGCAGGTGCCTGGACTGGTTTCTGGACAGGAGCCGGAGCGTTCTCCATCTCTACTTGATAAGACGCTCCATTCACTGTCACATCCGCGATGTTCCCTTCCACTGAATTGATCTCAACGTTGTACTCGTTGCCGTTGATTCTGAATTTGTACGTTTTCATACTATCAAAAATTTTTATTATCTATAAAAATTTTGTGAAAGTCTGATAGCCGTTCGCTATCGCTCACTCTCACGATGAAATTTTTTTGATTATTAATCAAAAAAATTTCATGTTCGGTTCATATTCATTAATTTTATTATCTTGGTGATTGTCTGAAATTCTGCGTCTTGTCGTTCCAGTTGCTTGACTGGGACGGACGGATTGTGATGACGAAGCTTTCCTCGTCGTGGATTCCTACACCGAGATAGTCGTCAAGCGCCATCGCGATGGCCGCATAGACCTCTCCTCCGAATTCCTGCGAGAGCGCCATCGAAATCGCGGCGGCAACCTCCGGAGTCATATTCCCGCTTTTCGCTGGTTTTGCGGTCTTTGCTGGTTTTGGAGCCGCCGCTTTTTTGTTGGCGTTGCCGATCCAGCCGAAGATGAATGCAAGGATGGTGAGCGCGATGAACACTGTAGAGACTGAAATCAGTGTCAGAACCCATCCGTGCGGGTCTTTCTCCTTCATTATCTGGCTGTTGGTCTTTGCGTCCACATCACCGTTGTAAGATCCGGGAGTCGGTTTGTCAGTGACCTTTGTCTCGAAATCCATCATCTTCACTCCGGTAGGAACCTTTACAACCGAACAGTCAGCCGGAAGGTCAGCGGGGATGTCGATGGTGTCGATGATGGTGCGTCCGTCATTGCTGACGAGGTAGATAGTGGAACCGTTTCTCAGGGTGAAATTTGTGTAATATGTTCCCTGAGAGGCGTTTCCGCTTGCGTAGAAGACAACGCTCTGTCGTGGCTTCAAAGTTGTCGAAACGTCTGAAGCGGGAATATGATACTTCCGCAGGTTGTCCTTGTCGTCGGACAGGTAGCAGCCGGCGAACTTCACGCTTCCGTAGGAATTGTTGAAGATCTCGATCCAGCCGGTCCGCTGTCCGTAGCCGTCCGTAAGCCCGTTCGTGTTCTCCACGAGGACCTCTCCGATTCTCAGATCCGCCAGGTTCTGGGCACTGAGATCCAGTCCGGAGAGCAGAAGGACGACCGATAAAAGTAATTGTCCTAATCTCTTCATAATCACTACAGAGGAAGATTGTCGTGTTTCTTCGCAGGCATCTGCTGCTTCTTTCCGGCCAGTTGTTCGAGGGCTCTGATAATGCGGAAACGTGTGTTGCGAGGCTCGATCACATCGTCGATGTAGCCTTTCTCCGCGGCCTGATAAGGATTGTTGAAGAGTTCTTCGTACTCCTCTTTCTTTGCGGCTCGGATCTTTTGCTGCTCGGCTGGATCCTCGACAGCCTTGATGTCTTTGGCGTAGAGCACATTGACGGCTCCGTCGGCTCCCATCACAGCGATCTGGGCTGAAGGCCAGGCATAGACGAGGTCTGCACGCAAGTGCTTGCTGCTCATTACGATGTAGGATCCACCGTAGCTCTTGCGGAGCTCAACCGTGACCTTAGGGACTGTGGCCTCACCGTAGGCGTAAAGCAGTTTGGCTCCGTTGGTGATCACTGCCCCGTACTCCTGCTGGGTTCCCGGAAGGAATCCCGGCACATCAACCAGCGAGACGATCGGGATGTTGAACGCGTCGCAGAAGCGAACGAAACGGGCACCCTTGCGTGAGGCGTTGATGTCCAGCACCCCGGCGAGCATCTTAGGCTGGTTGGCCACGATGCCTACACTGCGGCCGTTCATGTGTGCGAATCCCACGATGATGTTCTTGGCGAACTCCTTGTGGATCTCGAAGAACTTCCCGTCATCCACGATGCTTGTGATGACTTTGTACATGTCGTAGGCCTGGTTAGGGTTGTCCGGGATGATCTCGTTCAGAGAGTCATCAACCCTGCTGACCGGATCATTGGTCGGAACCCTTGG
>DJRG01000032.1:6662-16432 GCA_002438845.1 Bacteroidales bacterium UBA6366
TCGTTATCGGCTGCGAAGTGAGCGACACCGCTCTTTGAGGCGTGAACGCTTGCCCCGCCGAGTTCCTCCTGCGAGACAACCTCACCGAGGACGCTCTTAACGACCGCCGGGCCTGTGAGGAACATGTAGGATGTGTTCTTGACCATCACCGTGAAGTCAGTGAGGGCAGGGGAGTAAACAGCTCCGCCGGCGCAAGGACCGAATATTCCTGAAATCTGCGGAACAACTCCGGATGCGAGGATATTCCTTTCGAATATCTCTCCGTAACCCGCGAGTGCGTCGACTCCTTCCTGGATTCTCGCTCCGCCAGAGTCGTTGAGGCAGATGAAAGGCGCTCCGTTGCGTGTCGCAAGATCCATCGCCTTGCAGATTTTCTCCGCCATTGTCTTTGAGAGAGAACCTCCCGACACGGTGAAATCCTGGGCGGCGACATAGACAAGGCGACCGTCTATTGTGCCCTGTCCGGTGACAACTCCGTCTCCGTCAAAGTGCTGCCTCTCCATTCCGAAGTTCGTGCAGCGGTGACGGACAAACATATCGAATTCCTCGAAGCTTCCTTCGTCAAGCAGCAGTGCGAGACGTTCCCTCGCCGTCAACTTGCCTTTCTCGTGCTGGGCGTCGATCCTTTTCTGACCTCCACCCATCCTGGCCGCGGCTCTCCGCTCGACCAGTTTCTTGATGTTATCCTGCTGGATGCTCATACTTTTGTATATTAATCATATAATTTTCCAAATCACAAATTTATCAAGAATCCCGTTTCATTCAAAATTCCTGCCCGCTAAATCGTAAATTTCCGTTACTTGTGGTAAAATGCGACTTTTTGAATATAATTGTATCTCTGATGTTTCCCACAGCGCAAAGAAATTTTCCCATGGCAAATTTTTGTAACGTGAAAAATTTGTCATGGAAAAATTTTTGCGCCCCCATAATTAAAAAAAAGTCTGACTAAAAATTGCTTTCAGTCAGACCCTAATATTCATTAATAATGATTTACTCCGCCGGTTTCAGCGTGCTGTAAACATTGGTGACATCGTCATCGTCCTCAAGGAGTCCGGTGAGTTTGTCAAGAGTCTCACGCTGCTCCGGTGTGACATCCTTGAGATCCACGTTAGGGATTCTCTCGAAACCTCCGGAGATGAGCTCGTAGCCGTTGTCCTCAATGTATTTCTGGATAGCGCCGTAAGACTCGTACGCTCCGTAGATCACGACATCCTTGGTGATCTCTCCGTCCTTGTCCTCCTGCTCCTCAATGAACACCTCAGGGTCATCATCGCAATCGCAAAGGGCGAGCTGGAGCTCATCGATGTCCATCCCTTCCTGATACTTGATGCGGAACACGCACTTGTGGTCGAACATGAAACTTACACTGCCGCTGGTGCCCAATGAACCTCCACATTTCGTGAAGTAACTTCTTACATTGGCAACTGTACGGGTGTTGTTGTCAGTAGCAGTCTCGACGAGGTAGGCGATTCCGTGAGGACCGTATCCCTCGAACACAACCTCCTTGAAGTCGCCCTGGTTCTTCTCTAGGGCTCTCTTAATGGCCTTCTCGACGTTGTCCTTAGGCATGTTCTCGCTTCTGGCCTCGGCCATAAGAGCCCTAAGTCTGGAGTTGCCGACAACATCAGGGCCGCCCTGCTTTACGGCAATCGTGATTTCCTTTCCGATCTTGGTGAAGGTCTTGGCCATGTGGCCCCACCTCTTCAACTTTCTTTCCTTGCGGAATTCAAACGCTCTTCCCATATTCCTTACTTGGTCTGGTTCTCGATGCGGGTGATGTACTTGTCGATGTCGTAGCCTTCAACTGACTGAGGGTACTGATCCTTGATTTTTTTATAGAAAGTGAGAGCCTTGGCGTTGTCTCCGAGTTCCTCGCAGGTTACACCTGCCTTCAAAAGATAGCCTGCGGCGAACATGTTGTCAGCGGCAGCGGCAGCCTTCTCGAAATAGCCTAAAGCCTCATTGTACTTCTCAAGACCGACATAAGCGTCCCCGATGCAGGCGGTGGCGCGAGCTGAAAGGATCGCATCCTTGCCGTTGTACTTCTTAAGGTAGTTTATTGCCTCCTGATAGTTTCCGAGATGGAGCTCGCAGACACCGGCGTAGAAATATACATCCTTGCCACCCTTTGCTCCGAAATCATCGATAATCTGTGAGAAACCAAGCACGTTGCCGTCGCCGTTGAGGGCAAGCTCAAACTCTCCGTTGCGGAAGTTGGCCTCCGCCTGGATCATCTGGGCGGCCGCCTCGTCGCTCTTAGGCTGCACATAGAACTTCTGGTAAGCTACCAGAACGGCAGCGATCACCACGAGGGCAATCAGAATGCCATAGATTGTCTTTTTGTTCTCACGGAAGAACTGGTCGGTCTTGGACACGGTCTCGATGACCTTCTCCTCACGCTCCTGCTCTTGCTCCTTTAAAATTGACTCTTGTTTTGCCATTTCTATAAAGTTTTTGTTATTATCGAATAATAGCCCACAAAAATAGGAAAAAATGTTTAATCCTGCAATTATTGGAAGCCCTATCTCGTTTTCCATGAAAATGACTATCTTTGCCATTCGTGACACGAAAAAACATGTCGCCTCAATTAAAGATGGCGCAGGTTGTTTTTTTGATGGTCGCTGTTCAGAAAGAAGACAGGATGCCGGCACTGAAGAAAATAGTCGTTCAGAATTTCAGGAACATAGCGTTTCAGGAATTGTCTTTCTCCCCAAACATCAATTGCATATCAGGCAATAACGGGGAGGGGAAGACAAATCTTATGGATGCGGTCTGGTACCTTTCGATGACAAAGAGTGCGTTCGCCTCGTCGGACAGGTTCAACTTCCGGCACGGCACGGACACATTCGCCGTCTCGGGGACATATTCAATGAATATGGGTCCGGACGCGCGGTTCTCGGTTCAGGTGGACTCCAAAGGCGAGAAGAAGGTGCGGAGGGACGACAAGGTATATTCGAAAATCTCTGGGCACATCGGGGTGCTTCCGATCGTGATGGTCTCTCCGTCAGACACTTCGCTCGTGAGCGAGAGCGGCGACGACAGACGTCGGTTCGTCAATTCGGTGCTGTCGCAGATGGACAGGGAATATCTCGCCTCGATGCAGCAGTACAACCGCCTCCTTTTCCAGCGCAACAAGATGCTCAAGGACGGCACCTTCGACGAGTCGCTTCTGGACGTGTTCGACGAAAGGATGAATGAATATGCCGGTGTGATCCATTGCAAGAGGGAAGTGTTTGTCAAGGATCTGCTTCCGTTGGTGGCTGAGCATTACGCCACGCTTTCGGGAGGACGTGAGACCGTGTCGATCGACTATAGGTCGGATTTGAGGAAAGGATCGCTGGCGGATCTGCTGAAGTCTTCCCGGGAGAAGGACAGGATATTCAAGTACACCACCGCGGGGATTCAGAGGGATGATTTCCTCTTTGAGATGAACGGGTTTCCGATCCGGCGCTGCGGCTCGCAGGGGCAGCAGAAGTCGTTCTTGGTCTCGCTGAAGTTCGCCCAGTACGAGCTGATGAAACGTAGGTACGGATTTCCTCCGATGCTGCTTCTCGATGATGTGTTCGACAAGCTGGACATGAGCAGGATCTCGAATCTGCTGGGAATGGTCGCCGGCAGCGACTTTGGCCAGATATTCATAACTGACAGCAACAAGGTCCGGATGTCGGGTATTGTGGACGGTCTGACCGCAGACAGGGCTTATTTCGAGGCTGTGGGAGGGGAGTTCCGGGAGATTTGACGATGGCTGAGTTCAAAAAGATCAAGGGTACGCCCCGCAAGGAGGCTTTGGGAATGGATCAACTTATCCCGTTGTACATCAGGGCTCTGAAACTGAGCGCGGGACTCAACACGCAGCGGGTTTTCGCGGCTTGGGACGCAGTTTCGGGTGTGTCGGCCCAGACGCTTCGGAAGTTCTACCGGGACGGGAAACTTTACGTCACGATGTCGTCCTCGATGCTTCGTAGCCATCTGGAGTTCCAGAAGCCGGCGTTGATCCAGGCGATGAACAGGTTTTTGGAGAAGGATGAGCTGTTTGTCAAGGACTACGACAAGGTGGGGTTTGTCAAGGAGTTGATTCTTAAATGAATATCTTTCTTTAATATTTCAGGAGTTTTTTCTGTTTCTTAATCGGAAGAAGGTTATGGGCAACAAGATCAGAATCATAATAGATCAGGCGATTCCGTTTATCGAAGGAGTTTTGGAACCGTATGCTGATGTCAGGTATATGGAAGGCCGCGCCATCTCTCACGAAGACGCCATGAACGCTGACGCGCTGATCATCAGGACCAGGACGAAGTGTGACGCCGCGTTGTTGGAGGGTACCCCGGTGAAGTTCATCGCCACGGCTACCATCGGCATGGATCACATCGACCTCCCGTATTGTAACGAGAAAGGCATCATCGCCCGTAACTCCGCAGGATGCAATGCCGGAGGAGTGATGAACTATGTTTTCTCGGCCCTATATGGTGTCGCAGCCAGAAAGGCCATTCGCCTTGAAGGAGACAAACTGGGTATTATAGGTGTCGGCAATGTCGGCCGGCGTGTCGATTCCGTGGCTGGTTCCCTCGGATTCAAGGTGCTGAAGAATGATCCTCCCCGTATGGCTGAGGAGGGAATGGAAGGTTTCTGCACGCTGGATTACCTTCTGGCCAACGCGGACATCGTGACCATGCATGTGCCTCTGAACGAGACGACAAGAGTGATGGCGAACGATGAGTTCTTCGCTATGATGAAGCCTGGGGCGATATTCATCAACGCTTCCAGGGGTGAGGTCATGGACGAGGCTGCCTTGAAGCGGGCTATTCCGAAGTTGGGACCTGTGATCATCGACACTTGGAACAATGAGCCGAACATTGACCGTGAGCTTCTGAATATGGTGGACATCGCCACGCCGCATATCGCCGGTTATTCGTACCAAGGCAAACAAAACGGCACGACGATGGCTGTCCGCGCCCTGGCCCGCTTCTTTGGCTTAGAGCCTCTGTACGATTTCTTCCCGAAGACCGAAATCATTGATCTTGAATCAATCCGTCTTGATTTGAAGGGCAAGTCCCAAGGTGAGGTGGCCTCCGTCCTCCAGTACAACTACCCGATCTTCACCGACGATTTCATGTTCCGCATGGCTCCCGAGAATTTCGAGTCCCTCCGCTCCAACTACCAGTACCGCCGCGAGTTCTACATCTTCTGATTGCCACTTTGGCGGCTCTTCGCCGGTAGGTGAGCCTGCCGAACCAACTGCCGCTTCGGCAGGCTCAGTGACCGGACTATTGTGGTCGCTGAGCTTGTCTAAGCGACGTTATCTTTGTGCTTGAAAGGAATGGAAAACTAGTACTTGATGGAGCCGATGCCGGCGCGGTCGGAGCGGACGTTGTCGGCTTTCAGGGACTCGGCGTCGATGACGCCTACACCGTTGAGTTTGTAGGTGGCGCTGCCGGTCTTGCCGCCGAGAGTGATCTTACCTGCGCCACGGATGATGGCGGTGGCAGTCTTGGAATCGATTCCCTGAACCTCCACCTTGCCGGCGCCGTTCATCTCGACGCTGAGATCTTTGGCTTTGACCCCGTCCAGATCAACCTTGCCGGCTCCTGAGGTCATTATCTCAATCAAGTTCTTGGCGGACAAATCCTTGATCTCCACGCTTCCGGCTCCTGATGACCGAATCTTAAATGATTCAGTCTTGATGCCGTTACCGCAGGTGAAACTTCCGGAGCCTGACAACTCCACGTATGTTAAATGCTTGGTGCGGACATTGACTTCAATCGGAGGAAGTGTGTAGCTCTTGCCTTCCTTAAGGTTAAGCTTCAGAACGAGCATGCCATCATCGTTCTTTACTTCAAGGCATTCGAACACCTTGTCTTTAGCCCTTACCGAAACTTCTGTGTTCCCGGAAGTCTGCTCGTAGATGATGCGGAACAATCCGTTGGCGTCAACAGATGTGACGGAGCCTACATCGAAGGTCTTGGTCTTGTACTCGTCATCATCACTGCCGGCTCTTGCATTCAGAGCGACCGCTGTTGTCAGGCCGAGAAGTGCCACGGCCACAATGTGGAATAATGTCTTTCGCATATTCATTGAGATTATTATTCTACTGATTCCCTGTTGATGATAAGGTCTCAGCTTCCTTTCCCTTCAGTCTCTACATGCTTGGCTTTCAGTTCGCTGGCATCAATGTCACCGGAACCTGCCTTGTTGATTGTGACAAAGTTGGCCTTTCCGGAAAGAGTCGCGTCTCCCGAACCTTTAGACGTTACAGATAGCGTGCCGACATTCAAGCCGCTGAACTCTCCGTCTCCGGAACCTTTTTTGTTGATGACCATCTCTCCGGCGGTGATGTGTTTGAACTCAAGGTCGCCGCTTCCGGTCCCTTGGACAGTCAGCTTTCCTGAAAGCTCAAGATTGAACGCCTTGATGTCTCCTGATCCGGCAGTCTCTATTCTCAGAGAGTCCCCAGCGTATTCGGAGATCCGTATGTTACCACTGCCTTTGTTGGTGATGCCACTGACTGACGGAGCGTAGACACGTACTTGTGTCATCCCTTGGATTTCAGAATTATACTTGCCGTTGTGTATCCTAAGCACACCATTATCATTTGTGGTGTGGATCGAGTCAATGAGATAGTCATAGGCTATGACCTCGACCTTGAACTCCTCCTCTGTCTGGACAAACATCATGTCATTGAGCAGGATGTCGATGTCTATCGAATTGAACTCCCCGACATTGCGGGTGACCGTGTCGATCTTCCCTCCGCGGTCGGAAACCCTGTATCGCAGGTCGTATTTGAACTGTTTTTTCGCGTCATCACTGAGTCTGAAGTAGCAGGATGACAAACCTGCCGCCATAAGGACCAGCGCCGTGGCGGTCAGGATATTCTTAAATATTCTCATAATATTCATAAATCAGTCGTTTCGTTGGTAACCTAAAATATTCTTTAACCTTTGATCAGCAATTCCTTCGGGTCGAGCCCCAGAAGTTCCATCTTCTTGAGGAAAGCAGGCAGCTCGACTTCGAGGAACTCCTTTCTGTCGTTTGCCAGAACTATGCTCTTGGCATCCTCGCTGATGAAGTAGCCGATGCCGCGCTTGTTGTAGATGATGCCCTCGTTGGTGAGCTTCTCGTAGGTTCGCATCACCGTGTTGGGATTCACGCCGATCGAGGCGCCATATTCCCTGACGGAGGGGATTCGGTCGTCGGTCCTCAGCTCGCCGGAGAGAATTTTCTCGCAGATCATGTCGCTGATCTGTAGGTAGATCGCTTTGTTTGAATTGAATTCCATGGTCAAATCACATTAATGTTGTATCCTTTTGATCCGGAACCAGGACCATGTCCCGCAAATCGCCAAGATCAACAGGATCCAGAAGTTGATGAAGGCGTTGAGCCAGACGTCAAGACTGTCGGCATGACGGATTATCCAGTCTGTGAACCAGTCTCCGAGCGACACAAGATCGACATTGGTGAAGAATACACTTGCCAGGAACGAGAATACCATTCCCAAAGCGAAGAGCACAATCACGGTGCCCACTACTTTCCATTTCTTGAATATCAGGCCTCCGAGAAGGAAGATGATCGCATATTCCACAATGTTAGCGGCCAGAAGCCAGAATCCGTTGGTCGGGATCGTGATGTCTGTCGTGTTTATCAATTCGTTGATTCTGAATGACATCATTGGATCTCCGCAAGACTTGTCGAACAGGCAGACGAAAGCGTCGCTCAGGAGATAGACGGCGATGAATACGATCGGGATGACAACGAGTGTGTTCAGCATCATGGAGACATATTTTTCCAGCCTTGACGCCGGCAGCATAAGCCATTCCGCTCCTTTTGCCTTGTCAGTGATCTCTCCGTAGGCTCTGGATGGGTATAGCATCACGAATATTGTCGTCATGAGGGCGAAGATTCCGAACCTGACGCCCCCATTCGGCCCATCTATAGATAATCCAGTGAAAATCTTCCACAGGCCTCCGTCGAAAAGTGCCGCGAAAAACATGTACAGCATGTAGAATATGATAGGGAACAGAGCGAAGATCAGCATCAGCAGCCCGATGTTCTGCCACTGTCTCTTGAGGTCGTAGACAAAATATTTCCCGAATCTGCTTAGATTGAATGTATTGTTCATTGTGATTCCTCCTTATTTGTTACAGAACATTCCTTTGACCAGTTCCTTGTTCTTGTGCACGGCGTTGAAAAGAGCTTCCACGTTGATCTTGCTGTCCTCGCCGGTCGTGTTAGGGTAAACCTGGATGAACCCTCCGGGAAGCTGCTCGCTGTAAAGGGACTCGGGGTGAAGCTGCGTTCCGTAGTCAAAGAAGAGTCTGCTTGTGATCTCTTCCACGGAAGCGTTCAGCAGAACATCTTGACGGTCAAGGATTATGATCGGATCGATGATGTTCTCCAGATCCCTTACCTGATGTGTGGAGATGATGATTGTGGAATCATCCGAAGTGTACTTCATGATGGCGCTGCGGAACTGGGTCTTGGAAGGGATGTCAAGGCCGTTCGTCGGCTCATCCATGAATATGTACTTGCAGCCACAGGCCAAAGCCAACGAGATGTAGACTTTCTTCAGCTGTCCGGCTGACATCTGGTTCATCTTCTTGGTAGGGCCGTTCTCAAACTCCTTCATGATTTCAAGGAACTTGGAGTGGTCGTAGTTCGGCCAGAAAGCTCCTCTTTCCTTGGCGAAACGCTCCGCCCTTGTGGCGACGGGAAGCACCTCGTCCGGGAGGTAGAATTGATTCTGGAGCAGGGTAGGGGTGCGGTCGAAAGGGTTTTCCCCATCGGTGGAGATGCTGCCTTCTGTCACTTTCTTCAGGCCGCACAGAAGTGTCAGCAGGGTGGTCTTGCCGACACCGTTCTCGCCCAGAAGGCCGTAGATGCGACCTTCCTCAAGGTTTGTCGTGATGCTTTTCAGGACGGGCGTCTTGCCGTAGCTGAAAGCAAGATTCTTGATTTCTATCATATCTTGTTAATGTAATAGTTTATTAATACACTGCAAAGATAATGATGTTTTTCTTAAATCAAAGAATTTTTCACATTTTTTATTTCTATCGTCACTTCGGCAGGCTCAGTGACCGATGAGTTAGTCGAGGAGACTTTTCACTCATCTGCGTGGTCATATTCCTTTAGATTCCTTTTGCGCCATTCTGCCGGAGTGCATCCGACAAGGTCTCTGAACTGATGCTTGAAGTTGGATTTGTCATACAGTCCGACCGCAAAGCCGATGTGGCATGCAGGTGTTTCCGGATGCTTGAGCAGAAGTTCTTTGGCTTCATTGATCCTCAGGATCTTGCGCCATGTGAGGAACTTTGTCTTAAGCACGTGCGAACAATAGAATGAAAGCTCTTTTCTGGTCAGGCCAAGGTCATCGAGTATCTCATCCATGGAAATGTCCGGCTCGCGGTGCTTTCCCTCTTCAATCCATATCGCGAGCCTTCTCTCGACTTTTTCTATGGTTTTTCTTGAATATATGCTGTCCCGGATTCTCTCCAGACTGTTCTTGCGGATACTCTGCAACCTATGGGAGATGTTGGTTATCAGCGAATTGCTTTTGCCTGTGTTCTTTCTCATAAATGGTCGGTCAATTGGATGTTATGGTTTTATGAAAAAGGTGATGACCGAAGATTATTTTTCGGCCATCACCTTGCAAGTCTGAGATTTGGTGTGGCTACCAGCCCAGCACGTAGGCGAAGATCAGCGGTGCCACGATCGTGGCGTCACTCTCCACGATGAAGCGAGGAGTGGTAGGGGACAACTTGCCCCAGGTGATCTTCTCG
>DJRG01000034.1 GCA_002438845.1 Bacteroidales bacterium UBA6366
ATTCCGCCGTTCGAGAAGATTCAGCTTACCGACTATATTCCTGCCATCAAGGCCGGAATCGAGGAGCAGAACAAGGAGCTTGAGGCTATCCTGAACAATCAGGAGGCTCCGACATTCGAGAACACCGTGGCGGCTTACGAACTGTCCGGTAAGACTTTGACCAAGACAGCCGCTGTGCTTTTCAACCTTCAGGAGACCGAAGGCAGCGACGAGATGAACAAGGTCGTCGAAGAGGCCACCGCGCTGATGACCGAGCATGAGGACAACATTTCGATGAACAAGGCGTTCTTCGAGCGTGTCAAGGCCGTCCATGACGCTGATCAGAGCGGACTTACGAGGGAACAGCAGATGGTTCTCAAGAAACTCTACCAGAGTTTCACCCGCAACGGCGTGGACCTTGACGAGGCCGCTCAGGCAAGGCTCAAGGAGATCAACCAGAAGATCGCTGCTGCCCAGCAGAAATTCGGCACGAACCTGCTCGCCGAAAACAATGCGTTCAAGGAGAAATTCGGAATCCCGGTCTCATCCTACACCTCCGAGATGACCTCCTGCGAGGACAGAAGCCGCCGCGAGGCGATGTTCAAGGCCTATTCCTCAAGAGGCAACAATGGCAATGAATATGACAACAAGGCTCTCTGCCTTGAGATTCTGAAACTCCGCGCCGAGAAGGCCAAACTGCTCGGCTTCGACAACTTCGCCGCCTACCAGCTTGACGACAAGATGGCTCACGACCCGCAGACTGTGGACGCTTTCCTTGACAAGATCATCGGCCCTGCAGTCAGCAAGGCCAAGGAGGAGATCGCTGACATGCAGAAGGTTATGGACGAGGACATCCAGGCTGGCAAGGTGGCCGCCGGCTCGAAGATCGAGTCTTGGGACTGGTTCTACTATGCCGAGAAGGTACGCGCGCGGAAATATTCATTGGACGAGAATCTGACGAAGCCATATTTCCGGATGGAGAATGTCCGCGACGGCATTTTCTTTGCCGCCCACAAGCTCTACGGCATCAATGTCGAGCCGCTGAAGGACGTGCCGCTTTACAATCCTGCGGTCGAGGCATTCAAGGTCACCGATGCCGACGGCAGTCTTCTTGGAATATTCACGACTGACTACTTCCCTCGCGCTTCGAAGAGAGGCGGTGCGTGGATGACGAATTTCCGTGAGCAATATGTTGACGCCGAGGGCAATGACGTCCGTCCGATCATCATCAACGTGGGCAATATGACAGCTCCGACCGACTCTCTCCCTGCCCTCTTCACCATCGATGAGGTAGAGACTGTGTTCCACGAGTTCGGCCACGCCCTTCACGGACTGCTCACAAAGTGTCACTATCCTTCGGTCAGCGGCACGAATGTCGCCCGTGATTTCGTCGAGACATTCTCGCAGTTCAACGAGAACTGGGCCTTCCAGCCGGAGATTCTCGCTGAATATGCCAAGCATTACGAGACCGGTGAGGTCATTCCGGATTCTCTCGTTACGAAGATCAACAATGCCAGGAAGTTTAATCAGGGCTTCATGACTTCCGAGCTTTGCGCCGCCTCCATCCTTGACATGAAGTGGCACGAGCTCACCGAGGCCGACCTTGCAAAGCTTTCCGAGGGTGACCAGGCTGCGAATGTGGCAGATTTCGAGAAGAAGGTCTGCAAGGAGATGGGTCTCATCGACGAGATCATCCCTCGCTACCGCACCACCTATTTCAACCACATCTTCAACAGCGGCTACAGTGCCGGCTACTACAGCTACCTCTGGGCCGAGGTTCTGGACAAGGATGCCTTCGAGTACTTCAAGCAGCAGGGAATATACAATCCTGAGGTCGCCCTGAAGTTCCGTCAGACCTTCCTTGAGAAGGGTGGCAGCGAGGAGCCGATGACCCTCTACCTCTCCTTCCGTGGCGCCCAGCCTGATCCCGCTGCTCTCCTCCGTGCCCGTGGCCTGACTGAGTAATAGACTGATAGTTTGAAAAAGGACATTCCCTTTTTGTAATTTTGCACGTTACCAAAATTCTCAAAAAGGGAATGTCCTTCTTCTGTCCCAATGATTGAATACTGTTCCATCGGTCACTGAACCTGTCCCGGTCACTGAGCTTGTCCCGCGGTCACTGAGCCTGTCGAAGTGACCGGAACCTCCAAAATTCTGAAGTAACCGCTGACAGAAGGGCAGAAAAAAGGCAAATGGCAAATTTTGCACGTTACCAAAATTCGCCATTTGATTTTTCTGCCCTAAAGCGCATTGTCAAAGTCTTTGCAGACAACGCTTTGGCACTCCAGACAACGCTTTTGTACCCCAAAATACTCTCTAGTGTACCAAACCCCTATCATAAGCCAATTGGTACCTGTGAGAGCTTTGTGGTGTACCAAACGCTCAAACTTAGGCGGTTGGTTCCTGAGAAGGCTTGCCGAGGTACCAATCAGGTTAAGTCTGTTATATAAATTTGTATGAAATAAAATTATATTAAATAAGATTGTATGATCCGCGGAAATCACCTATCTTTGCGAAAAAGAATCAGATGGACGTTCCTTTTGTATATGGTAAGATTGTCGCGGCCGAGGACTTTACCGACAGGAAAAATGAGACCGCCAAGCTTTTGGCTAACATCGGCTCGCTGACAAACACGGCGATAATTTCCCCAAGAAGATGGGGAAAATCTTCCCTTGTGTCCAAAGTCATCGAAATAGCCGAGTCAAGCGGTAAGGATTACCTGTTTGTAAGGATGAATGTCTTCAAATGCGGTGATGAGCAGGAATTCTATCAGACTTATGCAAAGAGTATAATGTCGCAAGTCTCATCGACACTGGAGAGCATGATGTCCAACGCAAAGGAATTCATCTCGTCACTTCTTCCAAAGGTCGCAGTATCTGACCCGGCAGGACAATACGAACTCTCTTTCGGGCTGGATGTGAAATCCAACCCCATTGGTGAGGATATTCTTGATCTGCCGCAGAGAATCGCCTACAAGAAAGGAAAAAAGATCATTGTCTGCATAGATGAGTTCCAGCAGATAGGAGAGTTTGCGGACTCTGTCAGGTTTCAGAAGATTCTTCGCAACCATTGGCAGGAGCAAACCGATGTGGCGTATGTCCTTTATGGAAGCAAAAAGCACATGATGTTGAATATCTTCGGGGAATATAACAGCCCTTTTTACAGATTCGGTGACATCATTTTCCTTCCAAAAATCTCCAATAATGACTGGAGCGATTATATAGTTGACAGATTTTCAAAAACAGGCAAGTCGATAAGTCCAGAAGTGGCGTCATATCTGGCCGAAAGGGTTGACAACCACTCGTACTATGTGCAGCAACTCGCACAGGCATGTTGGCTGCGATGCACGATGAGTTGCTCCGAAAGTGTTGTAGACTCTGCTCTGGAAAGCATAATGGACTCCTTGAACCTTCAATTTCTGAACACAATGGACTCCCTGACCGAGAAACAACGCAACTACCTGTGCGCGGTAGCTGACGGAGTGGAGCACTTCAGTTCCACTGAAACCTTGTCCCGCTATAAGCTGGGGACAAACGGTAATGTCCGCATCATGAGGGAAGCCTTGAGAAAGAGGGACATAATAGATGTGGAAAGGAAACGTGTCTTCATTCAGGATCCGATGTTTCTCCTTTGGCTGAGAACACAGTACCGGACCTTCTGAACCTGGCCTGGCTGAAAGAAACATATATGGTTTTATGATAGTTATGAAGAAAATCTTTTTGACACTCCTTTTGGGAGGGATGACGCTTTCTGCGGTCGCTTCGACAAACTCAGCGACTGATGAGGTGCGACTGTTGAGGTTCCCGGCGACGAACGGGACTGATGTGGTGTTCTCTTACGCCGGTGATCTGTTCTCGGCTCCTCTCAGCGGTGGCGAGGCACGCCGCCTGACCTCGCACATCGGCTACGAGATGTTCGCTCACTACTCTCCGGACGGCAAGACCATCGCCTTCACCGGGGAATATGACGGCAACCGCGAGGTCTACATCATCCCGGCCAGAGGCGGTGAGCCTGTACGTTTGACCTACACGGCCACCAACGGCCGCGACGACCTTGGCGACAGGATGGGTCCCAACAACATTGTGATGGGATGGACACCTGACGGGAAGAACATCATATTCAGAAACCGCACAGGCGACGGCTTCTCCGGCAAGCTTTGGACTGTCTCAATCAATGGCGGCATGCCGAAAGAGATTCCGCTTCCGGAAGGAGGTTTTTGCTCCTATTCTCCTGACGGAAAGAAACTTGCCTACAATCGGGTGATGAGAGAGTTCAGGACATGGAAGTATTACCGTGGCGGAATGGCCGACGAGGTCTGGATCTATGACGGCAAGAAAGTCGAGAAGATCACCGACAACCCGGCTCAGGACATATTCCCGATGTGGGTCGGTGACGAGATCTACTTCGCTTCCGACCGTGACATGACGATGAACCTGTTCGTTTACAACACGAAGACCAAAGCCACGACAAAAGTGACATCCTTTGATGACTATGATGTGAAATTCCCGAGCACCAACGGAAAAGTCGTCGTGTTCGAGAAAGGTGGCTACCTCTACAAACTGGATCCGGCCACGAAGACCACCGAACAGATTCACATCACCCTTGGCTCAGACCTCGTTTATGCCCGCTCCGAGAGGATGAATGTCGGCAAGAAGGGCCGATCATCGTTCAGCCTTTCCCCTGACGGAAAGAGAATGGCTGTGACTGCCCGTGGAGAAGTCTTCGACGTGCCTGTCGGAAAGGGCATTACCCGCAACATCACCAAAACTCCAGGCTCCAATGAGCGCAGCGCCGACTGGAGCCCGGACGGCAAGTATATCGCCTTCATCGGTGACGGGACAGGAGAGACCGAGGTTTACCTCTACGATGTCGCAGCCGGCGGCGAGCCTGTCCGGATCACCAAGAACAACGATACCTACATCCGCGACCTCCGGTGGAGCCCGGACAGCAGGCACATCCTCTACACTGACCGCAAGAACCGCATCGTCGAGGTCGATCCGTTTGCCAAGACAGTCAGGACTGTGCTTCAATGCCCTGAGCAGGAAATCAGGGATGTTGAATATTCCCCTGACAGCAAGTGGCTTACCTACAGCCGCCCTGCACCGAACAAGATGAGCGTGGTCTTTGTCTATAATCTTTCCTCCGGCAAGGAATATCCTGTCACAGAGAAATGGTATGACTCCAGCTCTCCGACCTTCTCTTCCGATGGCAAGTACTTGATATTCACATCCGACCGCGACTTCCGTCCGATCTACAGCTGGATCGAGTGGAACTTCGCCTACACAGACAGAAGCGGAGTCTACATGACGATGCTCGCATCCGGCACTCCTTCTCCGCTGCTCCCGACTGACAGCGAGTCCTTGAATATTCATGAATCAGAGAAAGACACCGCTCCTGCCGAGGCCGATAAGAAGCCGGCTAAAGGTGGCAAGGCTGCCAAAGAGCAGAAGGACGCAAAGGTTTCCGGCAAGAGCTCCATGGACGTGAAGATTGACGTGGACGGCCTTCTTGACAGGACCATCAAGCTTCCGATCAGTGGCTCACGCTCGTACTTCAGCGACGGCAAGAAACTTTGGTACAGGGATGGCCGTGGCACTCAAGTGTTTGACTTCGAGACAGGCAAGTCCGAACAGTGCTCCGACGGAATGGTCATCTACCGTCCTGGCGACAAGAAAGCACTATCGACCGCCAAAGGCAAATGGACAGCCGTCAATTTCCCGTCAGCGAAAGTCGGAGGAGGCGAGGCCATCGACCTCGACAACATGTACACGACCGTTGACTACACCCAGGAGTGGCCACAGATCTTCGACGAAGTCTGGAGAGCCTTCCGCGACGGCTACTATCTTGAGAATATGCACGGACGCGACTGGAACGCCGTAAAGGAAAAGTACGCCGCCCTTCTGCCTTACGTCAAGACCCGTCTGGATCTCAACTATGTGATTGGTGGGATGATCGGAGAGGTCGCCAGCGGCCACGCCTACGTCAATCCGGGCGACTACCCTAAGCCTGAGCGCATCCAGATGGGACTTCTCGGAGCCAGGATGAGCAAGGACAAGGGCGGCTATTTCAAGATCGATCACATCTATTCCGGAGCCGTTTACAGAAGCGAACTCCGTTCCCCGTTGACCGAACCAGGGATGAATATTAAAGAGGGAGACTTCATCACAGCCATTGACGGTCAGTCGCTTAAAGACGTTGACAACATCTACAAACTCCTTGTCGGCAAGGCTGGCAAGCTCGTTGAGCTGACTGTGAACAAGTCTGCCGCAGACGGTGGCCGCAAGGTTGTCGTCAAACCTATAGCCGATGAATATCCTCTCGAACATTACGAGTGGGTGATGAGGAATATCCGCACTGTCGAGGAGAAGTCAGGCGGCAAGGTCGGCTACATCTATATTCCTGACATGGGACCGGAGGGACTGAACGAGTTCGCCCGCTGGTACTATCCGCAGTTGGACAAGGAGGCACTCATCATCGACGACCGCGCCAACGGTGGCGGAAACATCTCCCCGATGGTCATAGAGAGGCTTTTGCGCAAGGTCTACAGGATGACGATGTACAGGAACTCCAACCAGAACGGAACCATCCCGGAGGGAACGCACACCGGACCTAAGGTGCTGCTGATCAACAAATATTCCGCCTCCGACGGTGACCTCTTCCCGTGGAGTTTCAAGGCCAACAACCTCGGGACCGTGATCGGCACCAGGACATGGGGCGGCATCGTGGGCATCAGCGGCTCGCTGCCGTACATGGACGGAACCGACGTGCGTGTGCCGTTCTTCACGAACTACGACGCCGCGACAGGACAGTGGATCGTCGAGAACCACGGAGTCGATCCAGACATCCTGCTTGACAATGATCCTATTAAGGAATATGCCGGTGAGGATCAGCAGCTTGACAAGGCCATCGAGACCGCCCTCCAGCAGATCAAGGACCGCAAGCCGCTCCCTAAGACCCCGGCTCCGCGAACCTTCAAGGATCTTGGCCTTCCCCAGATCAAGTAAGTGATTTCCGCATAGAGCACTTCGACAAGCTCAGTGACCGCAGGTTCGGTGACCGACATGTAACTCATCCGGTCACTGAGCCTGTATCCTTGGTCACAGAACCTGTATCCTCGGTCACTGAGCCTGTCGAAGTGACCTTTCTCCAAAAAGACCTCCTCTTCCCGTTAAAGGAACACGATTGTCTGCGAAACTCACGTCAAAGGAACACGTTTGACGTTTGAAAAGTTGGAGCAAGATGAGGAATATGACTACCTTTGCATGGTTTGGCGGCATGTGCTGAATTAACCTATGCAGACGATGAGATGTTTGTGAGAAATGCACTTGTCATTCGACCGGCGAATAATTATTAACAATCATAACATGGATTTAAGAAACTATCATCATGTGCTGGCATTCGCCCTGCTCATTCTGTCGTCCGGGTCATGCGGCAAGCAGTCCGAACGGGAAGGTGATTCGGGCGGATTCCCTGCGGATCGCCTCA
>DJRG01000008.1 GCA_002438845.1 Bacteroidales bacterium UBA6366
CTAAACTGGACGATTAACAACAACACCATTATTTAAAAAACAGTTTATGGGTAAACGTTTATTCACAGCTTTGCTTGCGCTTCTGCTGATCGGAGCGCAGGCGTTCGCCCAGTCCTCCGTCTCCGGAAAGGTCACGGATGCGACAGGGGAACCATGTGTCGGCGCCAATGTCCTCATCAAGGGCACCACGACCGGCACGATGACAGACTTGGACGGTAACTACAGCCTGCCACATGTGAAGCAGGGCGCCATCCTCGTCTTCTCCAGCATTGGTTACACCACACAAGAGGTCAAAGTCGGAGCCTCGTCCGTGATCAATGTAGTTCTTCAAAGTGACAATAGATTCCTCGATGAGGTTGTTGTTGTCGCCTATGGTACTCAGAAAAAGAAAGATGTGACTGGTTCCATCACCGATGTGAAGTCAGACATCGTCGCCATTCAGAACACGACCACCGTCTCCAGAGCATTGGAAGGAGCCGCTCCAGGTCTCCAGGTCTCAATGGTCGATGGTCAGCCTGGTTATGACATGGCTATCCGTCTGCGTGGTGTCAGCTCCACCAACGGTGCATCCGCCGCCGCCCTCGTCGTGATCGACGGTGTGGCCCAGCAGACCAACTCCACTTATGAGAACCCTCTTTCCCAGTTGGACCCTAACGACATCGCTTCGGTGACTGTCCTTAAGGATGCGGCCTCAACCGCCCTCTACGGATCAAGGGCCGGTAACGGTGTCATCCTCATCACCACCAAGAGGGGCTCGGAAGGCAAGTCAAAGATCTCCTTCCAAAGCCGTTGGGGATGGAACTCCATCGGAGACTACAATGTCAATTCGATCGACAGTGCGGCTGAGTATTATGAATATGCTTGGAAGTCAATCTACAACTCCTATCGTTACGGTGTGAACGGAACAGGTCTCCCTGGTGTCGACGCCAACGGCAACTACTACACCAACATCGCCACTCCGAACCACACGGACGAGGAGGCAAGGCTCTTCGCCAGCCAGCACCTTTTCGACTACAACGGAAGCGAGACCCGGTTCCAGAAGAACGCTCTTGGTAACAACATGGCCTACAATGTCCCAGGTGCCATCTACACAATAACGGGATCGGGATCAAATGCATCCGCGACCATGAGCGGTGCTTACCTTATCGATCCTGCCACGGGAAAGATCAACAAGGACGCAAAGTTGCTCTACAACGGAGACGCGGCTGACATCATGTTCAGCAATGCTTTCCGTCAGGAATATAACATTTCGGCCAGCGGTGGATCCGACAAGATCCACTACTACGCTTCCCTTGGTTATCAGGATGAGCCTTCATTCTTGATCGCCAGCTCGTACAAGCGCTACAGCGGACGTATGAACGTTGATGCTCAGGCGCTCAAATGGTTGAAGATCGGTGCCAACGTGGGTTATTCAAAGACCAGCACCCGCGCCCAGGCTGGCAAATGGGGATCCCGCCAGATCGGTGGAGCCTACGGTAACGCCATGCTTCACGTCAAAGGATGGCAGCCTATCGAGCCAGTCTACACCATTGACGAGAACGGTGACTATGTCCGCGACGCCAACGGTGACAAGATTCTGAACACAAAGAACGCCTCATATTCACCACTCGGTGTCGCCACAAGCCCTTACGGCAGTGACTTCAAGTACATCGCCGAGACCAACATTGAGCGTCAGGACATCTCAACCTGGACAACCCGTCTGTTCGCCGATGTCAACTTCCTGAAGTATTTCAACTTCAACGTGAACTTCAACATGGACGAGTCCAATTGGAAACGTACCATGTACGTGAACAGTATCGCGGGCCGCGGAACTCCTAACGGAGGATTCGGAATCAAGACCTATCTGCGCCGCATCATCAACACTCAGCAGCTTCTCTCTTACAATCAGGACTTTGGCAAACACCATGTCGATGCCATGGTAGGTCATGAATATGAGGACCTCAACAGGGATGACCTCAACTATGGTTCCGGCTACGAGCTGATTCCAGGCTATGCGATCGCCGGAAACTTCATCGGCCGCTATGTCAATGCGGGAGGTGAGAACTCCACCACACCTGGATTCAGCACCAACATCTACAGGACTGAGTCCTACCTGAGCCGTTTCAACTATAACTACGACAGCAAGTACTATCTGTCCGCTTCCCTCAGGCGTGACGCCGCTTCCAAATTCACCAAGGACAACCGTTGGGGAACATTCTGGTCGGTCGGCGCTGGATGGCGTTTCTCAGAGGAAAGTTTCCTTAAGGAGATGAAGACCTGGCTTGACAACGCCAAGCTGCGCGCCAGCTATGGTGTGACGGGTAACTCAAACGGTCTTACATCTTATTATCTCAACCACTACTGGTACTATTCTGTCGCCACATGGCAGACAAGTTCAAGCGGAACCGGTGTCCCTGCTTCAACCGCCATCAAGACAGGAAACGATCTTGTCCGCTCTGACCTGACCTGGGAGAACATCCATCAGTTTGACCTCGGTTTGGATTTCAGTGTCCTCAACAGCAGGATCACAGGAGCCCTTGACTTCTATGACCACAAGACTGTCAACTCTCTCTTCAACCAGTCAGTGTCACCTCTTGCCAGCGCTGGTGCCACAACAGTTTTGGGTAACGCCGCCAAGGTCCGCAACAGAGGTTTCGAGATCGAACTCGACGCCGACATCATCCGCAAGAAGGATCTTACCCTCAGCGTCGGCATCAACGGAACTCACTACCGCACCACTCTTCTGAGTGTTCCGGCAGACCAGATTCCTAACTATGACGAGACGATGGATCTTCCTAAGGGTTGCTGGACAGTCGCCACCGAGGACATGGCTCAGGCGGGAACAGCCAGCCATGCGGGACGAGGAATATTTTACCTCCGTGGAGAAGGCAAGGACTTGTTCAATCTCTACATGCCTAAATATGCTGGTGTGGACAAGACTTCCGGTCTGCCTCTCTACTGGCACAGAGTCACTTACTATGATGTGAACATGAACGAGACCACAGGTGTCTACGAGCACGGCGGACGTTACGCCAATTACAAGGTCGGTGACAACGTCAAGACAGACGTGGCTGCGGATGCATCTTACTACGAGGTAGGATCCGCCACTCCGGATTGGATCGGAGGTCTTACTCTCAGCCTGAAGTGGAAAGACTTTGATTTCAGCATCGTCTCCGCTTACCAGATCGGCGGCAAGTTCTTCTCTATGGAATACTCACAGTACCTGTTCCGCGGATCATCCATGGGCAGACAGCGCATTCCTGTCTCAAAGGATCTCGTGGGCAACACCTGGAATCCGGACAATACCGGCGCATATTACCCTATGCAGTGGTTCCCAAGCTCCGGCGCCAGCAGCTACTATCTTGACGGATCCCTGCTCCCTGGGTCTCACAACTACACTGACATGAGCCTCTTTGACGCAAGCTACTTCCGTGTCAAGAACGTGACGATCGGCTACACCCTCCCTAAGAAGATCACCAAGAAAGTCAACATCAGCGCTCTGCGCGCGTTCGTCTCTGCGGACAACGTGCTGATTTTCTCTCAGCAGAAAGGTGTGGATCCTACATTCTCCACAATCGGAGGAAAAGAGGTTGATACTTTCATCTATCCTCAGATGCAGACTCTCACCATCGGTTTGAATCTTGATTTCTAAAATTAAACGCGAATAAACATGAAAACATATAAAAGTCTTTTAGCTGCGGCTATCCTTGGCTTGAGTTTTTCTTCCTGCACATCGCTGTTGGACGTGAACAATCCTAACTATTTCACGGATGACGAGATGGCCGAATTCATCGGAGGAAGCGAAGAGGCTGAGCAGCAGGTTCTGACAGGTCTTGTCGGATCACTGCCTGGTTACATAAACGTCTACAACGCGGCGATTGCCGGAGGCTATTCCAACGCTTCCGCCTACGAATCCAATTTTGAGTTCCGCCGTTTCTGCCAGTCTGGTGACGTGGTTGAAGGTGACAGACTGAATCAAGGAACTTACTCAACTTGGTATCAGAATCTCGCGAACAACACTTATTGGAGGACGGATCAGGAGATCCAGAACTATGGTTACTATCTCGCTCCGGTCCTTAAGCTTGGTCCGGCTCTCAAGGCTCTTGACTTCCTTACCGAGGAGCGTGTCGAGAAGTACCCGAGAATGGGTTCCAGCCGCGCTCAGGCGCTGACAATGAAAGCTGTCTGCTACATGATGTTGATGGAGCGCTACACTGATCTCCAGGACGTGAAGTCGGACACCAAGCAAGGCTGGCCTATCTACGACGCCTACACCTATAACGCCGCCAAGAAACCGCTTTCCGTAGTGGAGACTTGGAACTGGATTAACGCTACCCTTAAGGAGGCTGTGGAACTGTTCCACAATTCCTCACTCGGAGAAAAGGGCTATACCATCGGCAACGAAGCCGCCCAGATCTACGACATCGACTGCGCCGTGGCCCAGTACTACCGCTGCCGCGCCGCCCTTGACAGCAAGGATTGGAAGACCGTGATCGAGGCTGGCAATGACCTTCTGAGCCACTTCCCGAACTTCATCAACGCCGCTGACTACGGTATGGACGCAAGCCTGTTGGCTTCCGTAAACTCACGTGCCGGCGTCACCGCATCCCTTCCTCAGGGAACGGCTTGGAACGGGACCGATTTCAATGCCACCCAGAACGCTTTCTACAATCTTGAGAAGAACCCTGAGGCCATCTTCGGTGGAGCAAGAGGCTCTTCCAACATCTTCTGGACCAATGCCGGTCTCAACGCTCTCAAACGCAGTCCTTCAGGCTACTATCAGGTAGACAAGAACATCTACGACGCCCTTTCTGACGCTGACTGCCGCAAGGCCTGCATCCTTCCGGCGGATTTTGAGAACTTCAATGTCTACACCAACAACGGCGCTGACACAACTTGGTACCAGTACACCATGCCGAAATACACTTCCCTCAAGTGGGCCGCATCGTCAGCCATCGGTTACAAGAACCACACGAACGAGGCTACCACATCCGACAACATCTACCTCCGTTCCTCAGCAGTCTTGCTGATGGTTGCCGAGGCTTATGCCCAGGATGGCCAGGACGCTCAGGCGAAAGCTTTGCTTGACAAGTTGCTTGCCGCCCGTACAAAGAGCGGAGCCACGACGATGACCTGCGACAACACGATGTCAGGAAAGAGCGCTTTGGAGATGGTAAAACTCCAGTGGCGCATCGAGATGTGGGGAGAAGGCGATTGGGCGTTCTTCAACCAGAAGAGATGGGGCGTGCAGAACACACGTGGCGCCAATCATTGGAGCGAGACCCAGATTCCTGTCGAGGGCTTCACTTGGGAGATCCCTCAGAAGGAGCGTCAGGGCAATCCTTACTGGAACTAACAGTCATTATCCACAAATAGAATCATATTCAAATGAAAAAAATATTATTGACATTCGCTTGCGCTCTTTCCGCGATGGCCGTGTTCTCAGCCTGTGACCACGGTGAGGATGTGAAGGAGTTCAAGGATGAGAACGCGACCGTGAAGGCCTTGACAATAGAGGCTACTCTTCCGTCCGCCCAGGGTGAGGGAATGAAGACCGCTTTCACCGCCAAGGATTTCCTCCGCATACGTTTCGCAAAGGCTGACGGAACGCTGGTAGGAAGAACACAGATACTCAGAGGCGAGGCTGCCGAGGGCAAGACCGCTTCTTTCAGCAACAGCCGAGTGGCTGTGCCTGATGATGCACAGACGGCTTTTGTCTATGT
The DNA here is from genome assembly GCA_002438845.1 of Bacteroidales bacterium UBA6366. Taxonomy (GTDB): domain Bacteria; phylum Bacteroidota; class Bacteroidia; order Bacteroidales; family UBA932; genus Cryptobacteroides. The sequence continues at coordinate 5,703 of DJRG01000008.1, forward strand.
TGACAACAACGAGACAAATCTCGTGAACTATGGATCCGCTCCGACATTCGTGAATCTGAGCACTCAGAAAGGCACTCTTGCCGATGCCGTGGCTCATCAGGTGATTGTCGGTTCCACCACTGTCAGCAGTCTGTCAGGAGGTAATGCTTCCGTATCTCTTGCCTACAAGACCGGTATCGCGAAAATCGTGGTCACTTACCCTGAAGGGACCAGAGTCAAACCTGGCGAGACCAACGTGACTCTTGGTGGTGACGCGCAGTACAACAAGATTGAACTGGCGCTGGATTCTCCTGAAAAGGCAAGTGCGAAAGGTTCCATCACCGTTCCTGCCATTGTTGATACGGTTAAATGCACATCTACAGCTTACATCGCGGTTTGGCCTGTCGGTGGAGAGTACACCAACACCAGTCTTATCTCCCACATCCAGACAACCACATACGGCAATGCCCTTGAGGTTACGGATATCAAGGCTGGCAAGACCACCGAGATAGTTCAAGGAGTTGACGCCAAGGAGTTCAACTATTGGATCAGCGATGAGAAATACACTGTTTCTGATGTTTATGCCAAGGTTGAGAGCGCAAGCAATTGGATTACCGTAAAGGATGGTGTACTCACCGTTGATGAGAACAAGACCGGCAGCGTGCGCGTCGGAAAAGTTGTGCTTAACAACGGCCACACCTACATCTTCACCCAGATCGGAGCCAATGACTTCAAGGGAAGCTGGACGCTTTACTCAAAGTTATTTGACCCTAATAAGACCTTGGGCAAGGGCAACACCAATGCGGACAAGACGGTTGTCACATTTGGCGAGCCGCGTCAGAAAGAGACTTTGAAGGATGCCGCAGGCATTGAGCATACAAACAACATCGGCATCAAGGGACTCTATCTTGATTCAGTCCTGGATGCTTGTGTCGAGATTGACTACAATGAAAGAACCGTCAAATTCGGTATCTTCTTTGACCGTCGCGCCGCCCAGAAGGCCGCCGATGGAAAGTTCTGCACATATATTCCTGAATGCTCAGGTGGCAACGGTTGGGGCAACTATAACTTCGCTCCTGGTGACAAGGCGTTCTCTGACTCCAATTACGAGTGGCTCTGGTTCACTGTCAGCGAGGATTTGAAGACCCTGAAGTACCAGTACTTCGGTGCCGGACAGAAGACAAGCAACGGCAAGTACTACATCTGTGGAATCTCGATCCCGAAGGCCAATTCGACAGACAAGGCTTCCATCGCAGGCAGTTATGACGTGATTTATCAGGCCAACTACAACGGAAGCAACGAAGAGAGCATGTACTTCAAGAAGTAACAACCATCTCATCTGATCTTCTAAAAACGAGGCGACCGGAATTACGGCCGCCTCGTTTTGGGTAATCATTACCTTAATGCCTTTACCTGTTCCTCGGTAAATCCTGTCAACTGTAAGATCTGTCCTATCGGCATGCCGATTTCAAGCATGGCTTTCGCAACTTCCGCCTTGCCCTCAGTTATTCCTTCGGCTTTCCCTTCTGCCATGCCTTTAGCCATGCCTTCTGCCATCCCTTTAGCCATCCCTTCTGCCATGCCTTTGGTCATGCCTTTGGCTGTCCCGTCAGCCAGTCCCTTGGCCTCTCCGTCGGCATATCCAGCCTCGAAGCCCTTTCGCTCAGCGAACATGCGCTGAGCCAGAATGTCCCTCTCGTTCATCTTGTCAATCTCGTATTTAAGTTTTTTCTCCTTGTCGAACGCCGCCACCTCGCACGCCTCGGCGAGCCGCCTGGAGATCCCTCCAGCCTCCTCGATCCACTCCGGAA
>DJRG01000026.1:0-1231 GCA_002438845.1 Bacteroidales bacterium UBA6366
TGTTCGCTTCGCTGGCGGAGATCGAGGGGTTGCTGGAGTCTCAGTGGCACGAGGTGCGGCTGTGCGGGCTTTTGATTCTGGTGGGCCAATGCCGGAAATCGGTTCCAAAGGATGTGTTTGAGTTCTATCTAGCTCACACTGAGAGGATCAACAACTGGGACTTGGTGGATCTGACCGCCCCGGCGATCGTCGGAGGGTATCTGCTGAATAGGCCGCAGGAGCGTGAGCGAATATATTCATTGGCGGACAGCGAGTCGCTTTGGGAGCAGAGAATCGCGGTGGTCTCGACGGTCATGTTCATCCGCAATAGGGAATATGATGACACTTACGCACTGGCTGTCAAGCTGATGAGTCATCCGCATGACTTGATGCACAAGGCCATCGGGTGGATGCTTCGCGAGGCCGGGAAGCGAGATCAACGGAGGTTGGAAGCCTTCCTTGATGAATATGCTACCTCTATGCCGAGGACCATGCTGCGCTACGCCATCGAGAAGTTTCCGGAAGAGCTTCGGAGACATTATCTTCTGCTAATGTAGAGGTTCTACCCAAGTGGTCACTTCGGCAGGCTCAGTGACCAATGAAGGAAACCGTTCGCCACGGTCACTTCGACAGACTCAGCGACCGGCATTGGGGTTGTCAAATGAGACAGCGGTTAACTGAAGTCATCATCCAGACAAGAATCAAAGTTTCCAAGGTTAGCGACGTCGGAATCCAGGTCATCAAAACCGTCTGATCCCGAGGACGTTCCTGAACTTTTTCGCGCTGTGGTCAAAAGAAGAAGATACAACAGGTTAAGCGCCACTGTGACAATGGCTGACCACATTATGGCCCGACGGAATTTGCGGTGAAGCAAAGTCCGGACAAATTCGATTTGAGGAACCACATTGTCGTCCGCTTCAGAAATCCATGAAGTGATTTCGTTGCCGGAAAGATGATCTCTCACCAGTTCGAAAGCTTTGGAACCGAGTGCTGACGCCACATCTGCCGAACGGTCTACCTGTTTTGCGGCTTTACCAAGACCGATGGCTCCGGCGATGAACACAGAGGTCACGCCCACACAAAGGGCGGCGCCCAGCCAGTGAATCAGTTCAAACCTTCTGGACGAAGTTGAAGAGGCTATAAATAAAACGGTAACTATTCCCGTTATTGTCAGTGCCAACAAGACAGCCGACATCACAATGATCATCATGATTGACTTAGTAACCTTCTAAAAATAACCTGCATCACCTTA
>DJRG01000026.1:1265-32233 GCA_002438845.1 Bacteroidales bacterium UBA6366
AACTTATTTTTTTCATGTTACTTAATATAATATGCTTACAACAATCGTAGTTTATTTATTATGCTTATAATGCCCGGCACGCTTATCCTTCCTGAGACACGAAAAGGTCAGGAAGACCCTCCCCACCTTCTCCCTCTCCGAAGAGGATGATCTTGTTCCTGCGGACTTCGGACTCGCTCAAAGTCGGGCTGACGGTGGTGAGATGATCGTACTTCTCCTTGTAGTAAAATAGGTTCTGCAGGCAGCGGAGCGGGAAGTAAGAGGCAACACTCAGCACAGTGAGCTCGTTTTTCATTTCTCCCGACATATTAACCTCTACTTTGACGCTTGCATCCGTCGCGTTCTCCAACGCCGTTTTCAGATCCTTTGCGAATGTCCGCACGCTCTCATCGCGTTCCACCTTCGGAATGCTCACAAACACGCAGCGGCGCATCACATTACACCCGACAACGGTGACTGGATTATTATTCACATTTCTGCCAACCTCGGTCGGATTGAATCTCGCGAGCACGCCGCCTCCGGAAATAATCTCCATAGCGAACCGCTGAAGGTCTTCAGATAAGGAATATTTCTCGCTGAGCTCTTTAAGGACACCTCGGTTTATGGATTCCGCAATCATCTTTGTTCTTTCACGAACCGAAGTATTAATTATCGTGTCAAAGGTATCATGATCGATCACGGCGTTCGTGTGGGCGAATGTCTTTTCTGTTCCTATGCGATTCATGATGTCCTGACGAACCGCGGCATAGACAGTATCTTGATTCTCCTTGTCAAGGACAATCATCTCTTTGGTGTAGATTCTCACCTTGCTTGGGTCATAACAGCGAACCACTACGCGCTCAAGATTGCCGGCGTCCTCGTCATCCCTGCAAAGTACGGACAACTTCTTCTCGCAGCCATCGATGGCATCGCTTACCATGTAAACCAAGTCTTCCAGACGACAGCGCAGGTTGCGTTCTTTTATCAGAATCACTTTGAGAAGGTCAACGGCGAATCCGCACGCTTCCAGTTCCGTGCGTTTCAGACAGATTTCCCGCATGATTTCCCCATAGCCGGCCAGCATCCGCCTGCCCTTGAGCCAACGGGTTATAAATCCCGCGTCATTATATTCATTGGCTTTTGCCTGACGCTCACGCTCAAGTCCGTCCAGAAGCTGGCGAAGTTCGACAAGTTTGTCTTCAAAACATCTGATTTTGTTCTCTGTTTCGGAGAAGATGGCATCAATGAGTTCCAATAGGTTGTACAATGCGGATGTGCCGTTCCACAAATTGTCGAAAAGGTCGGCCTCCATCCGATTGACGATTTCATCGGCAAGCTTATCTTTGGCCTCTTTCTTTCCCGAGAAGAAATCCGACACCCCGACACTCCTGAAGCCCGTCTGGAGGCCCTTTGCGCACAATTCATTAAGTTTGGCGATTGGTTGGGAGGTACCTTGGGCATCCTCAAGCCATTTCGGCACCACATTGCCCCAGTATGACTGGAATGTTCCCCATTTCCCCTCGTCGGATGGCAGGATAGGAATGTCCAACATCAAATACTTGTCGGAGAATCTCCAGCGTTCAAGGGGATCGCCCAGTTCTTTGTCCTGGCCTTTGACATAGTCAGTCCAGTCTACACAGACCGGACCTTTACTGAAGCCGAAATCTTCGATCCAGTTGTTGTAGCGTAACCGCAAGAGTACTTGACGGGCCGCTGAATGTGACATATAATCCTTGATCTCCTCTTCAGGATAAATCACTCTCTTGATGCCGAAAGACCCCTCAGTCTTGGTTCTGTACGGGATAATCGTTCCGCTCTTGGCATTCTCGAACATCTCGGCAAGTTCAGGCACATCTTCATATTGATAAAATGTTCGGATAAAAGACCCATCGTTATATTCCCAAAAGATTATGCGATGCACAAAGTCAGCCACAGCCTGAGGCAGTTCGTTATGCGAATCAAAAGTCACTCCGTTCTCGTTCTCATTGGAGTAGATCATCAGGCCATCCGCAATGCGTCTGATGCCGTCAAACTCTAACCTGCCCGTAGATGACATACCTGTGAGATCATACGGTTTCCACGCACCGCAGAGCAACGCATTGAGTTCTTTCAATGCGGCATAGCCGTTAGCGTGATATCGCCCCACATCATAGCCATCCGGAGGGTATATTTCCGGAATCATAGCGTATGCGACGATGTTGGTTCCTGTACTCTTTCCATAACCCGTGGTTTGATAACCTTCTTTGAACGCAGGGATCATTCGTGTCTGGGCTATCACGTCCACAATCGAACCGGAGCCTGTTCCCCCGGCCAGACCACCGAAAATGTAGATCCAGGTGCCACTGGTCTTCTTATCCTTACCTATCCTATAGAATACATTTGAAATAGCATTCTGGTACATGGACACATTAGCCCCAAACAGAATCCTTCCAGCGCGGCGCATCTGACCGGCACCGCCACCAAGTGGGCCGATAATCTTCCGCATGACCTTATGATCTCCGACCACACCTTTAAGACCAGGGTAACTTGACGGAGACGCAAAAATATCTTCAGGCTGAATGCCTTTGATGTACAGGAACTCATTGGCGTCAAACTGTGCGCTTTCGCCACGTACATACCAGCTCTTATCACCTGGATGCATCATCTCGTCCGTGGTGTCAACGTAAAGGAATCCAATAGGAAGTTTTGCTCTTTCCTCAGGAGTAAACTCCTGGAAAAGCCTCTTTTTAAAAGCCTTCAGTACTTTTCCTCCGGTACCGCCAAGGCCTACCAGAATGTGGTTGTTTTGCAGTGGAATATTCATAATGGTCAAAGTTTGTTCTTAAAGAAGCTGGCAATTTGTCCATCGTAGGAAGAATAGGGAGTAGGGAGATCGGACTATTCTTCTATGGGCTTTTCTCTCAATTTGTTTTGAACCAGGTCACGTGAAAGGGCCTTGAATTTCACAGAGACTATGTAGGTGCAGACGAACATGCCGGACTCATTTTTTGAAATATTGCCAGCCTGCTGCACCCCGGACACGAATCTGTTCATCGGAGCGTTTTTTCCTTCAAAGAACTTCTCAAGGTAGAATTTGTTCTTGACGGTTATTGTCTCAACAATTTTTTCGTCATTGTTGAAACCCTCAACTCCTTTCTCGAACAGGCAGTGGAACACAGTTTCTTTCGCCGAAAGGCAAACGTCATTCTTTTTTGAAGCAATGCCTTCCACCTGAAATGTAGCGACACCGTTGTCTATTTCCATAAGTTCAACACTCCCAGTGTGCTGAACCTGAGCAAGAACATTGACCGCGGCAAGAATCGCCGCGACCAAAAGAAAAAGTCTTTTCATATAAGGTATCTTACAAAACGATCCTTGGCGGACGAGATGTCACGATGAGTTTAAGACCACTGTCAAAGGCATTCAGAATCTCCACGCCGCCCTTCGTGACATTGCAGAGAGTCAGAGAACCGCTTTTGACTTCTTTTGCCTTAAGCTCACCGATTTTCTCAGAGATAGTCTCACCTGCGATCTCGACTTCTTTGTAGACCTCGAAAGCATTTCCCGCAGCGACACCGTCTTCAGAGCCAACGCCGATATACAAGGTCTTAGCCCCTTTCTTAGGATGGGTTTCCGCTATCGACTTGATTTCTCCGGAAACCCTGAACTGGTCGTTCACAAGTTTTTTCATGTCATCAGAGATCAGAATGAACGCATCCGCATAAGCAGCGTCATATCCGGAACTTGATGACCCATAATGAGTTTCCTTCTTGCTTCCCTTTGTACTCCCATCAGCCACATTCGTGATCACCCATGAATATTCAAGTGTGGTTTTGTACGTAACCTTGCCTTCTTTGTTTGTCTCTTTATTGGCGGTAAAAGCGGTAATCTGAGCGGTAAGCAAGTAGTCAGCGCTCTTCTCGCGCGCAACTTCAATCGCTTTCGCCATATCGCCTGACATACCACTCACCGTGCTGCCGTCTATGACGGTAAGACGCGGCGATGCCACAAGTCCTGAAATCATCTCACTACGTAGTTTCTCGGCCCATTTCGAATCTATTCCGGAAATGTGGTCAACTTCACCCACAATAAGGGTGCTTTTCCTCGCGCTCATGTTAAATGACACAAGCACTGTCGCTAACAATAAAATTGCTTTTTTCATATTGATTTATTCCATTAATAATATGTTATTCATCTAAATTAATCCAAAGCCAGCCTGAAACCAACTTTTCCATTGCTGTCCGCCGGCTTCATGTGTCCTCTGACAGCGCAGCGATGCATCCAAGGATCATCGGCGAAACTTCCGCCACGCACTATTTTTTGGATTCCTTTCTCGGGACCTGTCGGATTCACCACAGCATCCGCCTTGTAGCGGGCAAGATAGTCGGAACACCATTCCGCAACGTTTCCCGACATGTCATAGAGGCCGTAGGCATTCGGCTTTTTTGTGCACAGACAGGATGTCGAAACTCCAGAAACGGCCACTTCCGCCGATTCTCCACCTGCGGGTTCATCCGAAGAACCGCCAGCCCGCGCCGCATATTCCCATTCCGCCTCGGTCGGGAGCCTGAAGTGCATTCCGGATTCAGCATTGAGTTTCGCTATGAATTCCTGAACATCATACCAGGTGACATTCTCCACCGGCAGATCATCTCCTTGATTAAGAGAAGGATTGCTGCCCATCACTGCCTTCCACAAGGCCTGTGAGACTTCAGTAACACCTATCTTGTAGGGTTTCAGACTCACAGTATGGACAGGACTCTCATAGCTCATTGTGCTTTCCTTGCTCCTTTTTTCGGATGAGCCCATTTGAAAGACCACTCCAGGGATGTCTTTCATCTCATAGGATATGCCTTTATATTGAAAACTTCCCTCTGCCTTGAGCCAAACCGACAGAGTTCCAGTACGGCGGAGTGCGATCTCGAAGCCCATGCGCTCCGTATTGTATCCCGGAGCCCTGATTTCAAGAATATGAGAGCCCTCCGGTCCCTCATATTCAAAAGGCAAAATACTGGAAAGTTTTTCCCCGTCAACGTACACCTCCGCATCGCGGACATTGCTTTTGATGCGCATTTTCCCAGTAGGCCCCGTGTAAGGTCCCTTAGGGATCTCCACCTGCATTATGTATGTGGATTTTTTCCGCAATGGTTCCTTAAATTCATAGCGAAGCGGCAGATACTTCGTGGTCTTGATGTTCAGCCACCAAGATTTATCCACCATATACACCCACCATTCTCCATCCTTGAATTCGGATTTCACCACCGACCCTTCAAATGTGACATTCTGAAGCACAAGGCCTATCTTGACCAAGGCGCACATCTCTCCGTTCAGGTCTTTCACTTCATAGCGTACCGCACTGATGTCGCTTGGATCGATGTGAAAATCCTTGACGGTCAGTTCCTGTCCGGTAGCCACAAACGCAATAGCCATTGCGGTGAATATCGCAAGAAATCTTCTCATCCGTCAAATCTTGAAATTATCCAAGGTGAACACTTCATCGTCAGGCGTTTCCATTGGCTGCCATGTACGGACGTTGATCTGCGGAGCGTCCGGATTCTCGAAATTCCAGACCAGGAACAATATTCCCTCATCGCTGTAATTTGAGGAATTCCAGTGTTGGACAAGGGTCACACCATAGAAATTCGGATTGGCTCCGTGGCGCAGCACTTTGATCTCATCGAATTTGACATTGACATATCCATTGCGGGCGAAAACACGCTTCAGGTTGGCAAGATATTGCTGCTTGCTTTGTTTGGTGTACTGGATCTCTGGTCTATTGGAACGTATCTGAAGCTCATTAGGCACACGTCTGATGACCTTTCCGGTGATAATGAGGGCATCCTCGCTGAAAACGGCGTCCATGAAGTCTATATCCTTCTGGTTATAGGCGTTGCGGAACTGCTCCACATAGTGCAGTATCTGCATGCGGCGGTCAAGGTCGTCAAGTTCCACACCCTCCTTCATTATCCTCATGTACTGGTTGATTCCGAGGGTGAAATTGAAATCGACGATACGACCGTTCTTATCGAAATCTATGCTGACTTCCTGGATTTTATTACCCTTGTAAGTGTCATCCAAAGGCTTCATCTCCACTTCAATATTCCTTACCTGCCAACTGTCGGACTGCCCGCCGCCAAGACGAAGGCAGTTCGTGACAACCTCATCGTCCAGCGTCCTGAAACGCACATTCTCCCAAAGCATGACTATGCTGTGAGAGGCCATGTCATCAATGTCAATCCCGCTGAAATTCACATTGCCTCCGTTGGATTCCGCAGTGTTGATCGCGGTAAGCAACCTTGAGACCTGCAGCTCCATCCGCGTTTTGAGAGTAGCGTTCGAAAGACCGTCCGCAATTTCAAAATCCACATTATTCTGGGCTGAAGCCATTGTGAATATAAATGACATAGCCGCTATAAAGAATATCTTTTTCATTTTATTTTGAGAATGTAAACCAAATTTTATCGTAACCGTTATAATTGTCGGAAGTCTTGCTGAGCGATTTGAAATCAGTGCGGCTCGTGCCGCCAGGCCCCAGAACGGTGACCACGGCGGAGTCTTTCCCTATCAGCAAGAACACCTCCTCTGGGTTCTTGCATGTTGCCATAGGTCCTGTCTTCTTTATTTTGAATTCGGCCTTAAGACGGGAGAGGACTGTTCTGGCCTCCGAATAACTTGCGGAGGAAAGCAGTTGATCCACCACTTCTTGCTGCCATGCGGACTCCAGTTTAAGCGAAGGATTCTCCACAGTGGCTTCACGTTCAGCGGGAACTGTTACAGGAGCCGGAGCGGGAACCGTCTCATGAACCGCTGCCGGTTCCTCCTTCGTTACAGTCTCAGCGACTGCCGTTGATGTGCCTCTTTCTGTCTTCTTAGTATCTGGAATCTCTGCCTTCTCCGTATCAGAAGTTTCTGTTTTCTCCGCCGCGGTGTTTTTTTCCACCAATGTAACGTTCTCCGCATCAAGAATGTTGCTCTTCTTTACGTACAGGAACACTTTCACCATCTCTCCTCGGCGGATCTGCAGAGAGTCCTGATGCCCTCTGATGTCGCGGATAAGGACATCCTTGTCGCGGAAAGCCTTCTTCGAATCAGTATATTCCTTGACTTCGATAAGAAGAAGGTCATTCGCCACCTCATAGGCTTCCGACGCTGTCTCCATCGTGGCTTCGGCATAAAGATACAGAGGATTCCTTTTTATGGAATTCATCTTCTTTGTGTTCTGCCCCCAAACGGGAACGACGACCGTCAACATCGTGACTATAAACAATAAACGTTTCATCATTATAGTTTTATCTCTTCGAACAAATATTTAAGGCCATGAGTCGGCACGAAAGGTGTGAGCCTGGCCTGTCCGGAGCCTTCTCCTTTGGCAATCACCGAGTGAGGAATCAGTACCCGTAGGATATGATTATACGACGCCGCCTCATTCCGGTAGATCACCAGTGCCTCAATCCGTTCATCATCCTTCGCGATGACTCCGCAATAAGCCTTGCAATCCGTGTCGGCGGCGTAAGCGGCGATCGAGTTGACTCCGGCGCTGAAGTTCGTCCTCTCAAGTCCGTAAGCGCTCATCGAAACATCAAGACTTATGTTTGAGTCACGGACAAGCCCGGAGACGAGATTGTGAAGGGTCTCTTCCTCGAACGCGGCATCGTTCACAGGTTCCATGTCCTCTCCAGAGAAGAAAGTGTCCGCAGACAAGGAGGAAAAATAGTAATATCCATTCCGGCAAACCGCCACGCCATCATCTCGGAGTTCTGTACTGTCTGGTTTCTGTACCGGTCCGGTGAATATGGCGGATTGAATTTCCTGCGGAAGCCGTCTGCCGTTTTCCTTGATGTCCCTGCCGGTAAGCAGGTCAACGTCGGAAGGAAACAGCATCTGCCCGTCTTGCCACTTGAATATGTACCTGTAATGTGGAATGTCGCGAATCTCAAGGATTCCATGACCGCCTGGGCAAAGGGTCTTCAATGAAGACAATGACCCATGGCTGAACACTATGCCATCTTCCAGAAGTTGCGTTTCGAGGGTTTTCTCTCTCTTGATCGGCAAGTCCGCCTCAAGGGCGTATCTTTCCAAGAAATCGCATACGACAGAACCCGTGAGCAAGCGTTCCTCTGCGGAAAAGAAACTGTAACCGATGTGCTCAATCACTCCATTTTCCTTTATAACGGTCACAGGCGTGTCCATGAACATAAGCGCGGCCGTGTGTTCCCCGTCCGGAAGAGCCGCGAGTTTTTCCTTCCCAAGCATCTCTCCCATCCGTTCAAGCCGGTCACTTCTGTAGGGCAGGTTTCCGCCGAGGAGAATCCCCGGCAGAAACAGCCACAGCAGAAATGCGCTTATGTTACGGAGTCTTTTCATCAGTAACCGATAGTGAAACTCTCCTGAGTTCCACCAGGATGGTGGATGTAGCCTTGGACAAGCTTGCCTCCCTTGAACTTTGTGTTGACAAGTCTGTCGCCTTTCGTCACCTGCTTATATGAGCCATCCTTCATGTCAATCTTGTATGATTTGGTGATTCTCACCTCTCCACCCAAACCATCCGGCTTACCGCCTTTCATCGGGCCTTCGTATATGCCCCAGCCGAGGTTGTATGATGTTGATTGAGATGGCTCTGGTTGTGGTGGCACTGGAGGTTTTTCTGTGTCTGCCCCAGAACCCACTTTAGGTGTGTCAACTTGAGGATCTACTTTCGGAGTATCTGCTGGAGGTAGTACTATAGTGTCAATTCCAAGTGCGGGATCATTTCCACCGTTACTTTTTCCTTTGAAGCACGCGATATAGACAGTACCTCCCGCGGCCACCAACGCAGCGGCGATGATGGCGATGAGTTTTCCGTTAACCCCTGGTTTCTTTTCAATCTCTTCGAGCGCCTGCCCACACTTGGGGCAGACGAATTTTCCGTCAACTTCCTCAAGGTCGGTCTCCTGAAAGACCGTTCCCTTGTCGGCCTCCGTGCAGATGCCGTAATTGGTGCATTTATAAGTCTTTGCCATAATTTTCTTAATTTTTTAACGTTAGTATCGCTTCCTTGGCCGCCGCAAGAAGTTCCTGGAACTCCGGCGCGCCCTGATTGTTACCTGTTTCCGGGAGAAGGGTGCCGTTGAGCAGTTCCTGAACCTTAGGACGCAGCTCGTTCACCCGGTTTTCCACGTTCAGGTACTCTTTCTTCATCTTTGACTCCACCTGCTCCTTGATGTCTTCGCAGAAGTCCTCGGTGAACTGCTCGCAGAACCCGATCTCCGAGAATTTGGCCGACAGAGGCTTCAGTGTCTCAAAGCCGGTGTCCTCATCGGCTTCCATAGTGCCGAACATCTTGCGGCCTGTTCCGTCCATCACATCACCGTACTTGATGATGCCCATCACGTAGGCAAGAATCACCCAGCTCATATATTCCTTTCTCAACTGGGACTTCTGCTTTTCCTTTGCCACGAACAGATCAGGCAGTCCTTCTCCTCCAACTCCCTCGCCGAAGAGAAGAATCTTGTTCTTGCGGACTTCAGACTCGCTCACCGTAGAGGTGACTGTGGTGAGGTAGTCGAACTTCTCCTTGTAGAAAGTAAGGTTCTGGAGGCAACGGATCGGGAAGTAAGACGCAACGCTCAGCACGGTAATCTCATTCTTTCTCTCTCCAGTCATGTCAACCATGACTTTAAGACTCGCATCCGTCGCATTCTCCAATGCCGTTTTCAGATTAGCCGCGAACTTCTGGACTTTTTCTTTACCCTCAACCTTTGGAATGTTCACAAGCACGATGCGACGCATCACATTAACCCCAACATTGGTGATAGTATTATTTTTCACACTTTTTCCAACCTCGCTCGGATTGAATCTCGCAAGCACACCGCTTTCGGAAACAACCTTCTTGGCAAACTGCTGAAGGTCTTCCGCCGAAGAATAATTCTCACTGAGTTGCTCAAGGATATTGCGGTTTATGAGTTTCTCCCTATCCTCTATCAGAGTATTGTCGTGAATGGAGATGACTTTTTCCCGAACGGTCTTCTCAAAAATGCTATTGAGGGCATCCAAATCAATCGCTGCATTCGCGCGGACGAATGTCTTTTCCGTTCCTATTAGTTTCAGGATTTCCTGACGCACTGCGGTGGAGATGTTTTCCTGATTCTTCCTGCTGTGAATCATCGTCTCGGTGAATGACTTCACCTTAGGCTGGTCGTAGTAGCGGATAACGGTGCCTTCCAGATTGTCAGTATCCACCTTATCCTTGCAAAGGGCTCCGACATGTTTGTCGCTGCTCTCAATGGCATCACTAACAGTACCGACGAATTCCTCCAAACGGGAGCGGAGGGTGTTCTCCTTGCCAAGAAGCACCTTGAGGAGATCAACGGCGAACCCGCATGCCTCCACCTCAGTGCGTCTCTGACAGATTTTCTGCATTATTTCTGCATAACCAGCGAGCATCTGCTTGCCTTTCAGGCCACGTGTTATTAGACCGGCATCATTATATTCCTTGGCTTTCGCCTGACGCTCCTGCTCAAGTTTATCCAAAAGTTGGCGAAGCTTGACAGACCGATCCTCGAATTGCTTGACTTTTTCCTGTGTCTCGGAAATGATGGTGTCACTGAGTTCCAACAGATTGTATAAGGCAAAAGTGCCATTCGCCCATTTATCGAAAAGGTCAGACTCCATTCTCTGTACGATTTCATCGGCGTGTTTCTCTCTGGCTTCTTTCTTTCCCGAGAAAAAATCCGACACCCCGACAGCCCTGAAGCCTGTCTGTAGGCCTTTTGCGCACAATTCATTAAGTTTGGCGATCGGTTGAGAGGTGCTTTGAGCATCCTCAAGCCATTTCGGCACCACCTTGCCCCAGTATGCCTGGAATGAGCCCCATTTTCCCTCATCGGATGGCAGGATAGGGATGTCCAACATCAAATGCTTGTCGGAGAATCTCCAGTTCTCAAGCGGATTGCCGAGTTTCCTGTCCTGACCTTTGACATAGTCAGCCCAGTCAACATTGGCCGGAGCATTACGGAAGCCGAGATCATCGTTCCAGTTGTTGTAGCGCAATTGCAGGAGAGACTGACGGCCAAGTGAATAGGTGAAAAATTCCTTGATTTCCTCCTCAGGAACAACCACTCTCTTGATGCCGAAAGATCCTACAGCCTTTATTCTGAATGGAATGAGATTACCCGGCTTGGCCTTTTCATACATCTCGTTTGGTTCATCAATATTTTCGAAATTTGCACTACGGATTAATTCAGCTGTGGTAAACTCATTGAATTCCAAGAAGACTTTATTATATGCGAAATCAGCCACAACCTGAGGCAACTCATGATGTGAATCAAGTCGCATTCCCTTTTCATTCTCATTTGAGTAAACCATCAAACCATCGGAAATGCGCCTGACACCGTCAAACTCTAATCTGCCCGTAGGTGACATTCCGGTAAGATCATAAGGCTTCCACGCTTTGCAAAGTAACGCATTGAGTTCTTTGAGTGCGGCATAGCCGTTAGCGTGATACCTTGGCCCCATTGCCCACCCTGCCGGGGGATTGATCTCAGGAACCATAACGTATGCGACAATGTTGGTTCCTGTTGCCTTACCACCTTTGCTTTGATATTCCTCCTTGAAACTTGGAAACATTCGTGTCTGGGCCACCACGTCCACTATCGAGCCTGAGCCAGTGCCTCCGGCAAGACCGCCAAAAATGTAGATGCAAGTACTGCTGGCTTTGCTTATTTTACTGACCTTCTCATAAACATTTCCTAAAGAAGCCAGGTACATGGACACATTCGCACCAAACAGAATCCTTCCTGCTCGGCGCATCTGACCGGCGGCGACACCTAGTGTGCCGATGCTCTTCTGCATTACTTCCGGATCTCCGACTACGCCTTTCAGGCCAGGGTAACTTGATGGAGACGCGAAAATTTCATCAAGTGAAATGCCTTTGATGAACAAGTATTCATTTTCATTGAACTGTGCGTTTTCTCCTCGTACATACCAACTCTTGTCTCCGGGATGCATCATCTCGTCCGTGGTGTCAACATAAAGGAATCCGATAGGAAGTTTTGCTCTTTCCTCAGGAGTAAATTCTTGGAAAAGCCTCTTTTTGAAAGCCTTCAGTACTTTTCCTCCCGTACCGCCAAGGCCTACCAGAATGTGGTTTTGCTGTGGAATATTCATATTATAACTATTATAAATTGTCTAAAATTTATTTTCTACTCTTATATGCCTAAACACATACATTTGGACTCGATCCTCGTTTTGTCGTATCCAATCGCCAAAAGACAGACGACAGCCGACATTGAAGTCACTTGGAACATTCCATTTGTGAATAGTTTAACACTGTTCATTTAGTGTAGGCTTTCATTTATAAAACGTTTAATTTCATAATAAACGCATTAAGCTTCACCGTGGCGCCAAATCGGGGGTTATAAAAACAAAGAAAGTGTGGAGCCGATTTCGTTTATCTCAAAAGGGGTTCTGACAAAACCTAAAAGCAAATAAACTGAAACAATCCCCACACCTGTATCGTTGAGTGTGGAGAACACGCAAACGAATACAGATGAACGGTGCTGTCGTTTATCCTTGCTTTTAAATGAAACTGTCAGATTTCTTTTGAAGGATAGTGCGAAAACACTTTCATCAATATGTCTGTTTCAGGCACAATCGTCCTAAAACGATGCTAAGGTAAGAATATTTTACTGAAATCGCATTAAAAACATGGAGTTCTGTCCGACAAAAATTTTGCTGGACTCTTATGTGGCAAAAGTGAAATTGATCAACCCCGTTTGCCCCATAGCTTTTAATCGAATCATCGGAGAGATAACTGTCCAATAGAGTGCGTGGTTGACAACTATTTCATAGTTAGCACGATACATATTCCTGCCATTTCAGATCGACTGGCAGGAATATTTAAATATTGATTATCAATAAGCGATAATCAGCTCGCTGATAAACAAGCTGTTAGAAAAAAAAGGCTGACGGTCATTGATGACACGGGCCGCTTCGACAGGCTCAGCGACCGGCATTATAGATCTGTTCATTCTGAATTTTTTCCGAAAGATAACAAAAAGGCGGGAATATGTCCGAGCATATTCCCGCAAATCTCTCATCGGTGAACCAGCACACGCTACAGGCTCTTGACCCACTCGTCAACGGTCTTCTGGCTGGCTCCGTTCAGGAGCTTGCCGGTCTTGAAATTGACTTCCGGATATTGTTTTCCGAGCACCTTGAGAGAGTTCTGGATTCCGCTGCCGCCGGATGTCATGAAGAGGATGACTGTCTTGCCTTTCAGACCGTAAGCCTCGATGAAAGAGTTGATGATCCTCGGAGCACCGTTCCACCAGTTAGGGAAGCCAAGGTAAACCACATCGTATGCATCCAGATTCTCCTTTGTCTTGATGAATGCCGGACGTGAGGACGGATCAGCGTTTTCCCTGCAGCAACGGGAAGTCTCCACGGTCCAGTCCAGATCCTCGGCGGAATATTCAGTCTCAGGGGTTATCCTGTAGAGTTCCCCGCCGGTAGCGGTGGCGATCTTCTTCGCCAGAGACTCTGTCGTTCCGGTGGCGGAAAAATAAGCCACAAGTGTCTTGCTGTCAGTCATGTTCTTTTTCTCCTTCTTTTGTCCGCAGGCTGTGACGGTGATAAGTCCCAAGGTCACAACCGCGATGATAAACACTAATTTTTTCATGATTCTATCGTTTTTTGATTATTTCTCGCAAGCGGCATACTGCTCATCATCCACAGGCTCAAGCCATTCGTTGCTGGCCGCTCCACTTGTGGCGACATGCGTGGCGATGTGCTGGAACCAACTGTCCTTGGTGGCCCCGTGCCAATGTTTCACACCTTCCGGAATGTCAACCACATCCCCGGCCTTCAATTTGATGGCCGGCTTGCCCCATTCCTGATACCAACCCTCACCGCTGACGCAGATCAGAATCTGTCTTGCCCCATGATGAATATGCCAGTTGTTGCGGCAGCCCGGTTCAAACGTAACATTAGACATAGGCAGAATCGTGGCCTCACCTTCTGTCAAGTTAACTGGCTTCAAAGGAGCCAGATAGCTGTTACCGGTAAAGTACCGGGCGTAAGCGCTGTTAGGCTGCCCCTTAGGGAAATCCGTGTCGCTAAGTGGCGGCATCTGGGTAAACTCTTCACCAAACACCTTCGCGATAGCCTGCGCAGCCCTGTAAGCTTCTTTCGCTCCGACTTTCTCCGCCAGGACGGCAGGGATGGCGTGGATCTCGTCATCCTTCAGGCCCATATTCCTTGAGCCAGCGACGTGCGAGCCAAGCTGCGGGGCCAAGCCCTCGATCGAGGCCAACGCGCTGATTGTCGCTAACTCCCTTTCAGCCCAAGTCAGGACATCTCTTGCGAATATGTCACCGAAGAGGTGCGCTTTGAGGTAGTAGTCCTCAGCCGGACAGAAAGCGTAGTTGAAAGGCTTGCCACTCAACTGGGACTGAACCTTTGTGCCGACCTTGAGTGCATCGAAGTCCTCAGGAATCTGAGATGCCTCCGGGCCGACCTCTGTCTGTTTTCCGTCAGCGATTCTCTGATCCAAGACTCTTTGGAGTGTTCCCAACCCGTTCAGGGAACGCGGGAATCCCGTGTAGGCGTACAAGTGAGAAAGAATCTCTTTCACCTGATTGACAGTAAGGCCGTTGTCAAGGCCGTACTCTATGCTTGAGGCCAGTCCGGCAAGGTCGCCGCGCGCCTCATTGGCAGCTATGGCCACAATGCCTTGCTGCCTTTCGCTCAATGTTTCTTTCTGTGCCATAAGATTAACGCTTGTCATTAGAATGCCTGTGAATGTCAAGGCTAAAGTCTTGAGTTTCATATCTTTTTTAATATAATTCCCGCTCTGCCCCCAGTGGTTCCCTATCACTATGCAAAACCAGGATTGTTCGTGCGTTATGATTGCTGCCGGCGGTACTCGCTCGGAGTCATCCCGGAGTGTTTCTTGAAGAATCTCACGAAGTGCTGAGGATAGAGGAAGCCGAGCGAGGCGGCCACTTCCTTAACGGAAAGTTCCGGTGAGGCGAGCTGACGCTTGGCGTAGCTGAACAAGCGTACGGCGATATATTCCTGGGCGGTCTTGCCGGTCTCGGCCTTTACCATGTCACCGAAGTAGTTCGGAGAGAGGAAAACCTTGTCGGCAAAATACTTGACTGTCGGAAGACCTTCGGTCTCGGTCTTGCCGGAGGCGATATATTCATCGACAAGATTCTCGAATCTGGCGATTACGCCAAGGTTCAGGTCCTGCCTTGTGACGAACTGCCTTTCGTAGAAGCGGAGGCAATAGTCAAGGATCAGTTCGATGTTCGTTGTCACGAGGCTTTTGGTGTGTCTGTCAATTGGATTTTGAAGTTCCTTTCCGACAATCGCCATGCAGTCCGTGATGATCTTGCGCTCGTCCTCGGAAAGGTGCAGGGCTTCGTTGGAGGCGTAAGAGAAAAAGGTGTAGTCCTTCATCTTGCGCTCCAGGGAGGTTCCGTGCAGGAAGTCCGGATGGAAAAGGATGCCTTTGGCCCTCTTCGGCACTCCGGCCACGGACTCGTAGCCGACAACCTGGTCAGGTGCGATGCTGACAATTGTCTGACCGTCAAAGTCGTACTTGGTCTTACCGTAGTTGATGACACAGCCTTTGGTCTCCTTCAGAAACAATGAATAGAATCCGTTTGTGTGCCATCCCGGAATGAGCTTGCTGTTGCTCTCGTCAAATTCCACGTACGCCACCAGTGGATGCATGGTCTTAAAGCCGTACATGTTGTTGTACTGCTCGATGGTCTCTATTCTGTAAATCTCGTCCATAGTATTGCTGACTTTTCGGAGTGCAATTTATGCAAAACTTGGACAACTTACACCATCAGACTCTAATGAAATGTAATCTTGGTACTTCTTTCCGTAAGAATGGTAGTCAGATTCTTTCTCTGCCGCTACAGTGCGGCCGTGCGGGCGGCGACAGCGGCGGCGGCCTGGGCGAAATCTTCTCCGGAAGAGGCGTAGAGGACTCCACGGGAGGAGTTGATCAGGAGACCGCCTTTTGAGTTAGCTCCGTTGGAGATCACTTCCTCAGCGCTTCCGCCCTGAGCCCCGACACCCGGGACAAGGAAGAAATTGTCTGGACAGAATTGTCTGATTTCCTTCAACTTGTCTGCTTTTGTGGCACCAACCACAAACATCATGTTCTCCAGAGTGGAGATCACCATCATTTTTTCCATCACAACCTGATAGAGAGGTTTTCCACCCTTTTCGGCGGTCTGGAAATCGACTGAGGACGGATTGGAGGACAGAGCCACCACGATGGCGTAGCGGCCGGGATATTCAAGGAAAGGGGTGACGGTCTCACTGCCCATGTAAGGAGAAAGGGTGACGGCGTCGAAATCAAAGGTCTCGAAGAGGGACTTGGCGTACATCCTGGCGGTGTTGCCGATGTCTCCCCTCTTGGCGTCCGCGATGATGAACTGCTCAGGATGGTTTGAACGAATATGCTCGACTGTCTTGTCGAGGATTGCCATGCCTTCCACTCCGAGGCATTCATAGAAAGCGAGATTCGGCTTGAAGGCGACGCAATGAGGGGCGGTGGCGTCAATGACGCGCTTGTTGAACTCCAGCACGGCTTCTGCAACAGTCCTGCCGGCCTTCACGCACTCAGGAATCTTGGCAAAATCTGTGTCAAGGCCGACGCAGAGCATCGAGGCTTTCTTTTTAATTTGGGAATATAATTCTGTTGTTGTCATTTCGTTGTTATGTTATGTCACTTCGACAAGCTCAGTGACCACACGGTTCCGGTCGCTGAGCCTGTCGAAGCGACCTCTTATTCATAATATTCATAAAACTTAGCGATGGATTCCATCCCCGCGAAGAACTGCCGCAGCAGATAACTCTCGTTCGGAGAATGGATTGTGTCCCTTTCAAGGCCGAATCCCATCAGAAGCGGATCCACGCCAAGAATCTTCTGCATGTCAGCCAGCACGGCGATGCTTCCGCCGCCACGACTCGGAACCGGTTTGACGCCATAAACCTCCTCCATAGCCTTCGAGGCAGCCTGGAACGCCGGTGACGAGATCGGAATAAGGAACCCCTCTCCCCCTTCGCACGGCTTGACCTCAATGCGGCAATATTTCGGAGCGATCCTCTCAAGATGTTTCTTGAATATCCTCGTGATCTTGGCGATCTCCTGATTAGGCACGAGACGCATCGAGATCTTGGCGTGGGCCACGGACGGGAGCACCGTCTTGGCACCCTCTCCGGTGTAGCCGCCCCAGATCCCGCACACATCCAGACAAGGCCTGATGCCTATCCTCTCAAGCGGGGTGTAGCCTTTCTCGCCACGCAGGGCCCTGACTCCCACCGACTCCTCGAACTCCTTAAGGTCGAACGGAGCCCGGGCAAGCTGGGCACGGTCTTTCTTAGTAAGCTCCACGACATCATCATAGAATCCAGGGACAGTGACACGACCGTCCTTGTCGATCAGCCCGGAGATCAAGTCGCACAGCGTCTGGATAGGATTCGCGACGGTGCCACCGTAATGCCCCGAGTGCAGATCCTTGTCAGGCCCAGTCAAGGTCACCTCCAGATAGGCCAATCCCCTCATTCCGCAGTTGATGGAAGGCACCTTGTCGGAAATCATCGTAGTGTCCGACACCAGAATCACGTCGGCCCCAAGCCATTTTTTATGCTCCTTGACCCAAGCCGGAAGGGACGGACTGCCGATCTCCTCCTCTCCCTCGAAGATGAACTTCACGTTGTGACGCAGTTTGCCGCTGCGGAGAAGATATTCAAAAGCTTTGATGTGCATGAAGAGCTGCCCCTTGTCATCGTTGGCGCCACGGGCATAGATCGCCTCCTGGCCGGTAGGATCCTGCTTTATGACAGGCTCGAACGGATCCGTGTGCCACTTCTCAAGCGGCTCCGGCGGCTGCACGTCGTAGTGCCCGTAGATCATCACGGTCTTCCACTCAGGGTTCACGATCTTCTTGCCGAACACCACCGGATTACCCTTGCTCGGATAGACCCCCGCCTCATCAGCGCCGGCCTCCAACAGCAGTTCCCTCAGCCTCTCGGCGCAACGTTCCATGTCTTTCCTGTGGTCCTGCTTCGCGCTGATCGACGGAATCCGCAGGAGGGAGAACAGTTCGTCAAAGAACCGTTCCTTGTTTTCTTGAATATATTCCTTCATCCTATTGCGTTAATTTGCATTTCACAAAAATAGCCAAAACCTACCGTAATTTCAAGGCGTTGATTTATTTTACTATTTTTGCGTCGGAAATATTAGAAAAATGGTTTTTATGGCTCTAATGGCCCTCGCCGGGCTTTGTTATGTGTTGTGGCACATCTGGACGATCCTGCCTCTCGGCAACATCTGGAAGATTTCAATCATCGGTGGCTGCCTGCTGTCGTTTCTCGCCATATTCCTGAATTTCATGCCGTTCCTCGGCAGGATCCCCCTCTGGCTGTCTTCAGCAGTCTATGAGGTCGGAACCTCCTCCATATTCATACTGCTTTATCTTGTGATGGCCTTTGTCCTTCTGGATATTGGCAGACTGGTCCACCTCGTGCCGAAAGGTTGGTTAGTCAGGAACAAATGGGCATCTCTTTGCATATTCACCACTATCACGGGAATATTCCTGTGCGGGAATATTCATTACAAGCATAAGGTGCGCCAGCCGCTTGAACTAACGACCACAAAGCATCTTGACAAAGATTTGAGGATTGTCATGATCAGCGACTTACATCTTGGTTACCACAACCGCAGGGCTGACTTCGCCAAATGGGTGGACACCATAAACGCAGAGAAGCCCGATCTCATCCTCATCGCAGGCGACATCGTGGACATCAATGTCCAGCCTCTCTTAAGGGAGAATGTCGCCGAGGAATTCCACCGCCTCGACGCACCGATCTATGCCTGCTTCGGGAACCATGAATATTATTCCGGAATCCAGAACGCCCTGTCATTCTACAAAGCGGCCGGAATCAATCTGTTGAGAGACAGCGTGGCCACCGTCCGCTCCATCCGCGTCATCGGCCGTGATGACAGGACAAATCCAAAACGCGACAGTCTTGAGGACTTGGTGGACGGAACGGCAGACAGCCTCTACACAATCCTGCTTGACCATCAGCCGTACCACTTGGAAGAAGCCGAGAACCACGGCATTGACTTCCAGTTCAGCGGACACACTCACCGGGGACAGATCTGGCCTGCATCCTGGATAACAGACATCCTCTACGAGGACTCTTGGGGTGAGCTTCAGCGCGGAGCCACACGCTACTACGTCACCTCCGGCATCGGCATCTGGGGCGGCAAATTCCGCATCGGCACACAGTCCGAATATGTCATCGCAACCCTTCGAGGCGAGGAGGGCAACTCACGATAGATGAGCCCGTCGAGGATAGACAGCCTTTCCTTGGCTGGCTCTCCGGTCCGGAATCTCCATACTGAGCGCAGGCGGATGGGCAAGGCCGCACACAAACGCCGCTTGACGCGCATATATATTCAAAGAATATTTGCGGATTTTTTAAGGAAAATGGCTATTTTTGTGGGTTGGCACGCAATGAACTATAAACATAAACGATATACCTTTAATATTTGAACAATATGGTCAAAGTCAATTTGGGAGGATGCTCCTCCTTCGTCAAGGATGCGGATTACAAGGAATATGTTGAAAAGGCGCTTGCCGCTTTCGACGTGCTCGACAGCGAGACCGGAGCGGGTAATGACTTCCTCGGCTGGAAGCATCTGCCTTCCCAGACACCGGAAGCTCTAATCGCCGAGTGCGAGGCTGTGCGGGACAGTTGGAAGGCAAAGGGCGTGAATCTGGTCGTAGTGATCGGCATAGGCGGTTCCTACCTTGGAGCCCGCTGCGCCATCGAGGCCCTTTCCCACAATTTCGCCAAGCAACTTAAAGGCGCCAAAGAGGCTCCGGAAGTAGTCTTCGCCGGCAATAATCTTTCCGAGGAATATCTTGCCGAGCTGATGGATCTTGTGGCAGAGAGGAATGTCGCCACGGTCGTGATCTCCAAGTCAGGCACCACAACCGAGCCTGCTGTTGCATTCAGAATCGTAAA
This sequence comes from Bacteroidales bacterium UBA6366, assembly GCA_002438845.1. GTDB lineage: Bacteria > Bacteroidota > Bacteroidia > Bacteroidales > UBA932 > Cryptobacteroides. The sequence continues at coordinate 21,261 of DJRG01000026.1, forward strand.
GGAACACATCGAGAAGAACTACACCGATGCTTCCGAAAGAATTGTTGCCATCACTGACGCCCACAAGGGAGCCCTCAAGACACTCTCCACACAGGAAGGTTACAAGACATTCGTCGTTCCGGACAATGTCGGCGGCCGTTTCTCCGTGCTTACTCCGGTAGGTCTTCTGCCTATCGTGCTCGCTGGTTTCGACGTGCGTGAGATGATAGCGGGCGCTGTCGAGATGGAGAAAGCCCTCGCGGTGAAGAGCGAGGAGAACCCTGCGGTCCAGTACGCCGCAATGAGGAACCTACTCTATTCGAAACTCGGCAAGAAAGTCGAGATTCTGGTAGCCTACAACCCTAAGTTCCAGTACCTTGGAGAATGGTGGAAGCAGCTCTACGGCGAGTCTGAAGGCAAGGATCTCAAGGGCATATTCCCAGCCTCTGTCAATTTCACGACAGACCTTCACTCAATGGGACAGTTCATCCAGGACGGTGACAGGATCGTCTTCGAGACCGTCGTCAACATCGAAAAGAGCAACCGTGAGGTTGTCATCGGCACTGACGAGCAGAACCTCGACCAGCTCAACTACCTCGCCGGCCAGCACGTGGAGCACTGCAACGCTATGGCGCAGCTCGGCACAAAGCTCGCCCACATCGACGGCGGAGTCCCTCAGCTGGAAGTCTCAATCGAGAAAATCAACGCCTTCAACCTCGGTGGCCTGTTCTATTTCTTTGAATATGCCTGCGGAGTCAGCGCCTATGTTCTCGGCGTGAATCCGTTCAACCAACCGGGCGTGGAAGCCTACAAGAAGAACATGTTCGCCCTCCTCGGCAAGCCTGGCTACGAGGAGCAGGGCAAGGCTCTCCAAGCAAGACTTTAGCGCTTATGACTTGTGAAGATAAATTCAGGGAAACGTACAGACGGGAGCCGGAAGGGCTCTCGTTCTGTCCGTATCGTGTCTGCCCTTTGGGAGCCCACTCCGACCACCAGCTCGGAAAAGTGACCGGACTTGCCATCGACAAGGGAATCCACATCGCCTTCGCTCCCAAGCAGAACGGAGTCATCGAGTTTTCCTCGTTACAGTTCTCAAAACGCGCTCAATGGCATGTCAGTTCAGTACCGGAGACCAAGCAAGGAGACTGGGCTGACTATCTGCGGGGAGCCACCCTCAAACTTGGGGCCCAATACCCGCTGCGGGTGGGTCTCAGCGGTGTGATAGAGGGATCACTGCCTATCGGCGGACTCTCCTCTTCCGCGGCCGTGACCATCGCTTTCCTGAAAGCTCTGTGCACAGTCAACGGAATCCATCTCTCGGATGTCGAGCTGATCAAGACCGAGATGGCGGCCGAGAACGACTACGTCGGAGTGTCATGCGGAAAGCTGGACCAAAGCTGCGAGGTGTACTCGAAAAAAGATCATCTGCTCTACCTTGACACCAAAGATGACAGCTACGAACTCATCCCGACATCTCCGGCGATGAAGCCTTACGAGATAGCCATCTTCTTCAGCGGTGTGGAGCGAACCCTCGCGGGAAGCAAGTTCAACATGAGGGTTGACGAGTGCCGCAGCGCCGCCTATGCCCTCAAGGCATACGCCGGGATGGAGTACGGCAAGTTCGGCGAGACGAACCTGCGCGATGTCCCGGTCGAGGTTTTCCACAAATTCGGAGACCGTCTGCCAGAGACATGGCGCCGACGCGCGGAGCATTGGTTCAGTGAATATGACCGTGTGCAGCGCGGAGCCGAGGCCTGGAGGCAGGGAGATCTGCAAGAGTTCGGACGTCTCAGTTTCGAGAGCGGGCGTTCCTCAATCGAAAAATGGGAGACCGGATCACCGGAACTGAAGAAGATCTACGAGATCATGACCCGGACCGAGGGAATCTACGGCGGACGTTTCAGTGGGGCCGGATTCAAGGGCTGCTGCATGGCTATCATCGACCCGGCATTCAGGGAAAGCATATTCAATAAAGTTGAGACAGAATACCTTGCGGCGTTCCCGGAGCTTAAGGGGCACTACTCCGCATGCATCTGTCACAGCGCGGACGGGGTGAAGATATGAAATGTTTGATTTTGGCCGCCGGCTACGCCACCAGGCTGTATCCGCTGACGGAGAATTTTCCTAAGCCGCTGCTGAAAGTCCGTGACAAAGCCATCCTCGACTGGCTGATCGACGACATCAAGACTTCCAGAGCCGTTGATGAATATGTTGTCATCTCAAATCATAAGTTCGCCGGGCATTTCTCCAAATGGGCTGCCGGTCGCACCGAGGACAAGATCACGGTGGTGGACGATGGCACATCCACGAACGAGACACGTTTGGGAGCCGTGAGGGACATCCAGTTCGCCATCGATTCGCTGGGGCTGGATGACGACATGCTCGTGATAGCTGGAGACAATATACTGGATTTCAGCCTTGTAAGGTTCATTGAATATGCCCGTGCAAAGGGCACTTCATGCATCATGCGTTTCTACGAGCCGTCTGAGCAGCGGCTCCGCAAGTGCGGAGTCGTGGAAGTGGACGGCGAAGATCGGATTCTTGGGATGGTGGAGAAGCCGGCGGAGCCTCGCTCGCATTGGTGCTGTCCTCCGTTCTATTTCTACACCCGTAAGGACGCGCGCCTGATTCCGGCCGGCATTTCAGCAGGGTGTGGCACCGACGCTCCTGGAAGCTACATCGCATGGCTTGCGACACAAGTACCGGTGCATGCTATGGAGATGCCTGGACATCGTTTCGACATCGGCAATCTGGAAAGTTACCACTCCGTCTGCGAAGAGTACAAGGGGATCTCCGGATAGATATATTCGACCGTAGGGACCTCCTCCATTGGCCACAGCCACCCTTTACCCGGACAGGGCGCGAAGCGTCGGTGGCTGTGGCCAATGGAGGAGGTCTCTATTAAGTATAGTTTTCAACCATAAAGGAACACCGTCCGGTCACTTCGACTTGCTCAGTGACCGGACGGTGTCTTTTACTATGGAAGCCTACTCGCCAGCCTCTTTAAGCCGCTCGGCGTTCTCCGCGATCTGGAGTTGGTTTATGCACTCCTGGATGTCCCCGTCCATGAAGACCGGAAGGTTGTACATCGACCAGTTGATGCGGTGGTCGGTCACACGGCCCTGAGGATAGTTGTACGTGCGGATCTTGGCGGAACGGTCACCCGTTGAGACCATAGTCTTGCGCTTGGCCCCGATCTCGTCGAGATACTTCTGATGCTCAAGGTTGTAGAGACGGGTCCTCAACTCCTCGAACGCCCTGTCCTTGTTCTTGAGCTGCGAACGCTCCTCCTGGCACTGGACGACCAGCCCAGTAGGAAGGTGGGTAAGACGCACAGCTGAGTAGGTGGTGTTCACACCCTGCCCTCCAGGACCTGACGAACAGAAAAGATCCAACCTGATGTCATCCCACTTGAGATCCACATCAAACTCCCCTGCCTCAGGGAAAACAGCCACGGAAGCGGCTGAGGTCTGGATTCTGCCCTGTGTCTCGGTCTGAGGGACTCTCTGGACACGATGAACTCCAGACTCATATTTCATGATCCCATAGACGCCCTCATCGTTGGATGAAAGCTTGAACACGATCTGCTTGTAACCACCTGCCGTGCCTGGAGTCTCATCGTTGACCTCCAGCTTCCAGCCACGTTTCTCGGCGTACTTGGAGTACATTCTGAAAAGGTCTCCGGCGAAGATTGCGGCCTCGTCGCCACCTGTACCTCCACGGATCTCTATGATGGCGTTCTTGCTGTCATCCGGATCGGCCGGAATCAGGAGAATCTTTATCTTTTCCTCCATCTCCGGAATCTTCGGCTCGATCTCGGCGATCTCCGCCTTGGCCATGTCCCTTAGATCCTCATCCTTCTCGTTGATCATGATGTCCTTGGCCTCCGCCAGTTCATCGACCATCTTCTTATACTCAAAACCAGCCTTTATGATCGGTTCCAACTCTTTATAGTCCTTGTTGAGCTGGACGTATTTTTTCATGTCGGCGATCACCTCAGGGTCAGCCAGCTGCCTCTGAAGCGACTCGTATTTGTCCTGAAGTGCCAGGATCTTGTCTACTAATGTGTTCTCTGCCATATTCAATGGTTAATTTATATCTCGGTCCTTCGATGCTTCGACAAGCTCAGCAACCACAATCTCAGGAACCGGGGTTGGTATATTCCTAAATCGACTTGAGGTAGCAGCGACGGCGCATGAACAACTCATGCTCGTACTTACCCCACACGTTGACCGCGCCGTTCGACTCGATCTGCGGGTTGGTGATGGCCCACTTTGTGCCGGCCTTGCGGTATTTCTCCGACATCGTGCAGTGGTAGATCGACGACACCCCTGTGTTCTGCCACTTCGGCACGGCCCCGTTGATCATCAGGTCAACCGTGTCGTACCTGAACATAGCCATCAAAAGGTGGAACCATCCGAACGGGAACAAGTGCCCCTTCGCCTTTTGGAGAGCCTTCGAGATGGACGGGAATGTGATTCCGAATCCGACAAGCTCATCATTGTCATCGAATATTATGCTGCTCGTCTTGTCCGAAACGAAACTCAAGACCTCACTCGCCTCCTCATCAATCTCCTCTTTGGTGAAAGGGATGAAGTTGTAGACCGATTTCGCGAAACTCTCGTTGTAAACATCGAAGAAATAACGGACCATCTTCTTGTCTTTCTTGAGTTTGTCCAGGCTGCCTTCGTGAAGGTTGTACCTCTGCTTCAGAAGCCCTGCGATCCTCGTGATCTTCTCCTGAAGCGGCTGGTCGGCCGCAACCTTGTACTGAAGCCAGTCGCATTCCTTCACGTAGCCAAGTCTCGTCACGAAATCATTGTAGTAAGGATAGTTGTAAAGGCAATTGAACGGCGGGATGTTCTCAAAGCCCTCGACCAGCATTCCCTGCTTTCCGAGAGTGTTGTAGTAAAGGGGACCGTGAATCTCGTTCATCCCGTTCTCCTTAGCCCAGTTCTCGGCCGTGCCCAGAAGCAGTTTCGCCACCTCAAAGTCATCTATGGTGTCAAACCACCCGAAACGTGCCCTTTTCTTGTCATATAATGCATTGTAGCGTGGGTTTATCATCCCGCAGACGCGGCCGACAACAGTCTTGCCATCCATAACCATCCACATCTTCCTTTTGCAATAAGAAAGAGTCGATACTTTGGTCAAAGATTTGACTTGGTCACTGTGGAGGGCGGGAACATACTGGGGACAATCTTTGTAAAGCCTGTCAGGGAACTTGATGAATTTCATCAGGTCCCTTCTGCTCACAACCTCAACTACTTTATAATCAGGCATAAATATCCATTCTACAACGTTCCTTCTCAGGAAGGCATCTACAAATTTAAGAAAATGTCTTGTTTTGGACAAATATGAACAGGCAAAGTTTAACTTTCAAGGCATTTTCGTTGTCCGTGACAGTCGCCTGTTTCTAAAGTCCTTTGGCTTTTCCCTCGTCCCAGATCTCATCCATCTCGGCGAGAGTCATCTCGTGAAGGTCACGGCCCTTGCGGATCGTGTTTTCCTCCAGATAGGTGAAACGGCGGCGGAACTTGTCACAGGCACGGTTCAGAGCCGTGTCCGGATTGAGTCCGTAAAGCCTTGCGGCGTTGATCGTGGCGAACATGAAGTCCCCAAGCTCCTCCTCGGCCCTGTCCGTGGCCGCTTTTCTGGCCTCCTCGGTGGCGGCGGAATCCATGGCGTCCATCTCGGCCTGAAGCTCCGACTGTTCTTCCTTCACCTTGTCCCAGACCTGACGCTTCTCCTCCCAGTCGAAGCCCACTCCGCGAGCCTTGTCCTGCATCGAATATGCCTTCAGAATCGGCGGCATCGAGTCCGGGATTCCGGAAAGGATGCGTTTGTTTCCTCCTTTCTCCTTGGCCTTGAGCATCTCCCAATTCTCCGACACCTGCTCGGCGTCTGACACCTTAGTGGTCGAGAACACGTGGGGATGACGATAGATCATCTTCTCGCAAAGCTTGTTCATCACATCGGCGATGTCGTAGCGGCCTTCCTCCTCGGCGATCTTGGCGTAGAAAATCACATGAAGGAACACGTCCCCAAGCTCTTTCTCAAGAGCCGCCTCGTCCTTCTTCATCACGGCGTCACTGAGTTCATACACCTCCTCGACCGTCATAGGACGAAGAGTGTCAATGGTTTGTGCGTGATTCCACGGGCACTCGGCACGCAACCGGTCCATTATCTCAAGCGCCCTCTCGAACGCCTCAAGTTTCTTTTCCTTGTTGATCATATTTTGCAAAATTAATAAAAACTTATGAATATGTTTCGGGTGCAAAGAGTCGTGTATCGCACCCGAAACAGCACTAAGAAACACTTTCGGGTGCAATAACACACGTTCTGCACCCCAACCAGATTATCCAGCCGAGGTCTTAAAGCAGAATCTCAGATTCTCCGCAAGAGCGAAAATTTGGATAAAGTTCCAAAAGCACTATCTTTGCCATGCGATACGGAACCTCCGATGAAGCGCATGACCTTCAAAGCGGCCAGATCGCGATAACTGGATTATTAATAAACTGAATATACAATGAAAGAATACCGTTACGTGTCCGCAGACGAGGCGGTCAGGGTCATAAAGTCAGGCGACCATATTCATTTAAGCAGTGTGGCGAGTGTGCCGCACATATTGATTGACGCGCTTGTGCGCCGGGCCGACGCCGGAGAGGTCGAGGACCTGCACTTCCACCACTTCCACACTGAAGGTCCGGCTCCATATTCCGATCCGAGATATTCAGGAATTTTCTTTGAGCAGGGGTTCTTTGTGGGGCCGAACGTGCGCCCGAACGTGAACTCCGGGTACGCTGACTATGTGCCTGTGCATCTTGGTGAGTCTCAGAAACTTTACCGCAGTGGAGCTATCAAGTTGGGTGCCGCCATGGTCCAGGTGTCTCTTCCGGACGAGAATGGGATGGTGTCGCTGGGAACTTCGGTTGACTGCTCATTGGCTGCCATCGAGACCGCAAGGGTGAAGATCGCTGTGGTGAACCCTCATGTGCCCTTTGCCTACGGGGATTTGGTTTCGCTGGATGTTTTCGACTACCTTGTCAAGGATGACACACCGCTGGTTTCCAAGGATTTCGCTGAACCGACTCCGACTGAGGTGCTGATCGGAAAGAACTGCGCCGAGCTCGTGCCAGACGGGGCCTGCATCCAAATGGGAATCGGGGCGCTGCCTAATGCGCTTGCGGCACAACTCGTTGATCACAAGAACCTTGGAGTCCACACCGAAATGTTTGCGGATGGGGTTCTCGGCCTTATCAAGAAAGGCGTTGTGAACGGGGCGAACAAGAAGATTGACAAGGGCAAGATCGTGGCTTCGTTCCTGCTGGGATCTCAGGAGGTATATTCATTCATCGATCATAACCCTGACGTGCTGATGAAGGACATCAAGTACGTCAACGACCCTTGGGTCATCTGCCAGAACCCTTGCATGATGGCGATCAACTCCGCCACGGAGGTCGATCTGACCGGGCAGATCTGCGCTGACTCGATCGGAACGAGGATATTCTCCGGCACCGGTGGCCAGCTGGATTTCGTGAAGGGAGCCTCAATGTCAGAGGGCGGAGTGTCGATGACGGCGTTCGCTTCCCGGACAAACAAGGGAAAGGCGAAGATTGTTCCTTTCCTGAACCCTGGGGCGGGAGTTGTCACTCCTCGTGCCGACGCTCATTGGATTGTCACTGAATATGGCGCTGTGAATCTGTACGGCAAGTCGCTTCAGGAGCGAGCCAAGCTCCTCATCAGCATCGCCCACCCTGACGACCGGGAGATGCTTGACCGCGCCTCATTCGAGAGATTCGGGCCGCACTGGCATGTGGTGAAGATCTGATTAGGTCACTGAGCCTGTCGAAGTGACCTCCACGAAAGAACCGGAATAAGGAAACTTAAGAGACAGGCCACAATCCAGAACACGGAGACGGGGGCGAAATCGAAATCGTTCTCCCCTATCATGATGCCGCTGACGATGTTCTGTACTCCGGCAGCGGCATAACTTGCCAGACCGACCATCCCGAGGGCAGCTCCGGTGGCCTTGCGAGGCACGATGTCAAGTGCCATCAGGCCGGCAACCGTACAATAGACCACACCGATAGCCAGACTAAACACAGACACGTAGAAGATGTTCAATGAATATCCTCCACCGGTGAAAAGGAATGCTCCGAGCGACAGCAGGCAAAGCAGTCCGGAAACCAACACCGGGATAAAGCGGTTCCCTTTGAAGACCCTGTCGGAAAGCCATCCGGCCAGCACGGTTCCTGCTATTCCGAAAGCCTCCGAGAACGCTATGATCTGCGTGGCACCCGCAAGGGAAAACCCTTTGCCTTTCTGGAGGAAAAGCACACCCCACTCACTGACAGCGTGCTGGGTGATGTACACGAAGGCGCTCGAAAGGGCGATTATCCATATTCCCGGATGACGGACCACCATTTTCTGGAGTTCCTTGATCGGCATGGAGTCGGTCTTCTGAGGTTTCTCGCCTGTCAGTTCCTGAACCGAAGGAAGACCACAGCTTTCCGGGGTGTCGGAGACCATCAGCAGGACCATCACCGAACCGAGCACTCCGGCCACAGCGGAGAATATGAAGCCATCTTCCCATCCAGCCCAGCCGACAATCAGCCCTAAAGCGAATACGGACAATGATTTACCCAAATAAGGCGTGGCACTGAAGATGCTGTAATATGTTCCTCTGCGTTCAAGCGGAAACCATCGGGATAGACTTATGACCCCCGGAGGAGCGCCCATCGACTGACAGTAACCGTTGACACCCCAGATTACAGCGAACACAATGAACAGCAGCATCGTGGAGGTTCCGGTCCATCCTTGAAGCAGTCCCAAGACTCCCATCAGAAGATTTACCACAGTCGAGACCCAAAGGCCCGTCGCCATAAAGCGACGGATGTTGCAGTAGTCCGCGATGAACCCATTGGCGAACTTGCCGAAAGCATAGACGAAATAAAACGCCGAGCCGATGATTCCAAGTTGCGCGGCGGTGAATATTCCCCCGTCGATCAACGGCTGCTTAACCACGCTCATCGCCATCCTGCAGACGTAGTAGAGAGCGTAAGCCCCGGTCACACCCCAGAACGTGCGGCTCCGCAGACGCTTGTACTCCCCTTCCACCCTTTCCGGAGCGACCTTGCCCTCCGAAGGCTTCGAGATCCTATAGAATGAATATAGACTCATAATATTCAGAGACTATTTTGATCCGCTTCCCGGAAGTTTTTCGTTTTTAATATAGCATCCCCAACAAATCAAAACAGTCATTCAACCTTACAAACCTTAGACCCGCAGAAAGATTCACGGTCCCAAGGTATGCAGTGCAAAAGTAGCAAATTTATGGCAACAAGTAAAGTTTATTTTGCGTGGCAGACAACAGCCTGATCATCAAAGATTTTAACCGCATTCCCTGTACGACTTTAACGACCAGAAAGACTCCTTATGCCTCTCACTGCCACATAGTTAAGCGCCACGGCTTTCCTTTTCACCACCTATTATTGCTTAAGTTTGCCAAAGTGAAAAAGCATAAATATAGTTCTATGAATCATACCTATTCAGGAAACCAGCTAAAAATTACCAAAAACCGAGGAAAATGTTCTATTTTTGTTCTTTGTGCGCTCCCTTAGGGTAATGAGGGGCCTTGACAAATAACGCGGAACGATAAAATCAACGAATATGAAAAAGACTTTTGCAATCTTGATGCTGTCACTCTCGGTGGTGACGGTTTACGCACAGAAGAATCAGGTGAAGTACAACTTCACTGAGGCATCGGACCTGACTATGGTCGGGAAGCTGATGACTGACACTCCTAACCCTTACCATAGGGTTGACACGGTGAGGTTCAAGGGGTTCACGACAGGAGAGAACAAACAGGTCCGGATGTCAGCCGGCCTTGCTGTGGCGTTCAGGACTGATTCCAAGACAATCACGGTGAAGACCAAGTACCTTGACAGGGGTTTCCCGACCAACACCGGAGGACTTGCGGCGAGAGGCTATGATCTTTACATAAAGAAGGACGGGAAATGGATTTGGGCGGCCTCCAAGGTGACGCACGACCAAAAACCGGACGACAATGTCGTGCTTATCGGCAATTTGGACGGTTCCATGCACGAGTGCCTGATGTACCTACCGATTCTCAGCGAGGAGAAGTCCATACAAATCGGTGTCAACGAAGGTGCTGTGATCGAGGCGATCGAGAATCCTTTCCGTCACAGAATCGGAATATTCGGATCCAGCTTCACGCACGGAATCAGCACCTCCAGAGCGGGGATGTCTTACCCTGACCAGCTTTCCAGAATGACCGGGCTTCAGTTCCTCAGCCTCGGATGCAGCGGCAACTGCAAGCTCCAGTCATATTTCGCGGATGTACTCTGCGCAGCACAGGTGGACGCATTCGTGTTCGACTCGTTCTCGAACCCGACTCCGGAGCAGATCATGGAGAGGCTTTTCCCGTTCATTGAGAAGGTGCAGGCGGTCCATCCTGGAATTCCGCTGATCTTCCAGAAGACCATCTACAGGGAGAGCCGCAACTTCAACACCGGCAGCGACAGGAACGAGAGGCGCAGAATTGAAGTGGTTGACAGTCTTATGAATATAGCGGTGAAGAAATATGCCGATGTCTATTTCATCAAGGCCACCTGCGCCACAGCCCCTGACCATGAGACTTCCGTGGACGGAACCCATCCATCGGATTACGGCTACACCCTTTGGGCTGAGTCGATCAGGAAGCCTATCGTCAAGATTTTGCGCAAGTACGGAATAAAGTAAACATACAATGGCGAATCTGAAGTCATTGGCCAAGGACACTGCGATCTACGGCCTTAGCAGCATCATAGGGAGGTTCCTCAATTACCTTCTCGTCCCGCTTTACACCCATGTCATAGCCTCGTCAAGCGGTGACTACGGTGTAGTGACGAATCTGTACGCCTACACGGCCCTGCTGCTGGTGATTCTGACCTACGGGATGGAGACCACGTTCTTCCGGTTCGCCAACAAAG
>DJRG01000029.1 GCA_002438845.1 Bacteroidales bacterium UBA6366
ACCATTCTCAGGGAAGGTCATTGTCTGGCTTATGTCAGTTCAATGCAAACAGCATTTGTTTATCGCAATAAACAAATTTAATGCGAATTTGTTTATTGCGATAAACATTTATATATTTGCAAAAAAGCATTGCATTATGGATATTTTATTCGACCGTCATATTGAATACCTCTCTGACGTACCTAAGGAATTCACTCGCGGACTGATGAATGCGATAGATTGGGATTCAAGGCTCGTGATGATCCGCGGACCAAAAGGCGTTGGAAAATCCACACTGATGCAGCAGTATGTGCTGAAAAATTTCGGACCCACAGATCGCCATATTCTATATTGCTCCGCCGACACGGCGTATTTTTCCAATCACTCCCTGATTGACACTGCGTCAGAATTTGTGAAGAAAGGTGGCAAGGTTCTTCTTATTGACGAAATTCACAAGTACGAGAACTGGAGCAGGGAAATCAAAGAGATCTATGATCTCTATAAAGGGTTGAAGGTTATCCTCAGCGGATCATCACTGATTCAATTAAATGACGGACAGGCGGATTTGTCAAGAAGGGCTGATGTGTATGATATGCCGGGATTATCTTTCAGGGAATATCTTTGGTTCCGCACCAAGCGTGAGATAAAGCCAGTGCCCCTACATCTACTTCTATCCGATCCCAATGGATTCTGCCTGGCGGTAAGAAAGGTATGCCGCCCGTTGGAATATTTTCCAGATTATCTTAAAAGCGGTTATTACCCTTTCTCATTTGAAAAAAGCAAGACATACAAGAATCTTGTGGAAAATGTGGTAAATTACATCATTGACAGCGAATTGACAAGATACAGAGGAATAAGTGTCTCCAACACGAGAAAGATAAGCGCACTTCTTCAAGTGGTCTCCGGAATGCTGCCATACCTCGTGGATGTGTCCAAATTATCAAGAAGTCTGAGCATCGACAGAGTCACACTCTTAAAGTATTTCAAATACCTTGATGAAGCGAAAGTGATCAGATGTCTATACACAGAAATGGACAAGATATCCAATCTTCAGAAGCCCGACAAGCTGCTGATGGACAACACAAATCTCCTCTACACATTCTCAGATGGCGAACCTGAGACAGGAACCGCACGAGAGACGTTCTTCTGTAATCAATTGGCCTCCGCCGGACACAAACTTGAGTACGGAGGACTTAAAACAGGAGATTTTAGGATAGACAACAAAATTGTAATAGAGGTTGGAGGTGCTGGAAAGGATTACTCCCAAATAAACGACGCTGACATCAATAACGCAGCTCTTGCCGTTGACAACATCGATATGGCAAACGGCAAGAAAATTCCACTCTGGGCATTCGGCTGCCTATATTGACCGCGTCAGTCTTAGGCCATTGACCGGAAAGAGAGTGGTTCACCGGCCGGAGGTGCGACGGGCATCGAGGGCGCGCTGGAACTCGCGGGCGTTGCGGTTGTGCTCGGAGAGGGTGGAGGCGAACTTGTGGGTGCCGTCCATGGCGGCGCTGGCGCAGAAATAAAGGTAGCCGTGGCGGTCAGGGTTCAGGACTGCCTCAAGGCTGGCTTTGTCGGGCACACAGATCGGGCCGGGAGGAAGACCTTCATGAAGGTAAGTGTTGTACGGAGAGTCAAACTCCAGATGCTTGAACAAAATCCTGTTAAGAGTGTAACCGTAGCAGAAAGCCACCGTAGGGTCAGCCTGAAGGCGCATCCCGAGATGCAGGCGGTTGAGGTACACGCCGGCGATGGAGGAATATTCAGGAGCATGGTTCGACTCGCTCTTGACGATGGACGCCACGATCGATACCTGCTTGGGAGTCAAGCCCTGCGCCTCGGCCTTGGCGACATTCTCAGCGGTCCAAAAGGCATCGTAGGCGGCCTTCTGCTTGTCCAGGATGTCTTTCATCGAAGCGGTCCAATAGACCTGATAGGTGTCAGGCATTATCAGAGAAAACACGTCAGAGGGGGAGAAACCGTAGCCGGCAAGTAGGATGGAGTCATTCAACGCGTCGGCTACCACAGCGGAATCCAACATCATCTGGTTGCCTATCTTGCGGGCGATCTGTCCATTGAGCCTCATCGTGCCAGAAAGAACCAGATTAACAGGTGACTGCCAACCATTTTTCAGCATCCTCACAACATAAACGCTCGGTTTGCTTTTCTCAACGACATAATGCCCGGGCTTCAAATCGCTGTCGATCAAACTCTTCCTAACCACTCTGGCCAAACTGCGACGATTTATGACAATGCTGTCAGGAATCTGTCCAAGCACCTCAGCCACCGTCATCTTCGGACGGACATACAACTCAGCCTTGCCGGAAAAATTCGGCTTGCGGTTGTCTGCGTACCAGCGGCCACCGACAACGCCAAGGATCACAATCACCACCAACGCGGCGAACAGTACAATCAACTTCCAAGTCTTCATTTTCTCACTTTTTTGCCGCGAAGGATGACAGTGTCACCCTCACGAAGTTCATAACCGGCCGGAAATCCGTTCATCTTCTTCACACTGGACATCTTCACGGCGAATCGCTGACAGATGTCACGCAGCGACTCCCCGTCCTCGCCCACAATGTACTTGTCAAGCCCCTTCTCGGACTGGTTCTTCTTTGCCTGCAAATAGACCACCGTACCTGGCAGAAGTTCCTCAGAGCGAGTCAAATCATTGAATCTCAACAATTCATTCAGATAAAGATGGTATGACCGAGCGATACTTGAATATGTCTCCCCCTCCACCGAAGTGATGAACGGAACCCCGTTGCGGGAATATGCCTCCCTGGTCAACGAGAAACTGAACACCTCCAACCCACTCTTGTCTATCCTCTTCGGTTCCTCAAGAGAAAGCGGCGACGCAGGGATCACATCCGGCACGGCTTCCTCACTGGAACGCATTTTCTTTCTGGCCTTGCGTGCCTTCCTCTCCCGACGGATCTCCTTACGAGTCTTCTCTTTCTTGGCGACGTACTGTTTGCCACCCTTGGACGCCTCGGAGCCAACAGATGATGATTCCGTCGTCTGAGACTCCGCCTTCAACAAGCGCTCAGACTCTTCGGAAGTCATTGTGTCATATTCATAAAGCCTGTAATCCTCAATGTATTTGATGAGTTTGGCGGGATAGTTCGGATCTGTCGCGTAACCGGCCTTCCTCAAGCCATACGCCCATCCTTTGTAGTCCGTGGTCTTCAGTTCGAAGAGGAACTTGTAGCGATCCCGGTAGCGAAGGAAGTCCGAATGATCCTGAAACGACTCGTCAGCAGAGTCATACACTCTGAAACACTCCCCTTTCGCATCGTCATCGTAACGCATCGACTTGCCTTTCCAATCCTTGTGACACTTGATCCCGAAATGGTTGTTCCCTTCTGTGGCCAAAGAAGACAACCCGTAACGTGACTCCAAAATGCCCTGAGCCAAGGTGATGCTGGCAGGGACTCCGCTGCGGTACATCTCACGGACCGCCGTCGGAGCCCATTTCCGGATATACCTTTCCTGGGGCGTGCCCTGAGCGAGGGCAGCCACCTGACACAGAACAAAACTTATGAATATGATAATCTTTCTCATCATGTAGACTTACAATAGACTGTAAATATAGTGATTTTTGGCCGATGGACGATTCAGCCGGCCAAGGGTCTTTACCAATAAGACAATTCCTACCCCAATTTCACAAGCGGAATGTCGAAAACATCCCCGTCGTTGGCGGCGTAGGTCTCAGGAAATATGCTCCTGCACTCCGATTCGTAAACGGAGATGTTCTTGCATCGTGAGGAATAATGCCCGATCACGAGCTTCTTCACGCCTGCGTCGAGTGCGCATCTGGCGGCCTGGAGGGTCGTGGAATGATGTCTCGCCGCCGCCTGCTCCTCAAGATCAGCCGTGTATGTCGTCTCGTGATAGAGCAGATCCACACCCTTTACCCAAGAGGCCAATTCCGGGAACGGGGCTGTGTCGCTGCAATAGGCGAACGAACGGGGTACGTAAGGCCTGTAGCCAAGTTCCTCGAACGGGAGCACTTCGGTGCTGCCGTCAGGATATTCACGGACCACATCCTCGCCACGCTTCACGTTGCCTATTTCAGTGAGTGAGAGGGCATATTCATCAATCTTCCACTTTTTGACGTTCATCTGAGGCTCCTTTTCCCGGAAGAGCCAGCCGAAGGTTTCGATCTTGTGGTTTAGCGGGAAAGCGTAGACTTCAAGGGATTTGGTGTGATAGATCATTTCGGGAGCCTTCATATTCATAGGAATATGCCGTATCTCGAACGAAATGCCCTCGCCGTAGTAGGAAAGGAAGAATTTCAGGATCGGACCGAAGCTGACCGGAGCGTAGATGTTCAGGGGTGTCATCCTTGAAAGCATACCCATTGTGGAAAGCAGGCCGAAAAGTCCGAAGACATGGTCGCCGTGGATGTGGGAAAGGAAGATGGAGTCTATCTTCATCGGAGAGACATTGCTTTCCTGAAGACGTGTCTGCACACCCTCTCCGCAATCAATTAAAAACGAGCGCCCATGTACGGAAAGTACCTGAGCGCTCTGATTTCTTCCGGGGATGGGCTTGGCCGAAGCCGTGCCCAACACCGTCAATGTAAAATCCATGGATTATTCACCTTTCTCGAACTTGTCCTTGAGGGCGGCGAGCTCGCTGATGTCACCGAGGGTGGTCTTCTCCAGGTTGGAGTTGATCTTCTTGACCGCCTTCTTTGTGTTGTCAGCCTCTACGGCCACCTTCTCGGCCTTAGCCTCAGAGTATGTTCTTACGTGAGAGAGAAGGATCCTGCGGGTGCTTCTCCTAAGCTCGATGACCTTGAACGGAAGGGTCTCGCCGACAACGGCCTGCTTGCCATCCTCCTTGATGAGGTCACGGCTGAACGCGAAGCCTTCGTCGTCACCCTCAAGCTTGATGTTCGCACCCTTATCTGTAAGGGAAGCGATGGTTCCCTCAACGGTGGAGCCAACAGGGTACTTCTTCTCGATGGCATCCCAAGGGTTAGGGGTGAGCTGCTTGTGACCAAGGCTGAGCTTGTGGTTGGCCTCGTCAAAGTCAAGGATCTGAACGTCGATGACATCACCAGGGGACACGAGCTCTGAAGGATGCTTGATCTTGTTCCATGAGAGGTCGCTGATGTGGATGAGTCCCTCAACTCCGTCCTCCGGCTCTGCGAACACACCGAAGTTGGTGATGTTGCGCACTACAGCCTTGTGAACAGAACCTACAGGGTACTTGTCGCGGATGCTCTCCCAAGGGTTAGGGGTGAGCTGCTTCAGACCAAGTGACATCTTCCTGTTCTCACGGTCGATGGAGAGGACTTTGGCCTCTACCTCGTCACCTACCTTGAGGAACTCCTGGGCGCTGTGGAGCCTTGGAGACCAAGACATCTCAGACACGTGGATAAGACCCTCTACACCCGGCTCGATCTCTACGAAAGCGCCGTAGTCAGCGATGAGGACAACCTTACCCTTGACAACGTCGCCTTCCTTGATGTTGGCGTCGAGGTTGTCCCAAGGATGAGGAGTAAGTTGCTTGTAACCAAGGGCGATTCTCTTCTGCTGAGGATCGAACTCCTTGACGACAACCTTGATCTTCTGGTCGAGTGAAACGACCTCCTCTGGGTTGTCGATCCTGCCCCATGACAGGTCTGTGATGTGGATGAGACCGTCAACACCGCCGAGGTCAACGAAGACTCCGTAGTTTGTGATGTTCTTAACTGTACCCTCAAGGATCTGTCCTTTCTCAAGCTTGCTGATGAGCTCGGCCCTACGCTGCTCCTGCTCTGCCTCGAGAAGAGCCTTGTGGGAAACGACAACGTTGCGGAACTCCTGGTTGATCTTGACGATCTTGAAGTCCATTGTCTGGTTGACGTAGGCATCGTAGTCGCGGATAGGCTTGATGTCGATCTGAGAGCCTGGGAGGAAGGCCTCGATTCCGAAGACATCGACGATCATGCCGCCCTTCGTGCGGGTCTTGACGAAGCCCTTGACAATCTCGTCGTTGTTGAACGCCTCGTTGACCCTGTCCCAAGACTTGAGGGCGCGGGCCTTCTTGTGGGAAAGGATGAGCTGGCCTTTCTTGTCCTCAGCGGACTCAACGTAAACCTCAACCTTGTCACCAACCTTGAGGTCTGGATTGTAACGGAACTCAGGAGCCTGGATGACACCCTCGCTCTTGTAACCTATGTTGACGATGACCTCTCTCTTGGAGATGGCGGTGACGGTACCCTCGACAACCTCATTCTCAACGACCTTTGAGAGAGTCTGGTCGTAAGCGTCCTCGATGGACTTCTTGTCCTTGTCGCCATAAATCTCCGCGCCGCCCTCGAAAGCGTCCCAATCAAACTTGTCAGGAGCGATCGAAGCGTTGAGAGATGTTTTCTTCTCAGCAGGGGCCTCGGCCTTAGGCGCAGCCTCGACCTTGACTTCCTCTGCTACTTTCTGTGTTTCTTCTGCCATAATGGTAATAAAAGATAACTAGTTGTTTAACAATATTTTTACGCCCTACCGGACACGCCAAACCATGGCCTCCGGTCAAAAGGCTTGCAAAAATAGGCAAAAATATCTGATTTACAACAAGAAAAAGGAATAATTTCACAACAGTTTGTTCTTCTTGAAGAGGAACACAACCAAAGCCACCGTCAGCAGCATCACCCCGAGCAAAAGCACCCACATCCAGCTCTTGTCCATCAGCGGCATCGGAACATTCATCCCGTAGAAACTCGCCACCAGTGTCGGAGGCATCAGAAGCACTGAGACAAGAGTGAATATCTTCATGATCTTGTTCTGGTCCAGATTGATAAGACCGACAACCGTGTCCTGAAGGTACTCCAGCCTCTCGAAACCGAAGTTAGTGTGGTTGATAAGTGAATTGATGTCCTGAAGCAGTACAGAGAAGCGTCTGTGGAGCTCCTTGGGATACTTGTCGCTCCTGAGCATGTTGGAGATAAGGCGCTGCTTGTCGACGATGTTCTCGCGCACAAGCATGGTGTTTTCCTGCAACTGATTGATGTCCAAGAGGAAGTCTTCGTCTATGTCCTCCTGCTGGTTGATTCGTTTGCTGTACTGTGAGATCTCCTTGCTCATCAGCTCGATCATGTCGGCGTCAAGGTCGACACGCTGGTCCATGATGCTCGCGAAGACCGTGTAGCCGTTGGGGTAGGACTGAGGCATCGCGACAATCCTGCGCTGGAGTTCCGTGAAACTTCTCAGCGGAACATCCCTCAGAGTCGTAAGGCAATTTCCGACGAATGTGAAGGAGACGGCCTCCATCGAGTAGTCCTCCGGCCCCGGCATCAGGAAGTTGGTGTTGGCGAAGATCGCGTTCTCAGTCTCGGAGAAACGGGAGGAACTCTCGATCTCCTCAGCCTGTGCACGGCTCTGGATCTCCTCGCCAAGAAACTCATCCACAGTGTGTTTCTCCTCGCTGGACGGGGAAAGGATGTCAATCCAAAGGGCATCGTCCCTCTTTATCTTGGAAAGCTCCGTTTCAGATTGGGAAACCAACAGTTTGCCGTTCTGTCTGTAGAAAATCGCGATCATACTCTTTCTGTATTATTCCCGGCCCGAGCGTGGGAAAGGTTCCACTTCTATGCGCTGACATTACGGAGAAGTCAGCCCGCAAAAATAGGAATATTTTTGCGAATAAGGTAAAAAAATGAATCGATAATAACAAAAAGTCACAGAATAAGGAGCGAAGCGACCGAATGGGTTTCGGGGGATCCTTTCCCCGTGCCCCTCAGGGGGCTGTCACATAGTGACTGGGGGTTGAATAATATCCCGCTGGGGTTCATATTGATTATATGAAACCCAGCAGAATGTTCAGGCCGATGAGGATCAGGACGGAGCCGCCGAGGATCTCGGCGGGACGGCCGAATCTCTGGCCGATCTTCTGGCCGCCGAACATTCCGCCGATCACGGAGAGCATGGTCACGATGAAGACAGCGGCAAGGTTCATCATCATCTTGCCGGTCGGGACAAGGCCCATCGAGAGGCTGATGCCGACAGCGAAAGCGTCGATGCTCGTCGCCACGGCGCCTATTATGACATTTTTCAAGCCGTTCAGGTCGCGGGCCTCGTCCTCATTCTTTATCGCCTCAAGAATCATCGAGCCGCCGACATAGAGCAGCAACAGGAATCCTATGAAGCTGGCTATCTTATGAATATGCCCGACAAATATGTCGCCGAACAGCCAGCCAAGCGCCATGAGAGCGGTCTGGACAACACCGAACGCAAGGGCTATAGGAACTATTTTCCTCCATGAGATGCCTTTGAGAGTAACGCTTGAGCATGTCGAGACAGCGAAGCAGTCGGCGCAGAGCGAGACGGCCAGAAGCAGGGATTCAAATATTGATAACAGCATTGTCTTTCAAGTGTTTTATTCAAGTTGCCAAGGATTCCTCACGGATGATCAAGGCTTGAAAGTCTGACGGTTGACAATCGAGCGCCCCAGAGTGAGCTCGTCGGCATATTCAAGGTCATCCCCGAAGCCCAGGCCCCTGGCAAGGGAGGAGACCCTGACGGAATATTCAGAGACCTGACGGTAGATGTAGAATGATGTCGTCTCGCCCTCCACGTCGCCGCTCAAGGCCAGAATGATCTCGACCTCCTCGGGCCTCACGTCCCCTGACGAGACCATATTCCTCACCCTTTCAACCAACTGCGAGACGGTGATGTCGGAGGGACCGACTCCGGCGATCGGAGAGATTATCCCGCCAAGGACATGGTACACACCGTGGTACTGGCCCGTGTTCTCGATGCTCATCACATCGCGGACGCTTTCCACAACACAGATCGTCCGGTGGTCACGGGATTTGTCCGAGCAGATCGCGCAGACATCCTCGTCGGAAATCATCCAGCATTCGCGGCAATACTTCGACTCATCCCTCATCCTGACGATGGAGTCGGCGAAATGGCGGACGTTCTCGGAAGGCTGCCGGAGCAGGTGCAAGGCAAGACGCAAGGCGCTGCGCTTACCCACTCCCGGGAGGGAGCCTATGGCCTGCACAGCGTCTTCAAGAAGTTTTGACGGGAACTTTTCCGGGGCAGTCATCTACTTCGCCTCACCTTTTTGCCAGGCGTTCACCGCGGCGCGGACCTGCCCGTACTCAAGCAAAAGTTTGCGGGCCAAGTCGTAGTCCTCGATTCCGGTCTCGCCCATGATCATTCTGGTGCCACGATCCACCAACTTCTTGTTGGTAAGCTGCATGTCCACCATCCTGCTGCCTCTGACATGGCCCAGCCGGATCATCGAGACTGTCGAAATCATGTTAAGGACCAGCTTCTGGGCCGTTCCGGCCTTCATTCTGGTGCTGCCGGTCACAAATTCAGGTCCCACAACAACCACGATAGGAACTTCGGCCCCGGCAGCCACCGGGGAGTTCTCGTTACAGGTGATGCAGCCTGTCAGCAAACCGTTCTCACGGGCTGTCTTCAAGGCCCCGATCACATAAGGAGTCGTTCCCGAAGCGGCGATGCCGACCACAACGTCATCTTTTGTCGGCGAATATGCCTGCAAATCTCTCCATCCTCCCTCAACGTCATCCTCGGCGCCTTCCACAGCGTCACGAATCGCCGAGTCGCCGCCGGCCATAAAGCCGATGAAAACATCGTGGACTCCGTATGTGGGAGGGATCTCGGACGCATCGACGATGCCCAGGCGCCCGCTTGTTCCGGCTCCGAGATAAAACACACGGCCTCCGCGAGGCACTCTCTCCACTATACCGTCAACCAGTTTCTGAATCTGAGGGATGGCCCCGGCCACCGCGACCGGCACCGTCCTGTCCTCTGTGTTGATAGCGTCCAGCAACTCCTTGGTGGACATCTTCTCAAGGTGATCGTACCTTGATGATTGTTCTGTTGTTCTGTTGTCTTCCATAACTTTTATCGCCGCCGGAACCAGGGTCCCGGCCGGACCTGATTATTTTCTGCCAAGATGATACTCCACAAGGCCCTCGATCGGAGCCGGAATGATCGTGGAGAACCGGATTCCGTAAGGCCCGGCGACCTTCTCAAGGATGTGCCTGTTGGCGTAGCCGAAACCGCCCACGACACCGACTGGGTATTTGTCGGTGTCATACTGCATAAGGGCTCTCTCAATGAAATCCTTGAAATTCCGCTCCACAAGCCCGCGGACATATTCACACGAATCGTACTTCCCGAGAATCCACGGAGCGAACGAGCCCAGGTACTTTGAAGGGGCATCGCCTCTGTAGACATTCTGGACCACGGTCATGTAGTCCACCTTGAAGTCCTTGGCGAACTCGCTTGAGACAGGCTCTGGCACAAGGCCTTTGAGAAAGTCTGACATGAACAGCCTGCCAAGTCTGGCTCCACCACCCTCATCCCCAAGGATGAATCCCGCCGAGCGCACATTCTTGACGACCTTCTCGCCGTCAAACAGACAGCTGTTGGACCCGGTGCCCATGATCGCAGCGATGCCTGGTCTGTGACCGCAGACAGCACGCGCCGCGTCAAGAAGATCCGAGGCGTACTCCATCTCGGCCTGCGGGAAGAACGACCTCAGGACTTTGTCCAGTCCCTTGGCCTGCGCCGGGATTGTCTCTCCCTCTGGGACGATCAGCCCGGCGGCATAGAAATGCACCTCAGTGACATCCCCGGACAAACCTTTGTCCTTGAACGCAGCCACAGCCTCCTTGACAATCCTTTCAATCACATCCTGAGACATCGTGGCCAGGTTCATGCCCGCGGTCTTCACATCAATAGGCTCCTTGTCCGGAGCGGCGGCGCACCAATCCGTCTTGGTCGCGCCACTTTCCACTATTATTATCATATTCGAATCTTTTATGCCCCGGCGATGTCACAACCGCCATGGCTGAAATTTTACAAAGTTACTTCTTTCCAATTAAATACTCTAAGATTAGCAGCTAATTTTCAAGATTTGCTGAATATTCCAGGCCTTCCGCAGACCATTTTCTATACTTTCTTCGTCAGCGGCCACTTCGACAGGCTCAGCGACCGGAACGCCGGTCATCTCAACGCCTTCTTCATCACCGGAAGGATCTTCTCCACGTAGCGCATCATTCCGAGGTCGGTGAAATGGACGCCATCCACGGTGGCCTCGCCGTCGTCGCCGATCATGCCGTCGGTGGAGACGTAGTACAGTTTCTTTTCTCCGGCTTTGCTTAGTTTTTTATAAAGGGCCAGCTGGGCGGCGTTCCTCGAGGTCACCTCCTCAAGCATCTTCTGATCGAAGCGGGAGTGAGGGAAAGTTGGGTCTTCCACAAAGATCACAGGCACATCAGGGAAAGCATCCCTTACAATCCTGAAAAACCTCTCGCCCCTTTCGTTTATCAGCTCGGCGGAAGAGTTCGGGACATAGTCGAGCACGATGAGGCCCGGGTTCTGGACCCGGGTGATATATTCAGCGATCTCATAGTCAAGCATAGCGTTGCCGCTGAACCCGAGATTGATGACTTCCCTGTCGAGCTTACGGCCAAGAATCGCCGTGAAAGCCATTCCCGGACGGGAGGCGCACCCGCCCTGAAGGATGCTGGTGCCGTACATGACGACCGGGCTCCCGGACCTCGGGCTTTCCACCGCCGGTGCCTCGATGACCGCACCGTCGTCAATGCCGATTTCAAGGGAGTCGATGCCGTTGTACATGGAAAGGTAAAGCATATATTCCCTCATCTGAGGTTTCATGTTCGCTATGATCGTCTTGCTTTTCACTTCCTTGTCGCGCCCGCCCCATTCGAAGCCGCTGCCGGCGAAGCGCCATCCGTCCTTTTCAGTAAGAATATAAAGATCCAAGCCGTTGTCCCCCACATCCGTCATGTGAGGCATGTACTGACGGGGAGAGGTGGACTTCCACCTGGCGCTGACACTTGTGGAATTGGAACGGAAACGGATGTAGAGTCCGGCGGAATTACGTCCAAGATCCCACACCGGCTTCCTCACGACCCCTTTGAACTCAGCCGGTAGACGCTCGTAGCGCGCGGAGGTCCGCTCCACGCATTTCCCGTAAAGAGGGAAGGCGGCCGCGTCAGTGTAGACGGTTTTGATTCCCTGGGCGGCTGACATGATTCCGGTCAGGACAGCCAAAGCCACACTCAAAAAGTACTTTCTGCGATCAAGAATATTCATGTGTCATTAATTAATGTATTTTCCATTTCTAACCCAATGGAGCAGTCCATAGGCGGCAGCCGCGACATACGCCACATACAAGAGCGTCAGCCAGTATTGCCCCTCCATGAAACACATCACCACCAGGATGCTGTCCGCCACTATCCAGATCAGCCAATGGTACGGGATCGATCTTCCCAGCCAATAGGTGGCGACAACGGACATCATCGCCGAAGCAGCGTCCAACCAAGTGCTGACGCCGCCCAAGGCATGCAGCAGCCAGACAAGCAGCGGCGTGCCGGCAAGGAATATTCCCGCGCTCCACAAAGCCGTCTTTCCGTCCATCCTGCCAAGATGGACAGAGGCGCCTCCGTCTCCGGCGTCAGCCGTGTCAAGCAGCCGGCTGTCCTTTCTCCACTGATAAAGCCCCCAGACGGACATCACCACATAATAAAGGTTCAGCGCCATGTTGGACCAGACATGCTGGATGGCGAATGAATATGCGCACGCAAGCCCTGTGGCTATCCCGAAATACCACATGCTGTTCTTCTGGAGAACCTCCAGAACGATGTAAGGCACGCCCGTCACCAGGGCGAATATCTCAATTATACCGATCAAGTCCATCAGCCACAAAATTAGTCATTTTTCGCACAGCTTGCCTTGAATATCACACGTTTTTCCGTAACTTTGTGAAAAATCTAATTATCGTTTATTGAAAATAAATTATTTATGTCTTTCAAAACTGAAACCGCACTATTCGTGGCTCTGACGCTCATGCTTCCGGCCACCTTCAATTCCTGCGTCAACGAAGACTACGATCTGACCAAGGACATTGACAAGACAATACGCATTGACGGAGACATCAGTGCCCCGATCGGTGATTCGGAGACGATTCTCGTCGATGATCTTCTGGATCTTGACAGCGACGATTCCGGAACCCTGTCTCTCGACAGGAATGACAATTACACTCTGACTTTCATGGGAAACCGCACCGAGACCAAATTCACGGTACCGTCCTTTTCCATCGCCAATGATCTCGTGACCGAAGGCGGCCTCAAGGCAGACATCAACCGTGACGACATCTTGTCGGAGCTTCGTGTTCCGGGAATACCACATCTGGATAATATGCCGATCCCTAAAGGAATCATCATCACCAGAACTTTCGAACCGTCCAATACCCCGCTGGAAATCAATCAGGAGATCCCCGAGGAAATCACGGACATCAAAGACGTGAACGGAAACGCCACGGCAAGAATCGCGTTCAGCACCAACACGGGAAAGGCCACAGTCAGCGGGCTCACCATCGAATTTCCTGATTATCTGAAGATTTCCGATGTCGTCGCGAACAATATTAACTGCACTTTTGACAAAGTGAATAACATCCTGAGATTCGGACAGGTCGAAATCAGCAAGACCTTGCGCAAAGTTTCAGTCAATATCGCCGGCCTGGACTTCTCCAAGATCCCGTCCGGGCAAGGCTTTCTCGCCAAGGAGCACAAGATTCTCCTTGACGACAACATCGTCCTCAGCGGTTTTGACGTCAAGATTCTCTCCGACGATCTCGGCTCATCATTCAACGACATTCCTGAGAAAGTACAAATTGATCTCGACATCAGGATAGCATCGCTTGACATCAAGGACATCACCGTCAAGGTCGACCCTAAGGTCGGCATCAACCCACAGGCTGTGAATGTCGGCAAGCTTCCGGACTTCGTCAACGGCGACGGAGCCGTACTCGATCTGTACAATCCTCAGATCATGCTGTTTCTCGGCAACGACAGTCCTTTGAGCATGAATCTCAACGCGGACCTTGAGTCTTATAAAGGCGCCTCCAAGAACAGCGTCCACATCGGCGACAAGGGCGGGGCCACCGACAAGGTCACTGTGGAAGCAAATATGACATCCAAGGTCTACCTGTCCCGCACAGGAGAGGACGCCCCTTCCGGCTACCAGAATGTCAAGGTTCCGAATCTGTCCGACATCGTGAGGAATGTGCCGGAGAAGATCGCCATAGCCGACATTGACGTCAAGGCCGCCGACGAGTTCATCACCGTGCAGACAGACAAGTCCTACACATTCTATTGCAGCTACAGTGTCATCGCCCCTCTTGCGTTCGGTAAAGACCTAAGCATCGACTACAGCAGTGACTTCGACGGTTGGAACAAGACATTCAATCCTGAAGACGTCGACCTTGACATAAACAGCGCGGAAATCACATTCGATTTCGTGAATATGATTCCTCTCGGCATCAAGCTGACGGCATCCGCCATCGACAAGGAAGACAATGTCATCCCAGGGATAACCGTCTCACTGGACGGTAAGGTTTCCTCCGGCTCCATAGAGAAGCCGTCCAAAACTCCGATGACGCTGAACCTGAAATCCTCCGCCGGGGAGATGCGCAAGCTTGACGGCATCAGGATGAACCTGAAGATCACCGGAGCGGACAACGATCATCTTGGAATCTGCCTCAACAAGAACCAAGGCATCAGAATGGAAAACATGAAGATCAAACTGCAAGGCGCGATCAACACAGAACTCTAATCAAAGCAAGAAAGACAAATGAAAAAGATCATCATACTTACGGCAGCCGCGGTCATCATGGCCGGTAACGCGTTCGCACAGCAATCGTTAAGGTCAGCGTACTTCCTCGACGGCTACAACTACAGGCATGAGTTCAATCCGGCTTTCGCCTCCAAGACGAGCTACTTCTCGGTCCCGATCTTCAGCTCCTTCAATCTGGAGACTCAGAGCAACCTGGGCGTCAGCACATTCCTCTATCCGGTAAACGGCCAGCTGACCACATTCATGAATCCTTCCGTCAGCGCTGATGAGTTCCTCGGGAAACTGGACTCCAAAAACAGCCTCAACCTGAACAACAGGATATCCCTCTTCTCGCTCGGAATCCGCAGCCGGAAATCATTCTTCTCGTTCGATTCCAGCCTGAAGACATCCACTAACTTCAACCTGCCTTACGGATTGTTTGACTTCATGAAGAACGCCGGAAAATTCCAGAGCTATGAAATCAACGACCTCTCGGCAAAAATCAACAGCAGGATGGAGTTCGCCCTCGGTTACGGCCGACAGATTTCCGACCGCCTGAGCGTGGGAGCGAGAGTCAAACTCCTCGTCGGAATCGCGAACATCGAGGCAAACATCGACCGGATGGACATCCAGATGACCGAAGACAAATGGTCAATCCAGTCTCTGGGAACATTGAAATCCTCATCTTTCCTGAACATCCCGACCAAAGGCGAAAGCGGGGCTGAGATCTCTGATCCATCAGACAAGGACCTGCTGGACTTCGACAGTATAGAGGGTGCTGAAGGCTCTTTCATCAGTGGCTTCGGAGCCGCAATCGATCTCGGGGCGGAGATGGAAGTCATCGATGGCCTTAAAGTCTCTTTGGCCGTCAACGACCTTGGTTTCATGTCATGGAAGAACACGATCACCGCGCAGACCAGCGGCAAAGGGTGGTCTTTCGACGGATTCGACAACGTCTCATTTGACGGGGATAAAGGCAACTCGCTCAAAGACCAGTTCGAAGATCTGACGGATGACATGTCGGACATGTTCGATTTCAGAAGGACTGAGAAAGACGGAAGCAACAGTGGAATGATCAACGCCACGATCAACGCCGGTGTGGAATACGCGTTGCCGTTCTACAGGAATCTGACCGCAGGTCTTCTCAGCTCGACCTACATAAACAGCGGTTTCACATGGACCGAGGCCCGTCTGTTCGCCAACTTAAAGCCGGTCAAATGGTTCAGCTGCGGCGTGAACTATGCGATGTCCAAGTTCGGCTCGACCATGGGCGCCGTAATCGGATTCCACACAAGCAGACTCTGCATGTTCATCGGCTCCGACCACCTGAACCTCAAGTTGGCCAAAGCCACCGGAGCGATACTCTACCCTTACGAAGGATTGAACACAAGCGTCAACTTCGGGATCTCGTTCAACCTCGGGAAGTAACGGGATGATTCAAGAATGATTCAGGAGCGTCTTCTTTGGCCGCGGGCCGGGAGACGCTCCTTATTTCATATATTCAAACATGTCAATCCAGCAGCCTCATCTTCCAAGTAAGGCCGACGCTGGCGATCTGCTGGTCCGCAAGCAAAGCGCCGGCATGGTTGCCGTTGTCCCCGAACGAGTGGCAGAATGTGGCATGAAGACGGATGTTCCTGTCCGACAGCGGAAAATATTCCACACCGCAGCCGACCCTGCCCATCGAGGTTCCCGGCATCACGCACCAATCCCCTGCCTCGTCAAGATCATTATGGTCAAAACTTGCCTTGCCGAATACACTAAGCTTGTCACTGAACGAATATTCCACCTTTCCGATGAGGGTAAAGTCCCTCAGGAACGACATCCTATCCACAAGCGAGCGGTTCATGAAGTCGGCGAAGAGCGTGACCTTGCCGAAAGTGAAACGGTTGCCCAAAGCGAGGTAGTTGATGAACTTTCCAGGAAGATATTCAATCATATTCAGCGACCAGATGGAATCAAAACATCCGTGAGAGCCGTTCCACATCAGGTTGTAGGCGTACAAGTCACTGTCATCCTGACTGAACGGACTCTGGCTGAACTGGAGCCGCAGCAGGTCCTTTCCATTGTCAAACGAATATCCAGCGTTCACGCCCATCTGGTAGCAGGCGATGTTACTGCAATACTCAGACAGAAAGAATATGTCGATCGGCGCGAGATCATATTCATAGCCCCCGATCTCAAAAATCTGCTTGCCGCCGGAGAAACTCCAGCGCTCATCAGGCCTGTAGGTGAGATAAAGGAAGTCCGTGGCGTTGAAGAAGCTCTCGTTGCCATGGCCACGATAGAGACGCTGGCGGTAATTGTAGGAGAATTGTTCGTTGAGTTTTCCGTTGATCAGGATGCTGACATCCTTACCCTTGAATCCGCTATGCTCCTTAACTGAATTTCCGTCAAGATATTCCCGCTGGTAATCCACCCTGGCCTGAAGCCCGATGTTCACCAATTTATCGCCCTGCGCCGCCATCGGCAGGATTACAATAAGTAACAAAAATACCGCAATAAGTACTTTATTGATATGCATACCCTATTATATGGTTCAAATTCTCAGCAAAATTAAGCATAAAAACAAGAATCACAAACCGGGCAGCATATTAAAAGAAAAGAGCCTGATCCTGGGACTCCCGGTCAGGCTCTTCTCGCTAATGGCTACTGCCTGGTCGCAAGAATCAGCAGATTACCGTCATCATCAACACCCAACACCTGTGGAGCGGTAAGCATTCCGGTCTGATCATCATCAGTAAGGATCTTTTCTCCGGACCAGAAACCCTCAGGCGAGTCTGAATCCCTGTAGACAAGGCCGCAATGTTTATTGGAGCGATAAATCAGCATAAACCTTCTGAACTTGTCATTGTACACAAGAGCTGGCTCGGAGATGTCTCCGACGGAAATCAGGCTGTCTCCACCGACGGCGGACTCGCCGACAGATTCATATTCGTTTCCAGTCCAATAATCATAAGAGACAGAAGAGGTAAAGTCCTTACCGTCAGCCGATCTTGCCACAAAGAAATTCTTGTACCAATCGTTGGATCTCCCAGGCTCGGATCCGACGATGTAAGTATAGCCATCTTTTCTCAAGACGCCTGCCTGGGAGAATTTCCCATTGGCAGCCCAACCCGTACCACCGGACAGGGTCCATGTGTTACCGTTGTCCTCCGAGACAAGGAATCCCGAACGTGAGGTTCTCCAACTGTCTGGTCCATTCTCCTCTGACGTGGCGAAATAGTGCATGTACAGCTTCCCTTCATTCCAAAGCACCGCATCAGGGACAATCGACACCTCTCCGCTCTCCAATGCTGCTATCTGCCTGATCTGACCTTTACTCTTCACGAATCTGGCTATTGTAATATCCTTGTCAAAGGAATTGTTGTCAGTATAGGCGACGGCACTGCCAAGTTTCACTCCGTTGACCACTGGATTAGAGAAGCAGAGCGCTATCTTTCCGTCGGAGCATTTCCATGACACAACCTTTCCAAAAGACTTGACTTCGTCAAACGTGGCGTTGTTCACAGACGCCACCTGCTTGACTGACAGCGTGGCCATCGACTTCTTGTCATATCCCTTAGGAACGACCTTGACATCATCCACTGAGATGAAGGCACCAGCATCTCCCCAAAGACCGGCAAAGACATCACCATAAAAGTTCGTTCCGGTGTTGAATTCCTTGTCTACATAGACCCACTGGGTGTCTTCTTCATAATCTGACCATGAGTTTGGTCCCACACCTCCACGCTCAACACCCACATTAGCCGGGAACAGGCGGACTCCATTATAGGCATGCGGGGTCCCTGCCATGCCATACATGGAATAGACATAATCAGTGTTTTTCCTGAAGCCTATGCACTGAGTGTACACTTCAAGCCACACTCCGGGGGTAGGATTATCCAATCTCCATCCGTAGGTGCCGGTGCGTCCGGCTATCCTGGCCACCGCCGGATTAATGCCTTTCCAACTTGACCTGGCGCCAATCGCCATGTCCGGATAGTCCTCGAAACTTTCGTCAGAAAGTATGTTGAAGTCAGCCTCTGTAAATGATGCCTTGAGAACGACAGCACCTGACACTGATGTAGGATTCGGATTGACCGCCTCCCTCAACTCAAGATTATCCAGTCTTCCAAGTTCGGTCACAACGCCTGATGATGTCTCCAATGCTGGAACTTCAATCTCACACCTCGCGTCATTCTCGTCAGAAACACTGACAACAAGCCCTTCCGAAAGCTTTTGCGGGATGACAGCGACATAGTATACTCCTTGGATGTTCTCTCCCGACAAAGTCACCTTAGACGAGCTTTCAGCCTTCGACATGATCACAGGCTCAGGATAAAGGCCTATCTGACAATCACCAGAAATGCCCTCGCCTCCTTTGGCCTCTATCTGAACAGACACGATGTTGTACCCTTCCGCAGATATGTCAAGTTTGAGTACCGCGGGCATCAGCCGGAAATCCATACCTGACAAAGGATGTTCAGAATATCCCGCCATAAGAAGACAATCTTTCTCCAATCCGTTCTCCACAGCGGTTTGGGATGACGGGATTGTGACGTTGACCTTACCGCCATACCGGGCCAAACCCTCATGATAAGGGCTCAACCCCATATATTCTTTAGCCTTAGCGTTTGCGGTACCGTCAAAAATCACCTGACTTCCTGAATCCGAGGTTTTGAATTCATGATTGGCTTTCCCGTCAAAGATCGAGACTGACTCACCGGCATC
This sequence comes from Bacteroidales bacterium UBA6366, assembly GCA_002438845.1. GTDB lineage: Bacteria > Bacteroidota > Bacteroidia > Bacteroidales > UBA932 > Cryptobacteroides. The sequence goes on from DJRG01000029.1 coordinate 19,311, forward strand.
CCATTTAAGATCAAGATCGTTCTGAACTATCAAGGCGTTGAATCTCATCTCCTGATAATCAGCCACGAGATCATTGTTCCCGTCGTTTTCCGAACAACCGGCGAGCAGGGATAGCAGTAAAGCCGAAATAATATGGTAATAACTTGTTTTCATTTATTTGATATTTTTGACAAAGCATTGGATCTAGCATCACCGCTGGCAAACCTGCCAAGTGCGGCATAACGTGCATCATACATATTCTGATAGAATTCATTACGTTTCATGTCCGGCTCATAGACAACGCCATCCTTGGATTTCATAGCCTCTTGCGCTTCCATCGCATTTGAATATACCCCCGAAGCCACTGATGCAAACATGGCCGCCCCGTGGGCGCAGGCCTGATCGCAGGACGCCACCGCTATCGGCATCCCGATCACATCAGACAGAGTCTGCATCACAAATGCGGATTTCTGGGAAATCCCTCCTACGGCACGGACTGAGTCAATCCTGATCCCTTCTGAAAGGAATCTGTTGATTATCGCTTTTGATCCGAACGCCGTCGCCTCGACAAGAGCCTTGTAAATCATAGGTGCGGTAGTGCCCAAAGTGATTCCAGCTATCGCTCCCTTGACATCAGGATCGGCATCTGGAGTCCTCCTGCCATTCATCCAATCCAATGCGATTGTTGAAGAATCCGAATCCTTGATCCGTACCGCCTCTTCCTCAAGCATAGGAAGTATTCTTGAACTTAACTCGTCCGACTTTTCAGGAAACATCCTCTGAACAGGCCACATCAATAGTTTTCTGAACCAAGCATAGACATCACCGAAAGCGGCCTGACCTGCCTCAAAGCCGACAAAGCCTGGCAATACCGAGCCGTCAACCTGACCGGAGATCCCTTTCAGGCACCTGTCGCCGATCTCTTTGCGATCTGACACAATGATGTCGCATGTGGAAGTCCCCATTATCCTGACAAGTACTCCCGGAGCGATCGAAGCGCCTACAGCCCCCACATGCGCATCTATCGAGCCGACTCCTATCCTCACCGACTCCGGCAGACCGATTTCTTCAGCCAGATCAGGCCTGATGAAACCGACACACTCATCAGCCGTATAGGTCTGATCATACAGGTGTCCACGCATGCTTCCGAGAGCCGGGTCTATCGCATTAAGGAATTCCTCTGAAGGAAGTCCTCCCCATTCAGATCTCCACATCGCCTTGTGTCCAGCCGCACAACGGCTTCTCTTAATTTTTTTCGGTTTGGTGTCTCCGACAACCCAAGCCGGCATCCAGTCACAATGCTCGGTCCAAGAGTATGCCGCAGAGGCTACCCTCTTGTTTGTCCGAAGAATATGAAGGACTTTCGCCCACACCCACTCCGGCGAATACGCCCCACCGGAATACGACGTGTAATCCACACGGAATCCCTTGGCAAGTTTGTTAATCTCTTCCGCCTCCTTCCTGGCAGTATGGTCTTTCCACAAAACAAACATCGCATCAGGGTCCTCGTTGAATTCAGGAAGCAATGAAAGAGGTATTCCATCTTCGTTGACCAAGACCGGCGTGCTTGCCGTCGTGTCAAATGACAGTCCTTTCACATTGCTCATCTCATTCCGACCTACCTTTAAGGCTATCTCCGAAATCACGGCCTTGAAAGACTCCACATAGTCAGAGGGATGCTGCCTATACTTATCCGCAGCCGGATCGCAATACTTGCCAGCAGCCCAACGAGGATACACGCAGGCAGACTCAGCCAGACGGCTCCCGTCAGCCGTATCCACAAGTATCGCCCTGCAGGAGTCCGTCCCGTAGTCGACACCGATCACATAATTCTTATTGTCCATCCGCAATTAGTTTTTCTTGTTTTTTGCAAAATACCGCGGCATAATACAATATAATGGCGAACGCGACAGCCGGAACAATGTATGCCGTGGCGATGCTCCCGGACTGGTCAGACAGAATCCCTTCGATCTGAGTGAGAACCGACGCCCCGGCGATGGCCATGACCATTCCAGAGCCTCCCAACTTCGTGTCATCTCCAAGTCCACGGATTCCGAACCCGTAAATTGTCGGGAACATCAACGAGAGACAACCCGAGATTCCGATAAGGCAATAGACTCCAAAGAATCCGGTCCCGAAAACAGTCCCGAGACAGCACATCACGCCCAGAGCGGCGACGGTAGCCAACATCTTCCGTGGATGAAACCACTTCATCAGCCATGTGCACACAAATCTAGAGATCACGAACAAGATCAAAGATATAATGTAGTATGTGGCGCCGGCCTGCTCAGCCGTTCTTGGCAGAAGCGCGTCAAGGCCGATTGTCTCACAAACCGAATAGAAGCCTTTAGCCAGAGGTTCAACATTACGTAGCGCCTCGATAATCTGATCCGAGGACGCGTCAGCCCCAAGGGAAGAAATCACAGTGTCAAGATGCAGGTTGTGCATGGCGTATCTGATCACATAAGACCAGACGGCGATCTGCGCGCCGATGTCAAAGAATTGGGCCACAACACCCCACACATAATTCTTGTTCCTGACCAATCTTCTGACAGACGCCTTGAAGTCAAGACTTCCGCCTTCCTTAAGGTGAGGCATCTTCGTCAAGGCTATCGTCAAAAGAAGAACCAACATGACACAGCCAAGAATCATGTACGTGCTTGTCACTGAATTCAATTCTGCCGCCTGGATCGCAGCCAGCTCGGACTCCTGAATGGAGGATCTCTCGGCGGCCGTCATCGTGTTAAGCTGGGACAAAATGAAGATCTGAGAGATCACCACTCCGGTTATGGCTCCAAAAGGGTTGAAGGACTGAGCGAAATTGAGCCTTCTCGTAGCTGTCTCCTCCGGCCCGATGGCGCAGACATAAGAATTCGTGGAGGTCTCCAAAATCGACAGACCGGCAAAAAGGACAAGGATGGCCACAAGAAACATCAGATAACCGATTTCGTTGTTGGCGACGGCTACCCTTGCTGAAGGATAGAACAAAAAAGTACCCAGCGCATACAGACCAAGGCCAAGCATGACACCCGACTTGTAGGAATATTTCTTGATGAATATCGCTCCGGGGACAGCGAAGCATCCATACCCAAGCAGATAGCAGACAACCTGAATCCATGCAGTCTTCGAATCGGAGAAACTCATTATTCTCTTGAAGACAGCCAGCATCGTGTCCGTCAAGTTGTTTGGAACCGCCCATGCGAAGAACAGGGTTGTCAACAATATAAACGGCCAGACTATTTCCTTAGGAACCAACCTGTTATTATTATCCATCATCTAACTTCACTTTAAAAATTTGCCTGATACCGCATCAAGGTCCACTCCGAACACCTTTTTCGCGATGGAAGAAAGAGACTCATGACTTCCCTCAATGTGAATTGTGTTCTGAACATGGGTCAAAGACTGTCCCGGCTCAAGAGCGGCGGCCGGAGAGGATGTTTCCACTTCGTAGAACGGACCTTGGACAAAGCCCGTCTCTGTCGGGCCGTCATTATAGGAGTTGATGACATCTCCCGAGAACGGATCCTCCTGATCTCCCCACTGACCGTTCACATAAGGTGCGCCACCTTCCGGAACCGTGTATTTGAGAATATTCAATACACCCGCCTTCGAATCATAACTTCCGCAGACATCTTTGGCACTTCCTTCAGGCAGGCCAATCTTGGCCCTGTACTTTCCGTCAATCTTGAAATAAGCGACGCCATCCTCAATAATAAGACGATCAGCCGGGACTTTTCCGAAATATTCATCATTGACCTTTTTTCCGGCATATTCCTCGTTGTAAGGGATGAACACGGTAGTGGTCGGCGTCGGGTTGAAGGTCGAAAGCAACCATACGGACGGCATTCCTGTCTCTTCGGTCCATGCAAAAGCTCCGTTGTTGCGGATCTCGTTGACTGTTTTGTATGCCACGATATTCAATGACTCCGACATCTCCAATCCAAGCAATGCCTCCAACGACGACCTGTCCAGCATGGTTATTGTCCTGCGGACGCCCATTTCAAACTCGTAATCAGAGGCATTCCGAACACGGAAATCCTTGCGGAACACTATTTTACCGTCAGACTGTGACTCAATGTCATACGAATCAGTATCTATCGGAGCCGGAACCTTCCAATTTTCATATACCTGACTGACACCTTTCTTGAAGTAGTAAGAGAATGGGCCTCCTTCCGGGCCGATCCAGAACCGTTCCTCGCCCCCAAACGGATTGAATTGAGGGCTCACCTTGCCGGCTTCGATGAACTTGTAGTTGATCCAACCGTAACTTTTGCCTTCAAAGCCACCGGCAGTGGATGTCATAACCCGGCCTTGATATTCAGGGACGATGAGCAACCTCGACTTACCGTCCTCACTTTTCAGTTCCACCGTGTTGATATCGTGTCCGGCGAAGAAAGCCAGATCATAGCCATACGTTCCCATCTTGAATTCCTTGTCGCAAGAGCAACAGCCGCAGATCATAGTGGCAGCTATTGCCCAAAATCCGATTTTGTTCATTGTACGTTATTTATAAAGTGGTCCATAAGCCTGACAAGCCCGAAAATCCGCGGTTTCCACCTCCATTCCGAAAGCATCCCACGCAGACGGACGGTAGATCTTGTCCGGATCGACATTGTGCATGCAGACAGGGATTCTCAGCATTGAGGCCAAAGTGATCATGTCGGCGCCAACGTGGCCATAGCTTATGGCACCATGGTTCGCCCCCCACTTGTTCATGACGGTCCACACATCCTTGAACGCACCGGTTCCAGTCAGCCTTGGAGTGAAGAATGTCGACGGCCATGTAGGATCAGTGCGCTTTGTGATGACCTTAAACGCCTCCGGATCAATGTCAACAGTCCACCCTTCCGCAATCTGAAGGACTGGACCAAGTTCCTTAACAAGATTGATCCTGCACATGGTTACCGGCATGCCTCCCTTGGTCAAGAACTGAGAGGAGAATCCGCCACCCCGCATGTACTCTCTTCCAGAAGGGTACCACGTCGTGTTGTCAAGACACTTGTCAACATCATCCTGAGTGATCTCCCAGAAACGTTTCATCTCCGGTTTCCCGTCCGTACCCGTCATCCGGCCTGTAGCGTCAAGGGCACAGGAACCGGAATTGATGAGGTAGATGAAGCCAGGAGCGGCATCACCTGTAAGTTCCTTGCCGGTAACCTTCTTGTAAGCCTCCGGAGACCAATAGGTCCTGACATCAGCAAAGATCTGAGCCCTGTTTGTGAGGAGGTGCAGGAACAGCATTGTCACCGCATTAAGGGAGTCATCCTCTGTCGCGAAAGTTATCGGCTCACGGATTCCGTTCCAGTCAAACGAGGTGTTAAGCAGGGCCTCGGCGAAATCACCGTCCGGTTTGAAATCCGTCCACTGACGTTGTCCCTGGAATCCACCGCTGATAGCGTTGTGCCCGGCCGCTTCCTCTTCGAATCCCATCGCGGCAAGTTTAGGGTTACCGTACATAAGATCCCTGAAGATCATGGCCATTTTCGTCACATAATCCCAGACCTCATCCAGTTTCTCCCTCGAATAGCATAGATGAGCAGGGTTCAAGTCCTTTCCCTCATGAGATTTGCAATGCTCCGCCACCCACTTCTTGGCCTTGGAGAATTCTTCATTGTCATAGATTCCAAGTTCAATTCTCCTTTGGATCTCAGAGCAATCGACATATTCATTTCTCATCCCAAGATATTCCTGAAAGAAATCAGGGTTGACTGTCGAGCCCGCGATACCCATAGACACCGAACCTATGGCAAGATAGGATTTACCCCGCATCTGCATGACAGCCACAGCGGCACGCGCCCATCTGAGCAATTTCTCCTCGACATCCAGAGTAATCCCACTGTCAGTGACATCCTGAACATCGTGACCATATATTCCAAAAGATGGGAGACCTTTCTGATTATGAGCGGCCAAGGCACACGCAAGGTATACAGCTCCCGGCCTCTCGGTCCCGTTGAATCCCCAGATAGCCTTAGGCATAAGCGGATCCATGTCGATGGTTTCCGCACCATAGCACCAGCACGGTGTCACGGAAATGACAGCTCCGACGTTGAGGCTCCTGAATTTTTCAGTAGCGGCGGCGGCTTCCGCCACTCCCCCGATGGTTGTGTCGGCGATCACGCACTGAACCGGTGTCCCGTCACTGTATCTCAATTCTTTTTGATAAAGCTCAGCCACCCGGCGGGCCATGCCCATGGTCATATCCTCCAGAGACTCTCTGATGCCTCCTCTGCGCCCATCAATGATAGGTCTGATTCCGATCTTCGGATAATTTGTGTTCATATTCAATTCTGATTAAATATTATTAGTCCAATGTTGTCCATCCAAGGTTCTGCACGAGTTCCCTCTTTTCATGTTTGTCGATCTCAGTCTGATCGATCGGAAAGAAATAGTGCTTCGGCGATTCAAACACTCTGTCCTCCACCTTGATTCTCTTATAGAATGCGGGATCCTGCATGTTCTCACCCTCCCAAATGTTCATTGAGTGTATCGGGATACCCTGGGTCTGAGGGCCTTCAAGCCATCTTCTCACATCGAAGAACCTATGCACCTCAAAAGCAAGTTCGATTCTCCTCTCGTGCTTGATACGCTCACGCATCTGATCCACGGTCAGGCCTTCCGGAAGATCAGGCAGACCGGCCCTGTTCCTGATAGCATTCACATACTTATAGGCGTCCGCAGGGCCATAATATTCATTGATCGCTTCCGCCGCATTCAGATAAATCTCGCCAAGACGGATATATACCCACATCATGTTCGGAGTGTATTGCCATGGTATCCTGTTCGGATAATGGAGTTTCTTCATCAGATAGCCTGTCTTGCAATAGTCTGAACCAGCGTTGTTCTTTCCGTCTATACCCTTGAACCAAAACTCATTGACATGAGGTTTGGTCCAGTTGGACTCACGGGTCGTCTTCCAAATGGCGCCAGCGAAGTTTATGGAAGCATAGAAACGAGGCTCGCGATGCGTGTACATATTCGACACCCCTTTCTGCCAGCGTCCTTCGAACTCATCTTCGGCGAACCCGCTCTCGACGTATCCTGACTCTTTGTTTATCACCGGGACAAGCCCATCGTTGGTATAGCCTGTGATAGGAGTTGAACCGTCCTCCATCTCGTAGGCGTCCACCATTTCCTGAGTGGGATCAAGGATTGAGAAGCAACCAAAAGACACAGGATCGGAACAATTGAGCCAATGATCGTAAGTACCGATGTTCTTCGCCCAGAGAATCTCATCATTCCAATTGTCATTGAATATGTTCTGGTAGTTCACGACCGGATCGTCAGGGTACTTCTTGTATAGGTTTCTTCCGTCCCCTTCCGCGATCTGAATGCAATCCATCGCAGCATCGGCGGCCGCCTTCCATTTCTCCTTGTCGTAAGTCTGGGAGATCAGAGGTGTTCCGTCCACGGGATCCTTAAGCTCAGCAAAAAGCTCATCACCGTTATAAAGAGGAGATGCGATGTATAGGAGCACTCTGGATTTCAAGCCTTTGGCCGAAAGCCTTGTAGCCCGACCCGTGTCAGTTGACGGCCACTTGTCCACATCATAAAGGTACTCAGCCGCTTTGTCGCAATCATCAGCGATGAACTTCGCGACCTCATCCGCAGGAGACCGTCTAACGGCCATCATGTCCTCATTCGGGTCAAAGGCATGATCCACCAAAGGTATAGCGCCATAAGCCCGGAACGCAAGGAAATGGTACCATGCCCTCAAGAAATAAGCCTCACCCTTCCAATGCCGGATTTCCTCCTCTGCGGCCGGGCATTTGTCTACATTCTCAAGGAACATGTTGGCTTTCCTCAAAGCCATATAAGACTCCGACCAGACCTGAGTCCTGCTGATGTCATTCGGGTTCCACCCTCCATTGTTTATCTGATGGGCATAGGCACCTCCGTAGGCACATTCCATCTCATCACACCCTGCCGTAAAAGGATTGCGCCATGCTCCTCCGTCATCAGCCATGTTTGCCTCTGTCGGTGTCCATGAATATATGTGAGTCAGAAAATCACGGGTGTATATCCTATTGGAAAACACATCATCAATAGTGAGATTCTCATCTGGAGCCTTGTCCAGAAAACTCTCGCAAGAAGTCAGACCTGCAATTGAGACAAGCAGGGAAATGAATATATTACCAATCTTTTTCATGATTCATTCGATGTTAGAAACCAACTTGAACGCCAAGCGTCATTGCCCTTTGGGTCGGGTAAGTACTGTTGGCCAGATTATTTGACTCCGGGTCAACAATCTTGACCCCATCAAAGCACAGAAGGTTGTTGCCATTGACAAAAAGACGAAGCGACTCAAGACCGAGGCGCGACACCAAACCTTTGCTGAACGAATATCCAAACTCGGCCGTCTTCAACTTCAGATACGACGCGTCATGCTGGTACAAAGTGTTTATCTGATAGTTGTTTGAGGACGTACCGTTATGCACGACCGGATACTTGGCGTTTGAATTGTCCGCACCTGGAATGAAGCGGTTGTCATAATACTCTCGGAGCACATTGTAGCCAGGATAGTCCAATGCGAAAGGCCACATGCTCGCGGAATCGACGAATATGCTGGTCTGTGCGGCACCCGTGAAATTCATGGACAGGTCAAAGCCTTTCCAGGCGAACGTGAATCCGAAACCAAACATGAGCCGCGGCTCTCTCGGATACCCGATCCAGGTCCTGTCATAAGCGTTTATCACTCCATCATCATTAAGATCCTTATACTTTATGTCACCAACCGTGTATGAACCGAGTTCCTGCTTAGGGCTGTTGTCAATCTCCTCCTGAGACTGGAACAATCCTTCGGCCACGTAGCCCAATGCCAATCCGGTAGAGTGACCCCTTGTGTTCTGGTAATCAAACAAGGCCTTAGCGGTGTCATCCTCGATCACCTTGTTTTTGGCATAGGTGAAATTGCCGCGGACGGAATAGAAGAAACCACGCTTGGTCGTGCCCGTGAACTCTATCTGTCCGTCCACGCCCCTGTTCTCCATTATTCCAAGATTCGCCCAAGGAGTGTCTCCCCATGCGGCCCCCATGATGTCCGGGATCTGAGCGCGCTTGAGAAGGATCTGGTCCCTATATTCATAGAACCAATCCGCCGAAAGACGTATCTTTCTGTCAAAGAACTCGACATCAAGTCCGATGTCCGTCTTGTGGGATACCTCCCAAGTGGCGTTAGGGGCGCCCATCTGAAGTTCAGCCATACCGTTATATGCGTTCTGAGAATCGCCGAACAAGTAGCCGTTAGCAGTCTTGTTGACGGTGGACATGTAGAAGAAGCGTCCCGCGGAACCTGATGCGTCATTTCCCACCAATCCATAGGATCCTCTTACTTTCAGATGATTAATCCAGTTGACGTTCCAGAAGTTTTCCTCAGACGGAACCCATCCGGCGGAACACGCCGGGAAGAAACCGTAGCGCTTACCTCTTGCGAAGTTCTCAGATCCGTTGAGACCGAAGTTCCACTCAAACAGATATTTCTGAGCATAATTGTAGGTCACACGCCCCGCCCATCCTTGACGGCGGTAAGGGAGGTTCAATGTCGAAGTCCCAGCTGTGAGATCCTTGTAGTCACGACGGTTAAACATCGCCATGGCGCCCACATTATGGCTGTTGAACGTCCTGTTATAGTTCAGTCTGACATCATAATAATAAGCCCTGTTGGATCCCGATGAGGCGATTCTGTAACCCATTGAGGTTTCCTCCTTTATCAAGGTGTAACGATCCTCCCCCGTGGCAGGATCCACGCCAAGATACTTTTTGATGAGAGGTTGCTTGCTTCTGGTAGCCTCGTTGAGATAAAAATGGTCAAAGGAAAAATTACCCTCTATCTGAAGACCTGGGGTAATAAGGGTTGACAAATCCCATTTGGCCCCCACAGTGCCCTGCGTGGTGGAGCGGAACTGCTTGGAATATCCACTGTTCGTGGCGTACACATAAGGACTGATCCATTCGTAGGAGGTGTTTCCTCCACCGAATGTTCCATCCGGATTCCTCACCGGAAAAGAAATCGGTGAGCAGACCCTGAGGGCATTGAAGATGGTCGCCGCCGGGGTCCCGGGGTAAGTTCGGTCCTCAATGATCTCGGCAAGCCCCAAAGACAATGAGAAGTTCTTAGTCAGGTTTATGTCCACATTCGAGCGAAAATTATACCTCTGTGACAAAGAGTTCGTTCTGTAGTCATAGGTGGGATCCTCCTTAAACAGACCACTCTGTGATGTGAACCCGACACTGACATAATACCTGACAGTCTCATTACCACCAGTCACCGAAAGGGTGTTCATTGTCTGGAACGCATTCTTCTTCAATGTCTCGTCAGTCCAGTCCACACTTGGATAATTATATGGGTCCGATCCGTCACGGAATTTTTCGATCTCCTCATCTGACCATGGAATGGCAGTACCTCCTACCGCGCATGCCTCGTTCATGAGATTAGCGAATTCAAAGCCTTTTATGTAATCCGGGAAACGAAGCCCGTGAAGTTGGGTGGCTTCCATACGCAGAGACACTTTCGGTCTTCCGACAACACCCTTCTTAGTGGAGATCAGTATTACGCCATTAGCACCCCTCATTCCATACACAGCGGTAGCCGATGCGTCCTTAAGAATGGAAAATGATGCGATCTCATCGGTATTTATCAAGTTGATGTCACGCTCCACGCCATCCACCAGCACCAACGGAGAAGAGTTCACCCAGGACCCCATTCCCCGAATAAGAATCGTGGCTCCATCATATCCAGGCTCTCCGCTGCTTTGGCGAGTGATGACGCCAGGCATCGTTCCTCCCAAAGAATTCGAGAGCGACGGAGCCGCGGATTGCTCCAGAAGTTTCACATCCACTTGAGTAAGCGACCCTGTGATCGTCGCTTTCTTCTGGGACCCATAGCCGATGACAACAGCATCCTGAAGAGACTCTGTGTCGTTTTCCATCAGCACGTTGACAACTGCCTTGTTCCCGATGTTCACCTCCACATCCTTGTAACCAATGGCAGAGACAACGAGGATCCCTTTCGGGTCCGTGACAGACAGCATGTAATTTCCGTCCACATCTGTGACAGTTCCCAGATTTGAGGCTTTCATCATGACACCGGCTCCTATCACCGGTTCCTTCGTCTGGGCGTCAAGAACAGTTCCAGACACTTTGAACATCGTTTTTTGGGCATAAGTCTGCAATGCCGCGGTCAACAGCAACAAGGCGAGAAGCATCCTTGACAAAATGTTCCTCATGCATATCGCCATCTTCAATGTCTTTTGTAAATGTTCCATAAAATGACTCAATAATTGTTTACGGTAGTTGTGCTAAATTAATTTAGCAAATTAGTACAAATAATAGGGGTCTCCCCCTTGAATATCATACCATTCATATTCTTTTTTAGTGTTAATAATTATTCCCTTACCCTCAAAACACAATGCAAAGTAAGTAATTAGAAATTAATTTTCAAAGGAAATCCATAAATATTTTTTCGCAGATTTGACCTCCAGCTATTTTGTTTTTAACAAATATTCCATAAATTTGCAAAAACAATTTAGCTTTATGGGGGAGAAAAAGAAGGGAATTTCCATCAAAGACATAGCGAAAGCGGCGGGAGCCTCCCCCGCCCTCGTGTCTTTCGTGCTGAACGGAAAGCAGAAACAGTACAGAGTCAGCGATGCGATGGCTGATAAGATCCGGGAGATAGCGAAGAAATTAGATTACAAGCCCAACGGGTTCGCCAAGAGCCTGCGTGACGGGACCAATCACACCATAGGCGTCATCGTCTCTGACATATCGAACATGTTTTTCGCCGAGATCGTCAAGAACATCGAGACCGCAGCCGAGGAATACGGCTACATGGCACTGTTCGCAAGTTCCGATGAGCGTGCGGACAAACTGGCCGACCTGACACAAAAAATGCTCCGAAAAGAAGTTGACGGGATGATTGTCGTGCCTTGCGACGGCTCCGAAGACACAATCAGGATGTTGGACGAAAGAAACATCCCATTGGTCCTGCTGGACAGATACGTCCCGGATGTCAAGACTGATTATGTCAGTCTGAATAATTATAAGGCATCCTACGAAGCGACTGTGCATCTGATAAGGCAAGGGTACAACAGAATAGGATTCATTGGTTACGGGGCCAACCTCACAAACATGAAGGGACGTATAGAAGGTTATTCCAAAGCGATGGCTGATCATGGTTCAAAAGATTCCATAATTATTAAGCAAGTGGAAATGGGTTCTTTGGACAAAAGTTGCGAGAAAGCCATGAACAGCCTTATCGAAAACAAAGTGGACGCCATTTTGTTCGCCACCAACACAATCACCATCAAGTGTCTGTATTACATCCAAAACAAAGGAATACGCATCCCCGATGATCTTGGAATTGTCTGCTTTGACGGAGAGAGTGCCTTCGACTTTTTCTACGCACCGATAACCTACATATCCCAGCCTCTGGAAAGGATGGCAAGGAAAGCAGTCGAGTTACTCATCGAACGCCTTGGGGCTGATGGCGGCTTCACCCAGCAAGTCGAAGCGGAAGGCACTCTGGTCGAACGCTCTTCGTCAAAGCAACGTAAATGACATCGCCGGCGCATGAAAACCAGTTCCGCCTAAGTCGCTAAATTGATTTAACATAATTATACCCACCACCAACACACAAGCAAAACATCACAGAAATGAAAACCACAACAATCATCACAACACTGATTTGCAGTTTAATGGCGCTAAACACCGGAGCGCAGAACTTCAACGGGCTCAACATGAGCCTCGGAAATCTTTCCAGGCTGTCAAATGCTGAGACAAGATCAATCTCCCCCGAAAACTTCACCGGCGAGAAAGGTAAAGGTGGCACGGCGGTGCCTCAGCTTCCAAACACCAGAAACGTGAACAACGCATCCTGGGCCGCCAGAGATCTTGGAGAAGGGTGGAAAGTCAACCCTTACATAATAATCAACTCCGGAGAGACCGTCACAATCGCCGAAATGGATGGCCCCGGCGCTGTCCAGCACATCTGGATGACACCTACCGGAGTGTGGAGATGGAGCATCATACGAATATATTGGGATGACGAGAAGACCCCCTCCGTCGAATGTCCTGTCTCAGACTTCTTCTGCATGGGATGGAATGAATATTCCCCACTTGTCTCCATGCCCGTATGTGTGAATCCAGGAAGTGCGTTCAACTGCTACTGGCAGATGCCTTTCAGGAAAAAATGCAAGATCACAATGGAGAACATCAACCCTAAAGACGCCATGACGCTGTATTACCAGATTGACTACACTCTCACCGAAGTTCCTGAGGATGAGGGATATTTCCATTGCCAGTTTAGGAGGACAAGGTACAACGAGAGTTCTGACTTTACCGTCATAGACGGGATAAAAGGCCAGGGACAATATGTAGGAGTCTATATGGCGTGGGGACTCACCAACAATGGCTGGTGGGGAGAAGGAGAGATGAAATTCTTCATTGACGGAGACAAGAAATATCCTACAATATGCACCACCGGAACAGAAGACTACTTCTGCGGATCGTACAATTTTGACAGGAATGGGAGATTCACAGAATTCTGCACACCTTATGCAGGTCTCTGCCAAGTGATAAGGCCTGACGGGACATACCGTTCACAGGAACGTTTCGGCTTGTACCGCTGGCACATTATGGATCCAGTCAGATTCAAGAAGGATTTCAAGGCAACAATCCAAGATCTGGGATGGAGGTTTGACGGAAGGTACCTTCAACAGCATTCCGACATCTCGGCCACGACTTTTTGGTATCAAAGCGAGCCTCATGCGAAATACCCGGAATTCCCTTCATGGCAGGATCTTGAGAACTATTAACGAACAACAATGAGTCAAAAAACTTACACGGGCTTATTATGTACGCTGAGTTTATCAGTGTGCATAATAAGCGCTTCATGTGCCAAAGGAAGCACAACAGCGGACACCACCGTGAGCGACATCAAAATAAGACTTGCCCAAAACGAGGCTGCCGCGACGGATAGAGTGGTGGAAATCCAAATGGACATTGACGGTTTCAATGATCTGGATTACCTAAGGGTCGTCAAAGAGACCGACTATGGAAGGCTTCCGGCCAAACACGGCAAGGCTGTATTATCAGACAGATTCACCTATGTGTACCAAATCAAGGAAACCGATCCAGAGCACCTTACACTTGAGTTTACAGCGTTCGACGCAAGTGGAAGATCCAGCAAGACCGAATCAGTAAGGATAATAAACGAGGTGCAAGCCGCAGCCAAATTTATGACATTGTCAAATCTTCAGTGCGTCTCCAGAGTCACTGGAGCCGAAGACAACGGCCACAATGGACTACCATCGGTCAAATACACCTTGAACAACAGAACAGACTTGAAATACAATGTCGGAGCCACTGACCTCGGTATAGTGTGGGAAATGTCCCAAAACAAGTTCGGACTGGTTTTCGGGGATACGTATGGAGCAGATTTCAAGCCAAACTTCTCAGCGCCAGGCCCTAACGGAGGATCCTGGAGAAGCAATGTCCTCTTGTTCTCCAATGACACAGACCTAAGTAACGGGCTTCAGATAAACGGAGCCGCGACAGACGGTGGCCAAGCCAAAGAAATCTGTTTCAGCGCACACAACACATCAGGAACAGGTGATTTCACATCAATTCCTACAGCGGCTATCCACGCCAATAACGCTGACTACATCCACTACATGAACATCAAGACGTGGACCGGGTGGGTGACAAATTACTCCAGCCTTTACAAATCAACCGACGAAGGGAACAACTGGGAACGCCTAAGTGGTGTCAACTTCGCCGGAGAGAGTAATTTCGGGCAATGCGGCTACTACAATGACAACGGATTGGTCTACATGATGGCCACTAAAACCGGGCGGAGCGACAAACCACATCTGGCCAGATTCGACGAAAAAGACATAGAGAACACTGACAAATACGAATTCTGGAATGGTTTCGGATGGGTAGAGGGCAGAGAGGCTGCGGCAGCCCCGCTGTTCGACGATAAAGTCGGAGAACTGTCTTTCAGCTACATGCCGGAACTCAAGAAGTGGGTACTGCTCTACTTCAACGAGACACGTTACGAGATCAGTCTGCGGTACTCCGAGAATCCGGTCGGTCCATGGAGCGACCCGATGCAGGTTGCGAGCGGAAGAGACTGGCCGCAGCTGTACGGATCATTCATCCACCCGCTGTCGCGGAACGGGACCACTCTGTATTTCATCATGTCGATGTGGCTTCCCTACAACACATACCTCATGTCTATTGACTTAAAAGAATCAAAATGAGAAGATTTCTTACCCTTCTGCTGTTAGCATCCTTCCAGGCGATCACCTCGGCGCAGCCTAAACTGAAGCTTGAATCACCAGAAAAAGACCTCGGCATCACGTTCAGCGCAAAAGGAGGATGCCTCGAGTACAGCATCACCTACAAGAAGCAGACTCTTGTCCATAATTCCCGCATAGGAATAATCACAGACCATGGCACACTTGGCGAGGGTGTCAAAATGGGCAAAGGGACCAGGGAAAAAGGGTATGAGGAATATTCCTTACCCGTAGGAAAGTGCAGTCATGTCCGCAGCGCCTACAACGAGGTGTCATTCCCTGTCTTTGTACCAGAAAAAGGTCTTGAACTACGCATCCAAGCCAAAGCGTTTGATGACGCCGTGGCCTTCCGTTACAAAATAAAGTCATACCAAGACAGGCTGAACATAAAGAACGAGATTCTTGAAATCAACACCGACGGCAACCCTATGGCGAACGCTTTGTTCGTGCCAGGATTCATCAATTCGCATGAAGGCCCTTACACAAGGGCACGGGTCGACGAACTGGACAACAACCGTCTGATTGACATGCCGATCACCATGGAATTCGAGAATGGCTCATATATGTCTGTCACCGAAGCCAATCTGGTGGATTATGCCGGAATGTACCTCGTCAGGAAGGATGGAAAGTTTACCAGCCGGCTTTCCCCGAGGCTCGACAATCCCGAATACAGTGTCATGATGGACTCGATATGTGTCACACCATGGAGAGTCTTCATGGTCAGTGACAGAATCGGAGCATTGATCGAGAGTACCGTGCTGACAAGCCTTTGCGAGCCATGCAGAATAGAAGATACCTCATGGATTAAGCCGGGAAAGACAACCTTCCCATGGTGGAACGACACAGAAGTGCCTGACACAACATTCCAGCCAGGCAACAATTTTCTGACCAACAAGTACTACATCGACTTCGCGGCGGAAAGCGGCCTTGAATACCATTCCGTCTACGGCTACGCCGACATGCCATGGTACTACGATGACGGTCCGGGATTCGGACTTGCCGGACCGAACGCGGACCTCACAAGGCCGGTCCCTCTGCTTGATTTCAAAGCCGTTTGTGAATATGCCCGATCACGCGGAGTGGATATTCATGTATGGCTGAATTGGGCGGCATTGTACAAAGACATCGATGCAGTGTTTACCAAATTCAACGAGTGGGGCGTCAAAGGGATGATGGTGGATTTCATGAACAGGGACGACCAGGAGATGATCCGGATTCAGGAAGAGATTCTCCGGAAAGCGGCCGAGCACAAGCTATTCATTCAGTTCCACGGTGCCAGCAAACCATCAGGCCTATCTCGGACATACCCGAACGAATTCACCCGTGAAGGCACGCTGAACTATGAAGTGTACAAATGGGATAATGACAGGCAGATGGGTGCTGACCATGACATCATGATGCCTTTCACAAGGTTGATCGCAGGACCTGCCGACTATCATCTGGGAGGTTTCCGGTCCGTTCCCGAAAAAGATTTCAAAGTGCATTACTCAAGGCCTCTGGTGACCAGCACCAGATGCCACATGCTCGGAATGTACATCGTGCTTGAGAGTTACCTCAACATGGTATGCGATTATCCTGAAGCGTACAAAGGGCAGCCAGGATTTGATTTCCTCAAAGGAATACCTACCGTATGGGACGAGACCAAGGTGCTGTCCGCCGAAGTGGCGGAATACATCGTCACTGCCAGAAGGAAAGGATATGAGTGGTATATAGGAAGCATAAACAACTCGGAAAAGCGCTCGGTCGACGTGGATCTTGAATTCATAGGAGACGGAGAGTTCGAGCTTGTGTCGCTGCAGGATGCGGATGATACTGACAGGAATCCTGACAATCTTGTCATCTCCAAAAGGAATATCACCAAGAAAGATAAACTGACATTAAACCTCGCATCTTCGGGAGGAGCTGTAATGAAAATAACACCAAAATTAAAAACAGATTAACATGAAACGCAACTTGCTTCTATGCATTTCAATGCTTATATATTCTTTCGGGAGTCCCGTTTTTGCGAGGGACTACAACAAAAGTTTCACCGGTGCGGAATTAAGCCATATCGCATTTCCGATCGGAGGGCTTGGATCCGGAATGTTCTGCATCGAGGGCACTGGCGCCATCTCGAATATGTCATTCCATCATTATCCGGAGTTGTTCCATGAACCATGCACCTTCGCCGCCATTCATGTTGATGGCATACAGAACGGGACAAAGGTGCTCGAGGCCAACGTTCCGGAATTCAAGATATTCGGAAGAAGGGAAGGCGGCATGGGCGTCGGAGGAACGACATGGGGACTTCCGCGATTCGACGAAGGAAGTTTCGAAGCCCGGTTTCCTTTCGCCAGCATCGGGTTATGCGACAAAGACCTTCCTCTAAATGTGAATATTCTTGGATGGAACCCGTTCATTCCTAATGACGAAGACAATTCCGGTCTTCCTGTCGGAGGACTTGAATATACTTTCAAAAACACATCAGAAGAGAAAATCAGTGCCATCTTCTCATTCAATACGAGGAATTTCATGTGGAGAAGCAACGACTCGGCGTCTCCGATAACAAAAATGGAGAAGGGCTTTGTATTGAATCAGAACCCGGTACCGAATATGGTTGACGCAGAAGGTCATTGCGCCATATTCACAGACGAGGAGAACGTTGTGGTTGACTACTGCTGGTTCCGTGGAGGATGGTTCGACCCGCTGACAATGGCCTGGAACAAGGCAGAATCCGGGGACATGACACCGAACGGGCCTGGCGAGGCCGCCCCCGGAGCTTCTTTGTACGTTCCGTTCTCTCTCAAGCCCGGAGAATCCAAAACCATTCATTTGTACATGGCATGGTATGTTCCAACGTCGGTGCACAGGATAGGTCCGGACGCCGAGACGGATACAGACCGAGGGTTCTACTATAAGGAGGATGACTACAAGGATTACCCTGAACGTTACGAGCCATGGTACAGCAGAAGATTCTCTTCCGTGACCGAAGTCGCGTCCTATTGGCAAGATTACTACTCCGAACTCAAGAACGCCACGAAATTATTCTCGGACACATTTTATGACTCAACACTTCCTGACGAGGTGATAGAGGCTATAGCTGACAACCTGACCATACTGAAATCATCCACAGTCATGCGCCAGCATGACGGCAGACTATGGGTATGGGAAGGGAGCGGTGACAATTGGGGAAGCTGCCACGGTTCATGCACACATGTATGGAATTATGCACAGGCTATTCCACACCTCTTTCCAAGAATGGAAAGGACACTGCGCGAGACTGAATTCTTTGTCGATCAGAACAAAGACGGACATCAGGTCTTCAGAGCCAACATACCCATCAGGCCTGTCAAGCACGACTTTCACTCTGCCGCAGACGGACAGCTGGGAGGCATCATGAAAGTCTACCGCGAATGGAGGATAAGCGGAGATGATGAGTGGATACGCAACCTTTATCCTCAGATCAAAAGGAGCATGGACTACTGCATCACGACTTGGGATCCTCACAGGGAAGGAGCCGTCGAGGAGCCGCACCACAACACCTACGACATTGAATTCTGGGGTCCGGACGGAATGTGCACCAGTTTCTACGCCGGAGCGTTGAACAGCATCATTCAGATAGGAGAATATCTTGGAGAGGATGTCAGCGGCTATAAGAGTTTGCTTGAGAAGTCAATCAATTACATGAATGGAGAGCTTTGGAACGGCGAGTATTTCATCCAGAACATACGATGGAAGGATCTCAAGACGGCAGATCCGACATCCGCACAGTCTTTCCATAGCGGGTACTCGCCTGAGGCCAGAAAAATCCTTGAAAAGGAGGGTCCGAAATACCAGTATGGCAACGGATGTCTTTCCGACGGAATAATCGGTGGCTGGATGTCATTGGTATGTGGTCTTCCGGAACCGTTCAACACGGACAAAGTGACAAGTCACCTCAATTCAGTCTATAATTATAATCTGAAGAAAGACCTCAGGGATCACGCGAACCCACAAAGACCGGGTTACGCCGTCGGCAATGAGGGAGGACTGCTTCTGTGCACATGGCCCCAAGGTGGAAAACCAAGTCTTCCGTTTGTCTATAGTGATGAAGTATGGACAGGAATTGAGTTTCAGGTCGCCGCACATCTGATCTTTGAAGGAGAAGTGGAAAAAGGACTTGACATAGTCAGAACATGCCTTGACAGATACGATGGGATAAAGCGCAACCCATTTAACGAATATGAATGCGGTTCATGGTATGCCAGAGCCCTGTCAAGCTACAGTTTGCTGCAAGCCCTCACCGGAGTTCGATACGACGCTGTGACCAAGACCCTGTTCATTGACTCCCGTATAGGAAACGACTTCCGTTCATTCTTCTCTGCGGACGGATGGTACGGCACTGTCGGGTTGGAAAAAGGAAAACCTTTTGTCAAGATAGTCAAAGGCCAGGCATCCATAAAAGAATGTCAGGTAAACGGCAGAAAGATGAAGCTGAAGAATCTGCGATAGTCCAAACCCATGGACAAATCTCTCACGCGCAAAACAAGTCTGTCATACATGAGGATGGAGGCCGGGACCATGTGTGAAACCGGGGTTACATGTCTGGAAAGATGTCGGAGACTGGTACTGTGAGTGAAACAGTACCTGAATTCGGAGTCTTCCGGTCGCCGTACCTCACAAGCCCCTCTGGAGTACCAATTGAAGTTCAGGGTACTGTTGGTACACCGGAAAGCCTTTTAGTGTACCAAAACGAAACAGCTCACAGCACGCTTGGAACCGCATTTGAGCCAGGGGGCCGTTTCGCCAGCCATCGGAGCTGTCTCCCCAAGTCCCTTTATCTGTCCGAGCAGACCTGATGTGACCTTAGGGGAAATCAGGATTAGACGATACAGGAAGGGCATACGCCCTTTATCAGAACCTGACACTCTTCCTGCCGGTAGCCAAGCGGCAGATTGTAACTGGACACCGGAGTGTCCTTGAGGCAGGTGACCGAATGGCATACCGTGCAATAGAAATGGACGTGGGAGTGATGTTCCTCTTCAGTGTTCAAGGCGTATTCCACAATGGTCTTGTCTACAACGATGCGGTGAACGATACCCGCTTCACAAAGAGCCTGCATCGTTCTGTAAAAGGTGATCCTGTCATAGATCTCCCCCATTTCTTCCTTGATTTCGTCCTCTTTCAACGGAATCAGATGCTTTTGGAGAATGTTTATGACAGCGATACGTTGGGCGCTTTTCTTCAATCCGCCCTTTTTGAGTATGTCAGTGGCATTCATTTTCACTATATAATATATTCGCAAATTTATAGCAAATAAATCAATTTATAAAATTTACCATAATTAAAATTTGCAACATTGTTGCATTTAATAGACAGAATCATTATATTTGCAGCCGAGTAGAAAAGATGAGAAAAGACAAAACCATAATCGCATTGGTCCTTCTGTTGACCCTAATGCCTGTGGGTCTCGTGAAAGCGACACACTTTCACGAGATTGAAGCGGTGTCGGAATCTCATCAGGACATCCCGGGACACACAGAAGGAGGGCATTGCGAGGACACTTGTCCTATCTGTCATTTCATCGCCACACCTTTCATTGACTCGCCTTCTTTAAGGCTGGATGTCTTCAGCATATTACTTTTCCCTGATTTGACAATTCAGCCGGAATCAGGAGTCACACAGTCTGAAACTCTGACGCATTCTCTACGCGCCCCTCCCTTTCCATCATTCTCATTAGTAACCGTTTAAAAATAACTTGCCTCACCTTAGGCAACTTATTTTTACCGCTTACGAACTTCGCGGAGTACTATGCCAGGATTTTGCATCAAAAAATATATGTGAGTCCAAGGCATTGGCGACCAACAACATTATGTATTTATCGGGCAAGAAGTTGATAATCATTATCGACTTGTCATTCAATGCCCAAAACCAGATTAAGATGAGAAGGAAGATCAGTGTTCTTCCACTATTCATCCTGCTCTGTCTCGCATTTGAAGGACCGAATGCGAGAGGAAGCCGTACGCCTTTGAGTGATGCCACACGTTCGGACACCTTGAAAAGAATGGCCGTGACCGACAGCATCAAATCAAAGGAAGGCGGGACGCTGGATGAAGCGGTGGTGATAGGACACAGCAGCGAAAAGGATGTCCAAATGCGCACATCCTTAAACACAGTCAATACCGACCGGAAATACATAGAAGAGAATTTCGGAGGCTCTTTGATGCAGAGTCTGTCGAAAATTCCGGGAGTGAAGGCAAATGTGATCGGTTCAGGAGAATCCAAACCGACCATAAGAGGCTTGGGAACAAACAGAATACTCGTGGCCGAGAACGGAATCAAGCACGAGGGGCAGCAATGGGGAGATGACCACGGACTTGAGGCCGATCAATTCAGCGTTGAGAATGTGGAGATCGTCAAAGGGCCGGCAGCTCTGGCTTACGGCTCGGACGCCATCGGTGGAGTGATCAACCTCAAGAGCGACATCATTCCGGCCAAAAGGTTCGGAGGAAGTGTCAACCTGTTCGTCCGAAGCAATAACGAATCAGTTGGAGCGACCGGGAAGATTGGTGGCAACCTTGGAAGGTTCTGGTATAAAGCGAATGGAACGTTCGTCGGCTATGCTGACTACAAGGTTCCGGCCGACAGCATACAATACTATTCGTACTACATCAAACTTTACGACCGCTGCCTACGCAACACAGCGGGCAGGGAAGCTGACGGCAGCCTGACACTTGGCTACGAGGGCAACGGCTGGAGAACATCCCTAAGGATAAGCAATGTGAACACAAGAAGCGGCTTTTTCGCTGATGCCCACGGACTTGAAGTGCGAATGTCAGACATTGACTACAATGCTTCCAGACGAGACATTGACCTTCCGTACCACGCTGTCAATCACCTATTTGTCTCAAATCATACCGAACGGACTTGGGGCAGCGGGACATTGACGGCGGACTTGGGCTGGCAGAACAACAGGCAGCGGGAATATTCAGAACCAGTCTCACACGGCTATATGCCAACGCCTTCCAACGACCTGGAACGGAGCTTCGGGAAAAACACATTCTCTGCCATAATCAATGCTCGTCAGACATTAGGAGCGAACACTTTGAATATGGGGGTGAATGCGGAATGCCAGCTGAACCGAACCGGGGGATGGGGGTTCATCCTTCCGGATTTCGAGCGGCGTACGTTCGGGGCTTACGTGTCTGACAGGACGGTGATCAACGAAAGGCTCATACTGAGCGGCGGCATTCGCTACGACTATGGACGTGTGAATATTCATTCCTACAAGGACTGGTTCAAGACCCCGACTGCGGACGGAGACTCTGTCTATATGGAGAGGTCAGCAGACTTGAGGAAACGGTTCCGCAGCCTGACTTGGTCCACCGGAATCAACGGGAGGCTTGGCGACTTCGTACTTAAGGCGAACATAGGCAAGAGTTTCCGCATGCCGGCGACGAAGGAGCTTGGAATGGACGGCGTCAACTACAACATATTCCGCTATGAAAAGGGCAACTCCAATCTGAGGCCGGAAGAATCTTATCAGATGGATGCCGGAATAGTCTACGAGCAAAGCTCCGTCAAAGCATCATTCACCCCATTCGTGAATTATTTTCCGAACTACATCTACCTCAACCCGACTCCAGATTATCAGGAAGGTCTGCAACTATATTACTACACACAAAGCAGAGTCTTCCGCTGGGGTGCCGAGGCATCGCTTGAATTAAAACTAAATCGTAACTTGGAATTGGATGCCAGCGCTGAATATCTTCACTCACGACAACTCAACGGTGAAAAGAAAGGATATTCATTAACCATGTCCCCTCCTTGGTTCGCTTCCGCAAGGCTTCGCTACAATCTTCCTGCAACCGATGCAGCCAAAGGAGGTTTCGCTGCCATTGAATATGTTGCCGTGGGCGACCAAGATGAGGTCGTGCCTCCGGAAGAGCCGACATCAGGCTACCAGCTTGTCAACATCTCATTAGTGAAGTCACTTCCTCTTGGAAAGGACATCCTACGCCTGACCTTACGCTGCGACAATCTCCTCGGAGTCAGGCACTACGACCACACCAGCTACTACCGCCTGATCGGGGTTCCGGCCCCAGGCCGTGACATCTCGGTGATGGCTGCGTGGAACTTTTAATGGCGTCTATACAATAAAACGACTAACAACAACAGCTTCCTGACTGCAGGAAGGTTTACAAAACATTAAAATCATGAGACACAAAAACAATCTAATGGCAGTGGCATTGTTCACAGTGCTTATATTGGCCGAAAGCTGCACGGGAGAAGACACGAAGGCCAAAGATCTGGGAAAGCCAGAAATCGTGGACGGGGATGTCCCGTCACCGATCGACTGCGAGGTTTATCACATCGGAGAGGAGATTCCGTTCCGTTACAAATTCACGGACAACGATGAGCTCGGAAACTTCAACTTGGAGATCCACCACAACTTCGACCACCACACACACTCGACATCCGCAGGCGACTGCCCTCTCGACCCAAAGAAGGATCCAGTCAATCCTTGGGTCTATAATCAGGATTTCGCGATTCCCGAAGGGCATAAGTCGTATGACGCAAAGGTGGACATCCCAATCCCCGAAGGCATCGACACAGGCGACTATCATTTTATGGTACGGCTGACCGACAAAGCTGGTTGGCAACAGCTGAAGGCGATCAGCATCAAGATAAGAGCAAAAGAGTAATATTCAAAAAAAATAAAATCAATTTGTTATGAGACTAATTAAATCTATTTCAGCAGCCACGATGCTGCTTGTAGCATTCTCGTTCGGGTTCACTTCCTGTGACAAAAACAATCACACACCCGACGAGCCTCAGGAGAACATCTCCGTGGAGGAACTTAAACTTGGGGAAAAGGATATTCCCGACAGCGGCACAGCCTTCGCCTATGGACACCTCTCCATCCAGGCCAAAATCAAAGTACTTGAAGGGGCGGTCGCTTCAATAAAAATGACAGCACAGCAGGAAGACGGAGGGCAGGGCAAGTTCGATGAGACTGAACTGATCTCCGGTTATGACAAGGAGACGGGGGAACTGAGAGCGTTGATTCCCGCCGATGACTATGAACAGATTCCGATGGACCAGCCAGTGGGGAAATACAAAATGAATCTCGTCATAACTCTGGAAAGCGGCGAGTCTAAGACAGTCACCGGACAGTTCCAGATAAGCGACAAGCCTTTTCTGGAGAATTTCGAGATGGGCAGCGGACACGGTGCGGAAGAGGTGAACAACCACACGGGAAGCCTTAAGACCGGGGATCTGCACGTAGAGACCGATGCCTACTGCGTGATGAACCAGTTGAAGAGGATCACCGTCTTGATTACCTCCAAAGACGGCAAGACGGAAGTGGTGAACCAGACTTGGGACAAGTCCCCCTATGCAGGCACACGCAACACCACCTTCCACGAGCATCCTAAATTCCCTGAAGGTACAAAGCCCGGAGACTACCTCTTCAAATTCACCGTTGAGGATCAGGCAGGGAACACCTGCATCCGAGAGTACAACCTTACGTTGGTAGAGTAGGGACCTCAAAAAGTAATCCGGGTAATAAAAACCGGAATACGATTAAACCGGAGGCCAGACTGAGGTACTGATTTTGTTGTGAATATGCGCCGGTGAATATGATGGTACGGAATGACACGACACGGCATATTCAGAAACATAATCATTATGAAAAAGGTAATTGTAATATCCTCCAGTCTTCGCGCTGGTTCCAACAGCGACACGCTCGCTGACAAGTTCATCGAAGGCGCCCAGGCAGCTGGTAACGAGGTCGAGAAGATTTCCCTCAAAGACAAACAGATCGCATTCTGCCGTGGATGCCTCGCCTGTCAGAAGTTGGGGCGGTGCGTCATAAACGATGATGCCAACACAATCATGGCCAAGGTGTTGGAGGCCGATGCCGTCTGCTGGGCGACACCGATCTACTACTACGAGATGAGCGGCCAGATGAAGGTGCTTATCGACCGCATGAACGCGATGTACCCTCTCGACTACAAATTCCGGGATGTGTATATGCTCTCGACAGCAGCGGAGGACGATCCCGAAGCCCCGAAGCGTGCCGAGGCAGGCCTGACCGGCTGGATAGACTGCTACCCTAAGAGCCGCCTTGCCGGCACTGTCTTCTGCGGCGGAGTTGAATCGCCCCGCGACATCGAGGGCAATCCTAAGCTGCGGGAGGCCTACGAGATGGGGCTTAATGTCTGATATTCCTTGAGCCACCGTACCATATAAGGCACTTTGGTGTACCAAATGACGTTTTTGATGCGGTTGGTACCCCAGAGGGCCTTATGAGGTACCAAATGAGGCTTGGGGCACGTTTGGTACACCAGAGGACGTTTTGGTGTACCAATTCCGTCAACAGGTCTGGACTAGCACTGTTTTCAAAGGGTTCGGATCACACGGCAGGGGCTGCCGACAGCGACGCAGCGGTCAGGAATATCCTTGGTGACAACACTTCCGGCCCCGATTGTGGTGCCTTCCCCTATCGTCACTCCCGGCAGGATGATCGCACCGCCTCCGATCCAGGCGTTGTCCTTGACCGTAACCGGCTTGGCGATGGTGATGCAGGCATCTCCGCTCCCGGACGACCGTCGTTCCTCCGGAATTACCGAATGGGTGGCCGTGTAGATCTGCACATTTGAGGCAATCAGTACATTGCGGCCGATTGTGATGCGGTTGTTGTCGATGAACGTGCAGTTCTGGTTGACTATGCTGTTGTCCCCGATGAAGATGTTTTTGCCATATTCACAATGGAAATCAACATCCACCCAGACATTGCGGCCGACGCCTCCAAGCAACTCCTTGAGTATGGCGTACTTCCCCGCCGCATCCTCATAGCCGACAGCATTGAAAGCCCTCATCAGCCGCCTCGCCGCGGCAGCCATGTCAGTCATCGGTTTCTCACCGCCGTTGAAAGGCATTCCCGCCAAACATTTCTCGTACTCTGTCATATTCAAAAAATAGTAGTCTGAAAAATTAATCACCTGCCTCTTCTTGGGCAATATACCTACCTTACAATCAATAAATAAATATATCCAGTCAACCTTGCGCCCTGGGCATTCCTGTCCATAAGCCTCTGAACCTCGTCCGTGCCGACATGTAAGCGCACATCTCCACTTTCCGGCTCACATCCCGCCTCATCGCATGAAAATCTTGTAGAGCCCATTACCTTTGGGGCTTCCGGGCATACAAGGTCTGATTCCATTCCATTACGTTTCAAATCCTAAAGATACTATTTCATAGCCGATAGTCAAAGAATTTTACATCAGGACGCTAAAAAACACCGCAGTCTCAGTGGCAAGGTGGGGCCTATGCCGGAAAGGCTGCGGTGATATTCATTTCTTGCTATAACCGCTACAGGAGGTCGGTTGTTGACATAGATGGCGGGAGTTCTCCATCGGAAGCCCAGGAGGACGGTTTGGAGCCCATCACGAATTCCAGGGTTCCACCGCCGGTGATCTCACTGTGGCGAAGCCAGCAGCGGGTAAGAGGTTTTCCGTTGAGTTTCGCGCTCTGGACATAGATGTTCTTGTCCGAGGTATTCTTCGCGACTATGGTGAGTTCCTTGCCGTCCTCCATTCTTATCACGGTCTTCGGGAAGACCGGGCTGGAGATAAGATAGACATCCTGTCCGGCGTTAGGGTAGAACCCGAGGCAATGGAAGGCATACCAGGCTCCCATCGAGCCCGAGTCATCATTTCCCGGCACGCCATCCCTTGCGGATGTATACTGGGTGTCGAGTATCCTACGGACAATCTCGGCGGTCTTGAACGGTTGGTTCACATACGCATACATGGACGGGACGAGGAAGCACGGTTCGTTGGAAATCTGACACAGGCCCACCAGTTTTGTGTAGAAAAGAAGCTCGTCTCTCTTGCCCGGGAAAGACTCACGGAAATAAGTGTCCAACCTGTCAATGAATTTCTCCCTTCCACCCATCTTGTCAATGAGTGCGTTGACATCATGAGGGACATAGAAAGACAGCTCCCACGAGAACGTCTCGTAGAACTGGTGGTCAAAGGAGCCCGAAGAGAAGACAGTGAATTCCGGATCGTCAAGCCACGTGCCGTCGCTGTTCCTCGGCCATGCGAAGCCTGAGAATCCGAAACTGCTTATGCCGGGATTCCAAAGATTCTTCCAATTTGACGCTTTCCTGACATATTCATTGTAAACATCAGTTCTTCCAAGCCCCTTGGCCAGAACCGCTATGGCATAGTCATTGGCGGAATATTCAAAAGTCCGGCTGCATCCTCGCTCATAATCGGTGGATACATATCCAAGCCTGTTGTAGTCAGGCAGTCCTCCACGTCCGTACTGCCTCTCGTCATCTCCGGGCGGCACGGTGGCATCCTTTATCATCGCGTCAAGGGCCTTCTCGTAATCGACATTCCGGATGCCTTTGACGAACGCGTCCGCGACAAGCATATCGCAATTCGATCCTCCCTGGGTCCTTCCGGTAGAGTGGCTTGACCTGGCGTCTGGCATGTACTTGTCATTCTCGTAAATGTCCACCAGAGACTGCACCATCTCCCCTCCTGTCGTTGGCCGGATAAGGTTAATGAAAGGATGCGTCGCGCGGAAGGTGTCCCAAATGGCATGGTAATCCCCATAATACGGCGAATCCGTCTTCCACACAGGATTCTCTCCGTTGTAATCGGAAGGCTGGAGGAATATGCGGTACATCGAGGAATAGAATATCTTCTTCCTGTCTTCGTCCCCGCTCTCGACATCCACTTGTGAAAGTATGTCATTCCAGGCACCGACAGCCTGGGCTCTGGTGTCTTCAATGTTCCAAGTCTTAAGTTCCATGGCATTCTCACGCGCCTTGTTGTACCCCATGTAAGAGATTCCGACTTTCACGCGGATCTTGTCCCCCGCATTCGTCCTATAAGAGAACCATGCGCCGGATTTGGTGTTGTTGTCGGACTGGCAGCGCCTTCCGGGTTCCTTCCTGCCTTCCTTCCATGTTCCGAAAGAATCCGCCGCGCGGTCAAAGTCCGCATAGAAATAGACAGTGTAAGCCTTGGAATAGTTCCAACCGTTGCGCACACGGGTGTAACCTTGGATCTCATGGTCTGAAAGGATGGTTACCTCCGAACCGACAAACTCCTGCATCTCAATGGAAGCAAGGAATTTACCAAGATCCACGAATATATTGGAATTGTCTGATTCCGGGAAAGTATATTCATGGAAACCGGCATGCGCTGACGCTGAGAGCCTTGCCGAGACATTCCAGCGGTCGAGGTTGACGGAGAACATCCCCACCTCGGCTTTTTCCGACGAATAAGGGGACGCATAGTCATTGGGATCCAGATCACCCGTTGACGCCATGAAGAGAACGTTTCCGTACTTGCAACCTCCACCCGAGCCATTAAGATGCGTGTGGCTGAAGCCCACGATGTCTGTGCCTGCCTGCCAGCCAGCGTTCTCCGTGAGGTTGTTGCAGTCAGGTCCCAGTTTTACCATTCCGAACGGAACACAGGCTCCGCAGAAGACATATCCCCCGCCGTCCGCTCCGATGAAAGGGTCGACATATTTCGTGTAATCCTTTTCTGCCGCCACCATCACGACGGAGGCAAGCAGGGAAAGGGTTGCGGACATCAATTTGAATCTCATGATTTATGAATATTAAAATGAAACCTTTAGAAATTGCCAGGTGTTGTCTGTGCCCAACGGTCGGTGCGGAACGGAACAGCAGGAAGCCCGGCTCCATTGTAAAGGTTGCTGTCCGGGTAATTCGCCCATCCGTAACGGACCGCCACTGGATATCTCACATCCGGGCTCGTCACAACAACGGTCTCTCCCTCAATCCTGGCGTCGGCCTTGTGGAAGACACGGTCTCCTCCGGCTATCCAGAATCCACGCAGTGTCTCCACCACCGAAGTGGCCGGGGCGCTGTTGGTGCCATCCATCGCGACCAATCCTCCATCCGCACAGTCGAAACGGACACGAATCTCCGAGCCAGAGGTCACATAATCCTTGAACACAGGCCCTGAGTAAGGAATATTCATTCCATAGGCACCGTGAAGCGCATTGAGGGCAAGACGCCTTCCCACGTCGTACTTATTTTTCGGATGTATGTCATACTCGTCTCCTACATCCGTCAGCACGGCAAGACCGACATTCTCAAGATGGAGGGCATCGGCCTGGGACTCACGCAGATAGGCCCAGTCAAAATCCTCTGCGACTTTCTGCACAGGGAAAAGCGAAGCCAATTGGGCGACATAGAAAGGGAAGTCGTAGCCCCACTGCTTTCTCCAGTCACGGATAAGGAGTTGGAGAAGGTAGGAATATTGCTCGTGCATCGCTGTGTTCGACTCGCCTTGATACCATATCGCACCTTTGATACGATACCCCAAAAGCGGATTGATCATTGCATTGTAGAGCACACAAGGCATGAACGGATTCCCGTCAATCTTGTCCGGGAACTTCGGAATCTCACTGTACTTTCTCGTGCACTTGACCTGCCACTTGCCGGAAAGAGGTATGCTCTTCTTCCCGCAGGACAGTTTTATGCGGTCCGGACGCCCGTTGAATCCGGAGTAGCCAACGATGTCAACGATCCGCACACTGATGACGGCCTTGCCGGCCTTTACAAGATTTGCGGGAACGGTATAGTCACGCATCGAGGAGCATCCTTCCGTGTGTCCGATCTCCACGCCGTTGAAATAAGTGAAATCGTGGTCGTCAATGGTCTCGAGATCCATCTTCAAGGTCTTGCCGGCCCAACTGCGGGGGATGTCGACGGTCTTTCGCATCCAGATTATCCCGTCTTCATTAATGCCTTGATATTCAAGATACCCCGGAACATCAACCTCGGACCAACCGTCCTCCGTAAGGTCAGCGATGCTGTTACCCTCACTGATGGCGCGGCACCAGTCCGCAACACGGGCATCATAGATCGCGTCCCTCTCCTGACGGGATTTCGGCAAGGCTTCCTGCTCCTCAAGGGCCTTGCCGAAATCAGGAAGCGTCGAGAGAGACTCCTTGCTCACCCAATTCTCGGCAAAGGTCGCTCCCCATGCTGACTCGATGAGCCCGACAGGCACATTAAGGCTATCCGCCAGATGCCGTCCGAAATAATAGGCCACGCATGAGAAATCGAAGAGGGCGTCCTTGTCACAGACCTCCCATCCACCGTATCTTACCGCCGCTTCAGCCTCCGGCTCAAAGGAAGTCCTGTTGTCGATGTGAAGGAAACGGATGTTCCCGCGCCCGGCGGCATCCTCCAAGGCCTTCTCATAACCATAAGGCTTGTCAGAGAAGCGGTACTCCATGTTTGACTGACCGGAGCAGAGCCACACCTCACCGACAAGGACATCATTCAGTGTCAGTTTCTTGCCATCACTGATCGTAATGGTGTACGGGCCGCCGGCGGAAGGCGTTGAAATCTCAGTCTTCCATTTTCCGGCGGCGTCAGACATCACGTCATAAACCTGCCCGTCCCAGGATGTCGTCACGGAGACCTGCGTGGAGGGTTTTGCGGTTCCCCAAAGACCGGTTTTGGAATTCCGCTGGATCACCATGTGGTCTCCGAATATCGCAGGTAATTCAACCTTGGCCTCAAGACTCGCTGACAGCAGAAGCGGCAGAAGCAAAAATAATCTTAATGTTCTTTTCATTTCATCAAAGCTTTAATTCCTTCAATAGCCTTCGGGTTGGGGCTTGTCCCGTTGTTGTTCCCGATGACATTCGTACATACATTCACATAACGGCATCCGTCAATCATGAGCGCGCTGTTTATTCCGCTTGTCCAGTTGGCAGGAGCGGAATTCTCTCCGATAGCCCATTCCGAAACCGCCCAATAAGGAGCGTCCGACTTGCCAAGAAGCCCCATGGCATAGGAAAAATTCGACGCGTCGGCGGCATCTGCAAGGTAGAAACTCCATGATGGACAACTCTTTGGATTCAGGGCGGCGTCAAGATCGTTGTCGCACCCGCCCGCATGCGTGAAAATCTTTTCACGAGGGAAGGAAAAGCCGTCGGTAAGCCCGCACAGCCAATCGGTGAACTTCGCCTCAAGTTTGGCGATGTCCTCTCCGGTAATCGTTCCTGAAGTCTTTATCCCTGAATATGTCAGGGCGGCGTAGCCGATTGTCTGCACTCCACGGCTCGGCTTGAGATACATGTTGATGCCACCCTGAGGGTCATCCTTTATGTCTTTGTCATAAAGATCGTTGCCATTCGGGTAATACCAATTGTTGACTCCCACTGCCAATTCTCCGACAAGCTTAACACCTACAAGCAAGTACTTTTTCTCCTCCGGGAGGGACTTGTACCAATCATCGATGATCGTCAGATAGCGCTTGAAACGCTTCTTCACGGCAGCCTGATATTTCGGCCCGTAGAGATTCGCCATAGGCGCGAGACGGCACTGCATTCCCCAGTTCAGCCATCCTATCTTCACGGCATGCTCGCTTCCCCAGTCGTACCACTCGACATTCTCCCTGTTCTCCGGATTGTAGTCTGGCTTAGACGGATCAAACCAATTCCAGATGTCTGTCGCCGTGTCCCAGAACGTGATCGGATCGAAATTGAAAAGGACAGGGCAATCGTACTGTTCAGCGTTGGCGATGTGCTGCCTGATTATGTCATCGAACTCCGCCTCGGCCCGCTCGAACATGAACATGAGCACGCTCGCGCCAGCGCAGACATCCTTCCCTGCCGGAGTCCCGAAGGTGGCGGCGATCGATGATTCGTTGTACTTCCACGAATAATCATTGATCAGAACGTACTGCTTCGGTCCAGCCCACCAGTGAGCGACAAGCGTGATGTCTTTTGTGACAGGGGTGGATTTGAAATTGAACTTGAGTCCGCTTTCGGTAAACCAGCCGGAGAAAGTGAAGCCCTCCTTCACGGGAACGACCTCGGGCTCATTGACGGTTTTCCCTTTCTCCACAGTCACCGGATCCGGGGCCGGCGCCCCTCCGTCAGTGTCGAACGTCACGGTGTACGACACCGCCCCCGAATCCTCACTCTTGGAGCAGGACACGCACAGGAGACTGGCGGCAAATAAAACTAATGCTACTTTTAATAATTTCATATTCATAATTTAAGAGTTATCGTCTGTTGTTGATGGCCTCGACAGCCCCTTCGTTCACGGTCAACTTCCCTTCACTGTCCTTTCCGAAGATTGTCCCGTAATTGAAAAGCGTAAGGAACCTGCATCCAGGGATTGAATAACAATTCTCCAAGGCCTGAGTCCATTCCTCCTTCGACTTTCCGTCGCCGATGTTCCACTCCGAGCATCCCCAGTACGGAGCGTCGGAGCGCTTGAGATATTCAGTCACCTGCGCACACTTGGACGGATCAGCGGCCTCTTCCCAATAGAAAGACCAAGTCGGGCAAGTGTTTTTTTGGATCGCGGCGGCAAGATCCTCACCGGCACCTCCCGAATGGGAGAACAACTTCTCACGCGGAATCCCGTACCCTTGCACGATGTCGGCGATGAACTCTGAATATTTCGATTCTATCGCATAGATGTCTTCCGGGGTAATCTCCCCCTCTGTCTTCAGGCCGGAATAAGCAAGCGAAGCGTAGCCGATCTGCCCGACACCCCTCGAAGGCATGTCTTTCATGTCGATTCCTGTCGTAGGGTCATCCTCCTTCGGCAGATCATACAGATCATTACCATCGGGATAGTACCAATTGTTCACTCCAAAACCAAGCTCGCCGGTGATCTTCACACCTCCCAAAAGATACTTTCTGTCACGAGGCAATGACTTGTACCACTCCGCCGTCCAAGTCATGAATTTGTCCATCCTCTCGCGCACGGCGGCCTGGTATTCCGGGCTGAAGAGATTCGCCATCGGCTTCAGGCGGATCTGCGATCCCCAGTTAAGCCAACCGATCTTCACGGCATTCTCACTTCCCCACCCTGACCATTCAACATTCTCACGGTTCGACGGGTCATAACCAGGCATTGACGGATCCCACCAATTCCACAACTCAGGCACATCATCCCAGAATGTTATGGCGTCAAGTTCCACAAGCACCGGGATGTCGTATTTCTCCGACTCCTCGAAATGCTTCTTTAGAACGGTCTCGAACTCGTCCATCGGATACGAGAAGATGTACATCAGCACAGCGTTGCCCACAGCGAGACGGTTGCCTTTTTGAGGCCCGAAATACTCGTGAAGCGTCTCATAGTCATAGTTCCAGTGATAGTCATTAAGGAAAAAATAATTTTCCGGCTCGTACGGCCTGCATGAGGCCAAAGCCAACAGCGATAGTGAGAGAAGCGATTTCTCGAATATATTCATTGTTGTCAAAACTTTTCAGGAAACTGTCCCAGTAGTTTCCTTGATTAATACTTGTCTTTCTGTACCGTCTTTATGCCCTGGACCGCGGCATCATTCACGGTGGTTCCGTTGTTGTTCCCTATAACATTTGTGTAGACGGATATGAAACGGCATCGGTCAACGGCAAAAGTGTTGCGCAAGGCGGTGGTCCAATCCTGCGCGCTTCCGTCCACAGCCCATTCCGCGGCACCCCATGCCGGCGCGTCTGACTGCCTGATGAGTTTCATGCAATAGGGAGAATTGGACTGCGGATTCATCGCCTCAGAGTGATACAGACTCCAAGACGGGCACACCTTCTCGTTCACACAGGCGGCAAGGTCGCCATCGGCGCCACCGGCGTGGGCGAAGACCTTGTCACGAGGGAAGCCATATTCAAGGGCAATGTCGCTCACAAACAAAGTGAAACGGCGGTCCATCTCTTCAATGTCCGCTCCGGTGAGCGTGCCCTCCGTCTTGATTCCCGCGCTTTTCACACTCGCGTATCCTATTGTGGACACAGCGCCTGGCTGTCCCGCCGCGGCACGGCTGCGGCTTGGCTTGTTCCACATGTTTATTCCAGTGGTCGGATCATTTTCCTTTGGCTTGTCATAGAGTTCGTTGCCTCCTGTGTAATACCAATTGTTAAGTCCCATGCAGAGTTCACCGGTGATCTTCACTCCGCCGAAAAGATATTTCTTATTTTCAGGCAATGACTTATACCAATTGGAGAGAGTACCGAGAAGTGTGGTCATGCGTTCCCTCACGGCGTTCTGATATTTCTCGCTGAAAAGGTTCGCCATCGGTTTCAGACGGATCTGAGAGCCCCAGTTCAGCCATCCGAGTTTCACGGCGTCAGCACTTGACCAGGATGTCCACTCCACATTCTCACGGTTTGACTCATCGTAGCCGGATATCCCCTTGTCGAACCAGTTCCACAATTCCGGAACCCCATCCCAGAAGGTGACAGGATCAAGCTGGATCAGCACCGGCACATCCTGCCGCTCCGCCTCAAGCAAATGTTTTTTCAGCGTCGTCAGGTGCTTGTCAAGCGGACGTTCGAAAATGTAGAAAAGCACAGCCTGTCCGACCGCGACATCACCGCCTACAGAATTCCCGAAAGTGTTTCGTATCGCTCCCTCAAGATAGGACCAGTCATAGTCATTGATGAATATGTACTTCTTCGGTCCTGACCAATACTTTGCGTAAAGGGTGATGTCCTTTGAAACCGGAGTGGATTTAAAATTATATTTCAGCCCGGTGGAAGTATACCAGCCGCTGAATGTCGTCCCGTCCTTCTCAGGAACTATCTCAGGTTCCACGACGAATCCGCCATCCTTCACGACCTGCGCTTCCGGAACAGGCAGCCCGCCGTTAGTCTCGAATGTCACTGTGAAACCGTCAGGTTTGTCGGGATCAGGGCTGTCCTTGCCACAGGACGGCAATAGAAAAACAGCCAGCGCCGGAATTAGAGCAAGAAGTGTGTTCCTCATATCTCAAATAATGTCTCCTTTTATCAAGAACGGGGATCCCGGCCTGCCAAACAAGACCGGGACGCCCCTGTTCAAAAGAATTGTCTGTATTTTATTTCTGTTTCTCAGTGTAGGAAAGGGTGAAGTTTCTGAATGAAGCGACCGTGGCTTCCTTGGAGAACAGTCCGAAGTATCCAGGGGTATCGCCCAACTGCGGATTGTCATTCCACCACCACATTCCTCCGTGGAAAAGAAGATCCTTCTTCTGGAGGACACCGTTCTCGTCCTCCTCCAGCGACCAGACAGCCTTAAGCCCCCAGTCTCCTCCCACACCGTCACCGGCTCTGTCAACATTGCTGACCTCGATGCGGATCCAGTCTGTGATGGCAGTCCCTTCCGGCTTGGTCCATGTGTCCATCGCATTAGGTGAAGCGCAGTTGAAGCAGAAATATCCACCGCCTTCAGCTCCGGCCGTGGCGGAAGCGAATATGGTGTAGTTCTGCTTGCTTGCGAAGTCGTAGGTTCCGTCGGCCTTGTAGCCGAAAGCGTTGAACGCGTTCACACCGCCCGCAGAGCCGTCCGCCTTGATGTCAACCGTGCAGATGTACTGGTTGCAATCCCCGGTCGTTCCATGAAGTCTCTGCTGGACAGGAGTGTCCATACGATAGATAACATATGTAGAGGCAGGGTCGTTATAGGAACCGGTACCCATAAGTTTGAGGCATCCGTCCTCAAGTTTGGCGTCGGCTCTCGTCAATGCGCCTTTCCAGTTCTCGTCCAGTTTGTCTCCAGAGAAACTGTCGAAGACAATCTTGGCTCCTTTGGCCGCCTGGGCGATGAGAATCTCGGCCGTGGCCGGCCCAGAGGCTGTGATGCCTTCAATGTGAATCTTGCCGTAGCGGACATCGTCAGCCTTGTCCGTCGCGGAAACCACAGCCGTGACTTTGGTTCCATCAACCGTGACTTTCGCCCATGCCGGAGCGTTGATTGACGTTGTAGATTTGAATGCGTCCGACAAGGTAGTCGTCACTGTCTCACCGTCTCCGACAGCCGCAAGGTCGTAAGGAGCCGCACTCAAAACAGGAACAGCGAACTCAACCTCAGAATCGACGGCGCCGAGGTCAAGAACGTCTGACGCCTTGACAGATATGAAGTCAAGAGAGTAGACGGTGGCGACACGACCATATTCATCGGTAAGAGTTATAGAAAGGCCGTCAACATAAGTCGCCGGGATGACCGACGCATAGTACACGCCTTTCTCCATGTCTCCATCGGAAGAGACCACCACCTCAGGAGTCCCGCTTACGACTTTGATCTTGCCATCCGTGGAGACAGTGACCTTTCCTGAAAGATTCTCGCTTCCTTTCGGGGCGATCTTCACCTGACGGATGTTGTAGTCTGAAATAAGCGAGAACTTGAGCAAACCCGTGGCGTTGATGAACTTGAGGTTCTCGTCTGTAGACGAGGCGACCGCAAGAACCGCTTCAGACGAGACTCCGTCTTTCACGGCTTTCTGCTGAGTAGGGACAGACGTGGCCACCTCATCACCGGAGAAGGTCGCGTCTGATGAATATGGAGACACCGCGACATACTGCGAAGCCGCGGCGATCTCGCCGCTGAAAGTCGCTGTCGAGCCACCGCTCTGGGTGGTGAACACCGAGTTCACGCCATCTGAAAAAACACTGATCTTGTCGCCTTCGCCCCATGAGACTTTCGGTCCCGATGTGAAAGCGGTGGTTGAAGCCGAGAATTCATTGATCGATCCCGGTCCCTCATTCTTGTTGCAGGCGCACACGGACATGATCGCCGCGAAAGCCACAAATGCTGAAATCTTCTTCATAATTTCTGGTTATTAAAATGTTATTTTTGATATGACAGAACAAAATTCTTGAACTGGACCTCATTAGTGCGAGACCAAAGGGCGACTTTACCCGGATCCGCGTCAACGAAAGTGAATTTTCGGGAATAATGCGCCTTGAGCACATTCGTCTCGCCATTGATCGTCCTAAGAGACTTGACGGCGATCACAGGCTCATTCGGAGAGGTTTCCGTGGTATAGACCTCAAGTCTCCACCAATCATCCCTTTCGGCAGCGTCCGGAATCACATAGACATCCTCCCATTTATTCGGGCATTCACCGGAACCGATGGTCCCGTCATCCATCGCACACCACGTGTTTCCGTTCTGCACCCAGATTCCGCCACGGTTACGGACAGAGTTGTAATTGAGGTAAATCTTCACATCCTGGTTCGGATCATCATTGACGTAAAGTTTGACACCGCCCTCACCTCCGTTCATCCTCATGTCTACAGAAAAATAGTACTTGGAGTTCTTCGATGAGAACTGTTGCGGGCACGTGTAAAGGTAGCCTGGATGTCCGTCAGATGTAAAGGCAAGGTAACCGTTGCCGACGGCAAGGCGGGCAGGGTCATCCGCCTTCCAGCCCGACGGCAGGTTCTTTCCCGTAAAAGAGGAAAAAGCGATGGATGAGCCCTCGCCGGCCTGAAAGATCTTCAGGGACTGGCTTACAGTGTTATCGCCCGAAGCGCAAAGCATTTTCACAACACCACGGCGAACGTTCTTCTCACTGGTGTTGGATTTCACTTTCACTTCAATGGAGCCAAGTTTCTCATCAACCTTGGCATATTCGATCCAATCCGGAAGATCTCCGATCTGGACAGTCTCGGCATTAGTGGAAATCTTGGAGGTAAGCACTCCTCCGTCAGAATCGTAGGCAAGTTCCAATGGTTCCACAATCAGAACCGGAGATGGCTTGTTCGGGCCGATGGGATCGTATGCCTCATTGCAGGACACAATGGCCAAAATCGAAGCCGCCAACGCCAATTTATTCATAATATTCATATATTCAATCATTTAACGCTCTACATTTCAATCTTCACAACCTCGGAGAAGTTGTAACGTCCAGACGTGTTCGAAGCAAGAGCCGCGACCCTGACATAATAGGTCACGCCTGGCTCGAGACAATCAAGCACTGAATCCGTATAGGAAGACTTCGCTATCACCTCATCCTTCACTCCACTGAGATCGCGTACGGCTTCCCAATCAAGATGATTCATCCCGACGTTGGGATTCCACTTTGAGACAAGCAGGCGTGCGGTTGTGATTTTTCCGGCCCCTGGAGCCTTGACGAGACGGTACTTGGCTATAACATCCGGACCGCTGGTGGTTATCACGGCATTAATCGTGATGTTAGGGACAACCTCGAAATTCAGTTCAGTCTCTCCGGAAATCTCCACCTCGACAGGATCAACCTCAAGGAAGGCACCCTCAACCGGCTGCACGACATAAGTTCCTTTGAATATCTTCGTGTTGCGGAAAGTACCGTCAGGTTTCCCCCAGAAATACTGAGGGAAGTTGGTAATCTTGCCGTTCACCACCTCATCGAGTCTGATTCTGAAACCATTAGGCTGTTCCGTGATAAACGGGGAACCATCGGCGCATGTCACCTTTCCGGTGAGAGTCTCAGAGGGAAGGCTGTAGGTGTCAATCTTGCAGGATGTCGCAAGTGCGGCAAGAATGCATGATATAAATAAAATCCTTTTCATATTCATTTGTTATCTATTAATATCCAGGATTCTGGATGATAGCCTTATTACTTTTGGCGATGACACTCTTGGAGATTTCGCCATAGTAGGATTTGCTCTCGTAGGTGTACCTTATCTCACTGCGCTCGTGGATCTTGAAGATGTATTTGCCCTCATCCACAATATAATAAGGATACAAGGCGGAGAACGTCTTGTTCTGGATGACCTCTTCGTACATGTGCCATCTCTTGAGATCCCAGAATGTCCTGTTCTCAAAGGCGAGCTCACAACGGCGTTCCCTCTTCACGAGGTCTTCGTCGACGCTGGTCACTTCCGTTGTCCCGGCCCTCTTGCGGATAAGATTGACAGGCTCAACGGCATCCGCCATTGTGACAGTCTTCCCGTCAACGGTCTCGCCGATGATGTTTACAGCCGCTTCCGCCTTCGTGAGCAGAATTTCAGCATAGCGAAGCTCAATCCAATCGACAGAGCCAGCCCACCAGTTGGCGGTCGCATCCGGATTACACCATTTCCAGACAAGACATCCGTTTCCGTTCGTCATGGAGCTGCCTACACCGCACCAGCCCTGGATGGTCATGCCGTTAGGATGTTTCTCCTCAAACGAGGCCGTCTCGTAGAGCTTGCCGTCAGGATAACTGTCATATATGCCCTTGCGGACCTCAAATATGGCATCCTGATCACCATTCTTGCGTCCTGGAATCTTGGCGCCCGGCACCAGTACCGATGCCTTTAGACGCGGTTGAGCCTTTGCAAAAAGATCCAGTGTCTTGTCATACCTTACAGGATTATCCTCGGTGCCGACATTCAGTTCGAACGGCTTGCCATCGACATCATCGAAGAGTTCGAGCCACTCCACAGGAGCCGAAAGCTCTCCGGAGTCGTTTATCATGGAATAATGATAAGGCATCTGCTGCACCGTCCAGTTCTCAGGACGGTTGTTGGCGATGGACGCATTGTACTCCTTGATGAGCATACGCTCCTTGTTGGCCGAGGACTCATCAATGAACAAGTTCCAGTAGTTCTTTATCATACCTTCCTCTGTACCATCATTATAGACATTGTAAAGCTCATACTTTCCTCCGTTGTCCATCGCCTTGCAGGCGGCGTCGTAGGCCAGTTTGTAGTACCTGGTCGCTTCAGAAGACGGAATACCTACAAGGCCGTCAAGCTGTACGGTACCGTACTTCGCCTCGGAAGCCGCAGTCAGCATCGCACGGGCAAGAATACCGGCGGCGATGTACTTGTTGGCACGTCCGCCATTCAGCTCCGTGTCCCCCATGAGTTCATAAGCCTTGTTCAAATCCTCGGCTATGAAATCATAACACTCCTCACAAGTGTTCCTCGGTTTGAAAAGAGCCTCCTCATCCTTCCCGACATAACTTTCCGGAGTCGTCACAATCGGTACTCCCCCGAAACTGCGGACCATCGCGAAATACATGAAGGCGCGGCAGAAATAGGCTTCACCAAGCCAGTGGTTATACAATTCCTCCCTGTCGGCGAAAGCCCCGGCATTGTCCTCAAGCCCACGTATGACAAGGTTGGCATAGCGGACTGAGGAATAATCCCACCAAGCCAGCATGTTTCCGTTGCAGGTCTTTTGGGTGAGAGCCACACGCAGAGGCGTGCATTGTGTCTCGCCTGTCACCATCCCCGGATTGTTCCAGATAGAGAATGGAGAGCCTGCGTCCCCTTGGATCCCTCCCCAAAGGCTGGCGTTATGCGCCGCGATAGGGATCAATGAATATAATGAAGCAAGAGCGGCCGTGACCCCGACCTCATTGTCAAAGACCTGATCTTCGCGCAGATTCTTGGTCGGGTCTATGTCAAGGCTCACACAGGATGAAAGAGCCTGCATGCCCATAGCCACAGAAAGAGCGATTACTATAATTTTTCTTTTCATTTCCATCAGAATTTAATGTTCGCGCCGAAATTGACTGTACAGATGAGAGGATAGGTTGTCCCGTATCCTGATGACGGGTGCTCCGGGTCAAGATATTTCAATCCGGTGATCGTGAACAGGTTGTAGGCGTTCGCAAAGACACGCAGATTCTTCACGCTGACCTTGCTCATCCATTTCTGAGGAAAGGTGTAACCGATTTCCAGAGACTTGAGACGGAGATAGGAGGCGTCGTGAAGGGATGCCTTCGAGGTAGAAGTGTTCAGGGACATCGCCTCGCTTCCCTGGCTTGTCGTAGGAAGATATCCTGAAATCCATTCAGTACGGGGATCTTTCGGATCTGCGGACGGATCAGCCATGTGCCAGCGGTCATAGAAATACGAAGGACCGTTCTTGTCATATATGAAAGGTGTCGAAAGATACCAGTCATACTTTACGTTATTGAACGCGCCACCCTGGAAAACGGCGGTAAGGTCGATTCCCTTCCAAGACATGTCGATAGTGAATCCATAGTACATCACAGGTGTGGACTGGGCTCCGAACGCTATCGGGTGCTTGTCGCTGTCATCAATCACACCGTCACCGTTCCAATCCTCGTAAGAGTAGTCACCTGGCTTGAGTTCGGAATTGCCACGGTTATCCATGATCGGAGAAGACCACACCTGCTCGAGGCTACCGAACTGCCCGGCGTAATCATAACCCCACCAGATGTCGTTATAACGGTTCTTGGACATATTCTTCCAGTTCAGGTACTGAGTGCCGTATTCTTCCTGCTCGACATAGACCCTCATGGTACGGGAAAATGCGATGTTGCCGGTCACCCCGTAGCGAAAACCGCCGAAATGGTGCCTATGGCGCAATGTCAGGTCGAAACCTCTGGTCCTGTCGCTGTTCAGGTTCTCCTGGGCCAGGTTCTGCCCAAGCCAATCAGGGATCGTCACGTTCCTCGTAGCCGGGATTCCACTTCTGAAACGCTGGAAAAGGTCAAATTCAAATCCGAATTTTCCGTTCCAAAAATCAGCGTCAAGACCGATGTCCGCAGTCTTTGTCCTTATCCAGGTAAGGTTCTCATTCGGAGTGGCAAGCAGCTTGATGATGTTCACGTCCTTGCCGTCCCAGATGAGAGGCCACCAGTCAAATGAGCCGGAACCATATTCATAACCCTCTATGTACTGGAAGTTCGCGGTGCTGTCGTCTCCGGCCTCGCCATAGGACGCCCTGAGCTTAAGGTTGTCGATGAAAGACAAGGCCGCGGCACTCTTGAGGAACGGTTCCTCGGAGATGCGCCAACCCGCCGAGACAGACGGGAAGAAGCCCCACTGATGTCCTTTGTAGAATTTCGACGACCCGTCATAGCGGAACGCGGCCTCCACAAAATATCTTTCAGCATAGTCATAGTTAACCCTGCCCACAAGGGATTTGCTGGCAATCTGCCAGAGTCCGGACTGATCCGCGGTCCGCACTCCGCTGCTGTAATAGCTGGAGTCCATGGAGCCGATCTGTCCTTCGCTGATGCCATTGGACAGCTCGCCGAGAGAGGTCATCTCGATGTACCTCTGAGCATAGAAGTTGTCCATGTCCGTGGTCTGCTGCTCATAAAGCGCGAGAGCCGCGACATGATGCTTGCCGAATGTCCTGTCAAACCTCAAGGATCCTTGGAACAGCTGGTTCTGACTGAAGCGAGTGCTCCTCCTTATGGAATTCAACTCCGGCTGGTCATCCTTTCCTCCGTAGACAGATGGCACAAACTCGTTGTTCTCAACGTTGTAAGTGTAAAGGGTGTAGGATTTTTTAAGTTCCTTATTCTCCCAGTTTGTGTAGTCATAGGAATATGAAGCCTTTGCCTGAAGTCCCTCCACCCATGGGAAATCATAAGTGAGACTTCCGGTGAGTTGAGCCATCTTCTGGTTGTGACGCTTGTATCCGACGATGTCAGAGTCCGTGATCGCAAGCGGATTATAGCCCTGTGAGATGTTCGCCATGTATGGCTTGGTGTAGTTGGCGTAGGCGGCATCCACCGGACGTTCGACCCATGCGGTTCTGTAGAACACTTCCGTGTCATAGTAAGGCGAGTTCTTCGTGTCCATCATCGCGTTTATGAGCAGAGATGCCTTCAAGTGGTCCGTGACCTTAGCGTCGATATTACTTCTGACATTGAATCTATTGTAATTCAAATCACCAGTGCTATAGACTCCTGTCTGCTTCATGTAAGCCATATTCGTGAAATACTGGACTTTGTCCGTTCCACCGGAGATGGACAGCGTGTGGGAAGTCTGAGGGGAGTAATTGTTGTTGTTTATCCTCCACCACTCCGTCCCCACTTTTGTACCGCTCCTGTACTTCTCGATCTCTTCCAAGGAATATATGAACTTGCCAGGCGACATGGAGCCCCTCATGATGTTGTTCTCGTTGGTGATCTCCATGAATTGCCAGGCATTGAGTCCGTCAGGAGTGTTGATCGGCATAGAGAAACCAGCGTAGCCTTCATATTCAATGTTGGACGTCCCGCTTTGGCCACGCTTTGTGGTGATGAGTATTACTCCGTTCGAGGCTCTCATTCCGTAGATCGCCGCGGAGGCGTCCTTCAACGTGGAGATGCTTTCAATCTCGTTGGCGTCCAGACGTTCCATGTTGTCACGAGGGACACCATCAATGACAACCAAAGGGCGCCCCATTCCACGGATGTTGATGGATGACGAGAAAGAGCCCGGCTCACCGGAAGTCTGAACCACCCGCACGCCGGCCATCTTGCCGGAGAGCATGTTCACGACATTCTCGTTCTTTGTCTCCTTGATCGCCTTGGATGAGACGGAGGAAATCGCACCGGTCAACGATGCCCTTTTCTGCGTGCCATAAGCGACGACGACAACATCCTCAAGGGTCGTCATGTCCTCCGGAAGGACCACATTGACGACAGATTGAGAAACGGGCACATCGACCGTGACAGTCCTGTAGCCCAAACTTGAGACTTCAAGTGTGACGGATGAGGAATTTTTCAAGGAAAGATTCCATTTTCCGTCAAGATCAGTGGTTGTTCCGGTAGTTGTTCCAAGAACAAGCACTCCCGCTCCGACCACAGGGACACCGGAAGGATCAGTGACCTTGCCGCTGACCGACCTACCGCCCTGGGCGAGGCAGAGTTCCATAGGCAGGGTCATAAGCAACGTAAAAATCGTCGCGATGACACCGACCCTACGGGCGCTGCATAAAACATTCACATTCATAATTTATAAGATTAGTATGTAATTAACTGTCAAACTTAAACCTATGTTTCCCTGAAGAGAGTTTCTCCTCACGGCCCCCGACGCGAAGTGTCGCCTCCGTGTTTGCCGGGACAGTGACCTCAAGCACAACCTTGTTTCCAGTCCTTTTCCACGATGAGCCGACAAGGCCGGAGGCAGTCATGCAACTTGCCGACACGCTTTGAAGCCGATCCACAAAATGTGGCCTGAACACAATGTGACGGAAGCCAGGTCTCTCCGGGTCACAGTTTATTCCCGCGATGTCGTTGTACATCCATGCGTCAATGTCTCCGAGGAACACATGATTCATCGACAGCCTGTCTCCTTCCCTTGCCACCCAATGTTCGGGCATGGTCGAGTAGCCGAGTTTTCTCCAGTACGCCCATGATGGTTCTGTCTCGGATGTGGCCACCTGATAGGCAAGATCCGCATGACCATATTCAGTCAGCATCCGAAGCAGCGTCTTGCTGCCGATCATGCCGCAGTCGAGATGGTCGCCGGCGGCGCACACAGCCTCCACCAGCCTTTCCGCAACCTTTCCGCAGAACCCATCAGGCACGATTCCAAGGTAAAGGGCGAGAGACTGCGCTGTCTGGGATCCGTTTGAATACACGCCGCTCTCTCTGTCAAACCATTTGGAATTAATCAATTCACGAACCGCATCAGCTTTTGACAGCCAAGGCTCAGGACTGTTGCCGAGCAATCTTTCGAAGCGGGCCATAGCCTGGAGTTCGTA
This sequence comes from Bacteroidales bacterium UBA6366, assembly GCA_002438845.1. GTDB lineage: Bacteria > Bacteroidota > Bacteroidia > Bacteroidales > UBA932 > Cryptobacteroides. The sequence continues at coordinate 63,756 of DJRG01000029.1, forward strand.
CCAATAAAAACATGTGGAAGTGTAGTCATTATGGAAAAGGACATACTTAATTATTTGACTTTCACAGACGATGACGTGACATGGGGAGGCGTCGTCAGTTTTGTCGAGACACAGGATGTCGGAGCCGGGGAATCATACCCTCCAGGTGACCATCCCAAACGCTACCTTTTCTCTCCGGAGACCGGTCGTGTGGTGGATGAGTTCCAACTGGTTTACATAACTTTAGGCAGTGGATGGTTCAGATCGAAATCATTTCAGGACGGATGCCTGACCCATGTCTGTGCCGGAGACATGCTCATGCTTTTTCCTGGTGAGTGGCACTCCTATTATCCCGAAAAGGAAACAGGATGGAAAGAATACGGTATCGGTTTTATCGGTACTGAGGCCTCGAATCTTTTGAAAAATGGATTCATATCTCCGACAAAGCCGATTTTCCACACCGGCGTGCGTGAGGAGATAATCAGACTTTATGATGTCGCCCTGACGGTGGCGTCGGAGCAAAAGCCCCTTTACCAGCAGCTTCTTTTCAGTTTGGTTAATCTTATAATCGGTTACACGTGCTTCTTCGACAAGAATGGCTCAATGTCCTCCACATTTATGGAAAAGAAGATTAATCAGGCGAAACTTTTGATTTCTGACAATCTGAGAACCGTCTCTCCAGAGTTTCTGGCCGCCAAGCTGGATTTAGGTTACACTACTTTCAGAAAAAAATTCAAGGAGTGTACAGGATTTCCTCCCGCCAAGTACATACTGGAGATAAGAATCATGAAAGCAAAGGACTTGCTGACGAATACATATATGACGGTCAACGAAATAGCTTATAATTTAGGCTTTGACAACATTGACTATTTCTATGTCGTGTTCAAATCGAAGACAGGCATGACCCCGACAGCCTACCGAAAGAAAAGCCAAAGTTCGTTCTTCTCGAACAAGTGATCGTTTCTTTGGTTTCTGGCAATAATAATTTGTTGCTTGTCAGCATCGATTTATTGATGATTTTTTTTCGTTACTTAGTATCGTGGAACCACATCAAGACTGGTGTGGCCAATGGTAAATTGATAATAACACTAACACGATGGACGGAAAAAGAAGACTGGCTTTCAAGATGAGATTAAAACCTGGTTGCGAGGAGGAATATCAGAAAAGGCATTCCGCTCTGTGGCCGGAAATGAAGGATGTGCTTAAGAAATCCACGGTCGGTAATTATTCCATTTTTTACGATCAGGACACGAGGACGCTTTTTGCCTATCAGGAAATCATGGGAGATCGTACGTCACAAGATCTTGGCGCGGACCCGGTGGTCAGGAAGTGGTGGCACTACATGAGTGACATAATGGAGGTGAATGAGGATGAATCGCCGGTCTCCACGTCACTTCGCCAACTCTTTTTCATGGAATAGTGATTATGCGAAAGATATTATCGTATATTGTCATCTCGTGGGCCATATTGTCCTGCGACAGTTCATCGGTCATAGAAAGGATGAGAGTGGAGTGGTGTGAATCCCCGATTTGTGTCGATACTCAGACCCCACGTTTTTCCTGGACCTACAACGGCCGGTTCTCACAAGATTCTTTTGAACTTACCGTGATGGAAGAAGGAGGCTCGCAGGTCTGGACTTCCGGCCCGGTCAAGTCTGGAGAAATGAACTATGTGGGAGACACTGGCATGGGACTTCTTCCGATGACCGCCTATCGATGGAAAGTCACCGCTAAAAGCGCGGACGGGAGAACAGTTGTGTCGGATGAGGCACGCTTCGAGACGGCTATGTTCTCAGATGAAGACTGGGTGGCTTCTTGGATCAGCGATGGAAGACTGAAAGACGAGGAGACCGCCCCGGTGCTGAAACGCAATCTTGTGGTCGCCGATGGTTTCAGCAAGGCCCGACTATACATATCCGCGGCCGCATATTCAGACTTTTTCATCAACGGGACCCCGGTATTCTCGTCTCCGCTCAATCCGGCTTACACTGACTATGGGAAACGGAATCTCTATATCGCCAAAGATGTCACGGCTTTTCTGAAAGGAGGAGAGAACGAGATGTATGCCGTGCTTGGCAACGGGTTCTATAATGTGGTGGATTATGTCGCGGTGTGGGATTTCGACAAGGCGGGATGGCGTGACAGAGCGAAGATGATCGCGCAGTTGTATGTGGAGTATCCGGACGGCAGGAAGTATATTGTGGGCACCGACTCCTCGTGGAAGGCTCTTGCTGAGCCTAAGGATAATCCGTACAGAATGAACAACATCTACTCCGGCGACACTTACGATTGCCGCATCCCGTCTCCTGGGCCGTCGGCTAAGACGCCGGATGACCTTTGGACGGCCGCAGTGACTGTCTCAGTTCCGTCTGCGGCACTACGTGCGCAATACATGGGTGAAAATGTGGTGGAAAGGAGAATACCGGCGAGGTCTATACGCATGATCGGCGACACGGTGGCTCTCTGTGATTTCGGTGTAAACTTGTCTGGTCTGTCTAATTTCACGGTCAAGGGCGAGACCGGGAGTGTGGTCGAAATCCAGCACGGAGAATGTCTTGGAAAGGATGGCCGGCTTGATGTCTGGCATATGGACGAGCATTTCCGTCCAAGGCCTGGACATGAATTCCAAACGGATGTGTTCATCTTGAATGATGGGGAAAATGTCCTCTACGACAGGTTCTCCTATGATGGATTCCGTTATGCGGAAATTCGGTCTGACCGTCCATTCTCAGTGGAGTCCGCCGAGGCGTCATTCATCCACACTGACCTGGAACGCACTGGAAAGTTCGAGGCCTCGGACACTGTTCTGAACGGCATTCATGAGATGGTGATCCAATCCTATCTCTCGAACAGCATGGGCATTCCTACGGATTGTCCTCAGAGGGAGAAAAACGGATGGACCGCAGACGGATGGGTGTCATGTGAGATTGGGTTGCTGAATTTTGACAGCGCGAATCTTTATTTGAAATGGATTGACGACATCATTGACAACCAGCGTCCAAATGGGGAAATCTGCGCCATCATTCCAAGTCATGGATGGGGTTTGGGAATAGGACCGGTATGGGATGCGGTACTGTTCGTCATTCCGGAGAAGCTCTATGACTACACCGGAGACATACGTGGCATTCAAAGAGCCGCCCAGGCATGCAGGGATTATCTTGGATTCCTCGCCACAAGAGAGGCTTCTGACGGATCGATTGAATATGGACTTGGAGACTGGGTTCCTTATAAGACAGAAACCCCTAATGACTACACTTAAGGATGAATCACCCTATTTTAATTTAACGGGAACAAGCCCCATCTCGGCAGCCTTGACGCGCATGAAAGCGTTGGCCTCCTCGAAGTTGTTGCCGATCTGGCCGTCCAGGATGGCCTCTTTGACATATTCCTTTAGAATGCCGATCTCACGGCACGGACTCAGGCCGTAAACCTCCATGACATATTCACCGGTGATCGGGTTCTTGAAGTTGCGGATGGCGTCCTTGGCCTCTACCTCGACTAACTTGCGCTTGACGAGCTCGAAATTCTTACGGATTTTGGCGACCTTGACGGGGTTCTTCGAGGTGATGTCAGCGTTGCACAGAAGCATCAGGTCATCAATCTCGTTGCCGGCGTCGAACAGCAGACGGCGCACGGCAGAATCCGTAACCTCCTCATCCACAAGGGCAATAGGGCGGTGATGCAGACCGACGAGCTTCTGGACGTATTTCATCTTCTCGTTCAGAGGCATCTTGAGAGCCTTGAATATCCTCGGGACCATCTTCGCACCGATGACCTCGTGGCCGTGGAACGTCCAGCCGACCGAAGGGTCGAAACGCTTTGCGGCCGGTTTGCCAATGTCGTGCAGAAGAGCGGCCCAGCGCAGCCAGACATTCGGCTGTGTGCGGACAGACTCCACAAAATTGTCCCCTCCCTCATCAGGCGTGAAGTCCTTCAGAGTGCCGACGGCGATGCCATCGATCTCCGAGGCCGCCACATTGTCAACTACCTGGAGTGTATGGGAGAATATTTCCTTATGACCCTTTCCGTCAACGGATTCCACCCCTTTGAGTTTCAGAAGATCCGGGAGAATATATTCAAGAAGTCCGGTCTCGTCCATCAGTTTGAATCCCATCGAAGGGTGCGGCGTGATGAGGATTTTGTTGAGTTCCTCGACAATGCGCTCCTTGGAAAGGATGGTCATGCGGTCGCGCATATTCCTCATCGCCCTCAGGGATTCCGGGACGATGGTGAATTTTTGCTCCGGGGTGCTGAGTTTCGTGGCGAAACGAATCGCGCGGAGCATCCTGAGAGGGTCGTCGCTGTAGGTCTGCTCCGGTTCCAGAGGGGTGCGGATTATACCAGCCGCAAGGTCTCTGATGCCGCCGAACGGATCCACGAGCGCCCCATAGTCCTCTTTCTGGAGACTGAATGCCATCGCATTGATAGTGAAATCTCTACGCTCCTGATCCTCCTCAAGTGTCCCGTCCTCGACGATCGGCTTGCGGGAATCGTGACGGTAGGACTCCTTGCGAGCCCCGACAAACTCAATCTCCGCCCCATGCCACTTCAGCATGGCCGTACCGAATGTCTTGAATATGGACACGTTGCAATGTCTGTGATCCATTTCCTCAATCTTTGCCGCAACGGCCTCAGCGAGCTGGATTCCGCTCCCCTCCACGACTATGTCGATGTCGTCATTAGGCCTGCCAAGGAAGCAGTCACGCACGTAACCTCCTATCACGAAAGCCCTTACGCCAAGCTCCTCAGCGGCGGACGAGACAATGCCGAAGATCGGCCTGTCAAGATAACCCTGTGTTATTGTAGCTCCCATATTATTTCTGCATGGTTTCCCAATCCGGGAAAGATTTCATTTGAGTGTATGATTCACCGTCCCGCACGAAGCCGAAAGTCTTCAACCCATTAGTAATCACCACATATTTCACATTCAGCACCAGATTGTACCGCAATGCCTGTTCCAGTACCTCCCTGCTCATCGGCACATCCTCCCGCTTACATTCCACAACCATCAGCGGAGCCGTGTCCCTGCCATAGACGAGGATGTCCGCGCGGAAATCCTTCCCCCCGAACTTCATCCCCACCTCACTCATCATCATATATTCAGGGACCTTCAGCCGCTCCTTCAGCACACCGATGAACCACTGCCGCACCTTCTCCTCCGGCGTCAGCGCCACCGCCTTCTTCCTCAACGGGTCCCAAACCTTCTGCTGCTCCATTATTTATGAATATTCCAACCGCGATTTATGAATATGCTCACTCAGCCTCCGCCTTTCCCTTCGCACCGGCGGTCCTAAGCACCCGGCGGTAGATGTCATCTATCACCAGCCCGGAAAGAGTCATTCCGAATATGGCCGTGACGTGGACGGTCGTACCGTTGATCTGTGCCTTGGACGAACACCACTCGTGATTCAGAAGGTCCGGATCCCCCGGCCCGTTCTGAGCCTTCGGACACATGCACTTCTCCGTGCCGCAACTCTGGCAATGTCCTCTATTAGGCAACACCTCGTCATCATAGACGCATAGGAACTTCTTGGCAGGCAGCGTCTTGGCCCGCTTCATCTTCTTCCTTAAAGCTGCTCCAAGAGGACATCCCCTCACGTTCCAGAACTCCGCCACCTTGATCTTAAGCGGATCCACTTTCAGCGCCGCACCCAGCGAGCAGTAGAACTTCGCCTTGCTTGCCGTGGCCGTCAAGATCAGATGCACCTTGTCCTTCAGAGAATCAACCGCATCGATGACGTAATCATATTCATCAAGATTGAATTGTCCCGCCGTCTCCTCGCAGTAGATTTGTTGGATCGCCGTGATCTCAGCCTTCGGGTTGATCTCAAGCAGATGAGTTTTCAGCGCATCCACCTTCACCTGTCCTACGGTCTTGGTGGTCGCCATCAGCTGCCGGTTCACATTAGTGATGCAGATCCTGTCAGAATCCACGACCGTCAGTTTCGTGACCCCACTCCGCACAAGCCCCTCAGCGCACCAGCTGCCGACTCCCCCGACTCCGAAGATGATCACCTTGGTTCCGGCCAGCGCCCTCATCACATCATCGCCCAGAAGCAGTTCCGTGCGGTTGTATATCGCTTTCTCTATTGTGTTAATCGCCATAGTTTGCAAAGTTAGCAATCATTAAGGAATATTCTTAAGGCTTTGCATATCATTTTTAACAATAAGAAACTGTGAATGGCAACAACTTACAAGTCAGTGCCAACCATCGAAGCGTCCACTTTTTCGCTAATGCATCATGCTGGGCAATAAAAAAAAAGAGGACAACGCTTTGTTGTCCTCTTTTTTGGTGGGAGCTGAGGGAGTCGAACCCCCGACCCTCTGCTTGTAAGGCAGACGCTCTGAACCAACTGAGCTAAGCTCCCGAATCGTTGTCCCGTTGTTCATCGTTCGGGTGATGCAAAGGTACTACTTTTTTTGATAACTACAAATTTTTTCAAAGTTTTTTTCAAAAAAAATGGCCTCTCCAATGCAAAGAGAGACCATTTTCAAGTTCACTCAATCGTCCTCAAAGGGAATGCGAATGACGAATTAGCCCTATAATGAGGAGAATATAACGATTCAATTATCACCACCGGCGCCGAGAACGTTCCTTCCTGCGTGATGAAGAAATCTTCGGACACCGTTGTCTTGTCCTCAGGATAGACATCAAACCAGTACTCAGTGCGGTCCGACTTGACATCCCTGTAGCCCTGAGGGGTCACTGACCAGATTCCGTTCACGGCAAGAGGACGGAGCCACCAACCACAGGCTCCGGAAAGTTGGTTGACCGGACGGAAGGCGGCCTCGCGAGGTGCGGTCAGTTTCACGAAACTGCGGTTCTCCTGACTCCAGATCTGATACTCGGCGGTGATCTTGTCGCCGACGCTGACCTTCATTCCAGGGAATATCTCCAAGCGGCCAGACTTTCCGTCCTCGCCTATTACCTCTTTATAGAAATGTCGCTCGATGGAGAAGCCGTTGCCTGCTGCCTTGACTTTGGTGAAAGGTGTCGAATATGTCTTCGTGAGGCTCACGACCTTTGTGGCAAGAATGTCGGCCGGACCGGTCAGCACGGAGTGGAGGGCATCCACGAAGGCGGGATCCTCGCCCCATTTCTGAGTTTCTTTCTGGAGCATGAGCCAGAGACGGATGCCGTCGGCGATTTGTTTTGCGGTCACTTCGGCAGGCTCAGCGACCGGAGACGACAGCAGATCGCAAAGCATGGCGTGGGCATAAGCCTCGCTCTCAAGAAGCCCCCTGAACGGCATCACGGCGTTAGGATAGTACCATCCTCCGTCAGGATGCTTCACAGCATATTCAAGAAGTGACCGGACATCAGCGGCGATCGATTGGTTCATCCTTGACCCCGCGGAGAACTTCAAGCCCCATGCGGAAGCCAAAGCCAAACCGTCATCACAAGCGGCAAGATTAGCCAATGTCTTGATCCTGCGAGCCTTGGCAAGAATCTGTCCGTTCAGTCCACGGCCATCCTTGGCGGAAGGAACAAGATAGTCCTTCAACGACTTCTTGAACTCCTTGAAATTACGCGCATATTCAGACTTGTCATTCTTCGTCTGCAAAGAGACATCGAACGGCACGGACGAGTACAGCGAACGGATGTAGGCATATTGTTCCATCGACAGCCAGCCGCACCAGCGAGGGGTCGCAGTTCCACGCAGGAACTGGTTGCGGTCCAACCATTTGACAGATTCGGTCAAATCAAATCCGCCATAGTCAAGTCCGGCGTCACGCATCTTGGCGAGACGCTCCAGCACGACTGCCGTCACTACCGGAGACGGGCGCATTCCCTCAAACCATCCGAAGCCACCGCCAGCGTTCAGGCAAGCCCTGATCTTCTCCACAAGAACCTCATCCGGCACCTCGGTCTTGACTTCAGAGCCAAGAGAGGCGGCGACCTTGCGGACGTACAACGCCTCGGTAAGTGACAGGACATCCTTCCCCTTTGGCTCGACCTTGGCCGGAACCGCGTCCAAAATCATCTGACGAATGTCAATTTCCTTAACCTCAGCACCTTTGGAGGTCGTGCCAATAAACTCAGACTCCAGCCGTTTAATCAGCGCGGCCTTGTCCACCCCGGCAAGAAGCACGGCCGAATGGGACTCTGTCAAAGTCTGTTTTGCCTCATAGACCGGCAGGCTGACAAACACTCCGTCCGAGAAAGACTTGGCTTCATCGGCGAAAACCACCTTCAACCCAAGTTCATCACATCCCTTAGGATTGACATCGAACGCGACTTCCACTGTTCCTCCAGCCGGAACCATCACTTTCTTCGATGACGAGGCGAACGGTTTCTCGCATTCATAATCTTTTGACGGATATGCCTGCAGAGCCGCCACTCCAGAGACATCCTTATCGGAGCCGTTCGACACTGTGGCATGGAGCACGAACCGGTCACCTTTATAAAGATACTTCGGCTCAGCCACCGAAACCTTGACAGGCACCGTCACAACCATCTCCTTGCGGACGCAAGCGTTGAGCATATCCTGCGTGTGCGCCCAAACCTGCACGGCAAAAGTCGAAAGTTTGTCGGAAGTCCTGAATTTCATGAACATGCTCCCGTCTGCATCGGATCTCAGGAACGGCTCAAAGGCCAAAGTCGATGAAAAATCAGAGCGTACCGGCACATTCTGTACATCCACATCATCCACAGCCTCTCTTTTAGCCATCATCATCGACGGGAGCGCCTCCTCCTCAAGGACGAGTTCCTCCGCGCTATCCGCCATGGAATTCACTCTCGCGGCAGCGTTACTCCTGCCTAACCCACGGACCCGGACATTCCGACGTGACGCTCCGACGAGCATCCCGTCATCATAAGACATCCGGCCACGCACTCCTCCAGTGGAGCAGGAGATGAAGACATCCTCCGCTCCGGTCCAAGCCAGACGCACATCAGCCCAATCATTGGTCGAGATCACTTCGGAACTCTTGTCGAACACGGTCGCGACAGCCTCGACGCCAGGGAGGGTCTTCAGCGTCAATAAATATTCCGTACCCGGCAAGGCCTTGTCTGTGAACGAAGTGAACGCCAGCGGCAGATCCAAGGTCTTGCGCTCACGCCTGAACTCCTGATTGAACAGACATCTGCGCCCGTCCCGGAAATAGAAAACCATCAGCCGGACCGCATCAGGATACTCTACCTTATAATTATATACGATTTCTGTCAAAGAACCAGATCCCCCTGCCTTGCCGTCAAGATGAATCATCTTATGCTCAAGCAACTGGCGTTTGTCACCGAACAGTTCCACGACGGCCCAGACAGGGCCTTCACCGACACCAAACTGGACCTTGATGTCCTCGCCGGTGTTCAAGATGCCGTCAGAGCAGTCGCCGACCAGCTTGAAGATGTTCTTGACCTTGGCGTCAAGCACGGTGGCCGAATCATCTACCCGAAGTATCATCAGCTTTGTCTGAGCCGTCACCTTGCGGCCGTCCTCCCTGACTATTTCCGCATTGACTTTAAGAATATACATTCCGGCAGCCGGAAGCGCGAGTTCCTCAGTCTTGCCGGACATTGTCTTGCCGGAAGCCAGTCTCTTTCCGGAATCATCCGATAATGAATATTTTACCTCAACCGGAGATTTAACCACATTGCCTCTCGAATCCTTGACTCCGAACGACACGACAGCCTTCTCTCCCGAAATCATGAAAGGAGTTCCAAGCCATGCGTCATCCGAAGGATTGATGTCACCCTTGGACGCATTTGCCACATCAACCGCAAGGCTGAAATATTTCAGAGCCGAGACTACTCCGGAAAATTCCTTTGTCTCCCCTGTCGCATCTGTGACCTTGACAGTCACACAAAAGAAGCCAAGGTCATCATCTCCATCAGTTCCGAAACGTATCCTGAACGAGCCGTCCGCATCCAAATGCAGTTTACCCGAGGCGTAAGTCTTTCCATGTCTCTTAACTGAATATGACACCGACGCGGCGGACAGCGGGTGCCCGCTGAAGCTGGACACCTTGCCGGTCACCTCGACGGTGTCGCCGGCGATGAAGAGTCTGTCGGTCTTGTCGAAGGCAAGGTCGTAGGTCGGGAGTATGAACTCGTCCACGGCAATTCCTTTCGATGAGCTCACTCCATCCCCGGCAATCCTCACCTGGAACTCGCCGTTCCTGCCGCCGGACGGGATGTCAAAAGATCCTGCCACAGAACCATATTCATTGGTGATCAAATCCTCGCCGCAGATTGGCTTGCCTTCGGCATTGACCAGTTCGGCCTTCACTTTCGCGCCTGCCTCGAAGGTGCGCAGGCTCCTGCCCATGTCGCCCTTGTAAAGGACGGCCTTGAACTCGACTTTCTCTCCCGGATTGTAGGCCGACTTGTCCGTAAATATCTCGCAAAACGTTCCCGAATCTCCATTCTGATCCGACACATAGCCTGAATTTCCGTAGATGTAGTGCTCATCAGTCTTGTGGAGGAATCCGTCCCGATCACGGCATGACGCGACCAGATAACTTGCAGCACCGTTCTTAAGGCTGTCCACGATAACTTCAGGCAAAGGAGTGAATCCATCCTTGCAAAGCGTCACATCCTTGGCCTCGGTGACAGTCTTTCCGGAGCGAAAAAGCTCAAGATCAACCTTTTCAGCCGGCTCACCGGTCAGATAGTCCGCAACAAAGAAACGCATCTTCTCGCTATCCTTGCGCACAGCGATGGAAAGTGTCTTCTTTGTCCATTCCGCCTTCGATGTCACCTTGCCGTTCCTTGCCGTGAATATGTAGTCTCCGTCATCGCATTTCGGCAGGTCAATCTTCACCGTGTCCTGGACATAAAAACTCTTCTTCGGATTGTTTACCGTCTTGCGGACCAATGGCTTGGCATCTTTGGTATCCCTTACAAACTCCACATCGGCCTTGGAAAGATTGCGGAGGGTCAGAACCGCGACATCCTTCTCGAATGATATTTCAATCTCCTTTCTGTCAAGGGATTCCATCAACAGTTTGAAATCATTCATCTTGCCGGCGATTTCCTTGTCGATGCCTTTGGAATATGAGAGACGTTCCTTCTCGGCTGACTTGCAGTCACGGTAAAGGATTTTATAGGTGGCTTCGACAGGCTCAGCCACCGAAACCGCCGGTCTCTGAGCTTCCCGAAGGGCGGCGGACGACTCACTGATTCCGGACAGGCTGTCAAACTGACCTCTGAGCACGATGGCTTTGCCGTACAGGGACATAGCACGCCCAGCGTACTTCTCAGCGAACGAACGGGCGGCGGCGATCCTCTCGGCGCGACCGTCATCATTGCGTTGATAATACTTATCCACCATCCTGCGGTACTCAAGGTAGGCTGTCTTCGGGTAGGAACCGCCGATATATTCACTCAGAAGCGACATGGCCTTTTCCGAACGTTTGATGACAGACAGAATCCAGAGGGTATATTCATAATCATCCTTGACCATCCCCGTCCATAGGTCATCCAATCCATCGCCGTAGAAGGCTTCATTCCTTGCCGCCTGAAGGCGGGCCTTGCTGACAATGACGAAGTCCGTCAGCGAAGCCGGGTCCTCTTTGGACAGATTGTGGTGGAACGTCACGATCGGTTCGGCATATTCATCCACCTCCTTGTCCAGCCACGCCTCGTACTCATCACTCACCTTCCAGTCACGGTTGATCGCGACCAATCTTTTCTGGCTGGCGGCAGTGTAGAAGTCATAGTGCAGGCGTTCGGCCTTTGCTTTAGAGACGATCTCATCCAGCACTGCCATTATCTCTTCCGGGCGGTCGGCGTTCCGAGCGGCGGTATATTCCTTCCAAAGGTCTGTCAGCACAAGACCGTTCTTGGTGTTGTCCCGTCCTTTATCTTTTCTCACAAACGCGGTGGTAGTCATCGCCGCAAAACAAAGAATCGCCACGAGGACGGAGGTTATCAGCATATTGGCTTTCATCATTAAAACATGTTATCACTATGTATGGTTAAATCCCGGTCTTCAAAAATCTTGCTTGCTCACACTTGAAGGGACTTAAGAATCTGCACGGCCTCGCTCACAAGGTAAGTGCTGCCGCCGACATAGATCAACGGGAAGCAGAACCGGGAGCTGTCCGGTTTCCTGGATGTCTCACGGGCCAGATTGATCGCCATTGAAAGGGCCTGGCGCACGTCCGGAGCGTCATAAATACGGCTCACAGATCTACCGTTCGCCACACAGAACGCACGGTACCGCTCAGTCAATTCCTTCTCCGGAAGCGCCCGGTGAATCTCAGGATTTGTGAATATGCAGGTGGCATCGGCCGGAATCAGAGGCATTATGCCGTCCAGATCCTTGTCGGCCATAATCGCATAGACCAGAATCAAAGATGAGCACTCCCCTTCCGCCACCATCGACTCCAACTGGGCGAAGTTCTCCTTCAGCGCCGCCGGGTTGTGGCCTATGTCAGCGATGATGAACGGTTGGAGCGAAAGCCTTTCCCAACGACCGTGGAAGCCCATTCTGGAGGCAGTCCGGACTATGGCTGTGACGACAGTCCGCGAATCCGACAAACCGGCATATTCAGGCATATTCATCAATATGTCGATGGCGGCGAGCACGGTGTGGAGGTTCTTCCTCTGATACTTTCCGCGAAGGTCCATATTCCTGAGGATTTCATCGTTCCTGTACCACGGTGAAGATTCCACATCCTCGGCGAATGTCAGAGGACAGCCGGCCTCCGCGGCCTTGGCCTCAAAGACGGGGCGTGTCTCGGGAAGATACTCCCCGACAAGGGCGGGGACATTTTTTTTGAATATTCCGGCCTTCTCGGCGGCGATCTCCGCCAACGTGTTCCCAAGCAGAGCACAATGATCAAGGGCGATGCTTGTGACTATCGAAAGGTCAGGGGTTATGACATTCGTGCTGTCGAGGCGGCCACCGAGACCGACCTCGATGACCGCGACATCGACTTTCTGATCGGCGAACCATTTGAAGGCCATGCCTGTCGTGATCTCGAAGAAGGACAGGTTCAGGGCATCCATATCTGCTTCGTACCGGCAGAGGAAATCGTAGACATATTCCTCGGACACAAGTTCCGCGCAATCATCGGTCGCTGAGCCTGTCGAAGCGGCCTTGGTTGGCCGGTGCGCTTCGACAGGCTCAGCGACCGGATTGGCAGGCTCAGCGGCAGGATTGGCAGACTCGGCGGCAGGATTGGCAGGCTCGGCGACCGGTCCCACCACCCGCATGCGCTCCCGGAAATCCAAGATGTGTGGAGATGTGTAGAGACCTACTTTGAGACCGCAGGCGGCCAGAGCCGACGCAAGCATATTCGCCACCGAGCCTTTGCCGTTCGTGCCGGCCACGTGTATCGTTCTCAATCTATCGTGCGGATCGCCAAGGACTTCCTCAAATCGAAGCATATTCTCAAGCCCTGGTTTGTAGGCATCCTTGAACGGCACTTTCTGAACCGAGGGGAATCTTGTGAATATCGCCTCTACTTTCTTCTGATAATTCTTCTTGGAAAATGGTTCCATCTAATGTCTGATATACTTGTTTTTTGAACTAAACTCAAATTTACTTAAATTTACGGACATATTCTAGCGGAATGAAAGAAAAAACCTCAGCACTTCATTCGAAGTACATCATTGACGGCGTTTCCAGACGGCTGACTCCAGCTGAGATGCTTGATGATTGCCTTGCGTCCAAAGAAGAAGAGGTCCTTCCCGAAAAAGAGGAATTCGAGCCGATTGTCGACGAAAGCACAGATCCATCGCCATCAATGAACAAGTTTATGGATCAGAACGTCCAAGGATACCTTGCGGCGGTTGTCTCCCTTTTGGAGGAGCCGAGACCTTTTCCGGTGGCGTTCGCCGACTCTTTCACCAAGAGCCGGATCGCGAAGGCCCTTCTGGATGCAGTCTGGCTTAACGGCCACTTCAAACTCGGCGACCTGACCATCGCCGCCAAATGGAAATGGTACGGCAAGCCGCTCGGGAATATGGCTGCGTTCTACTCTTCCGCGGAAGCGGCAGCCGACTACATCAATGATTTAGGAATATGCCTCAGTGGGTATTCCTTCTCGGAAAGCGGGCGGCTTTGCCAAACCTCATTCAAGGTCGGGGCATGCGGGAAGGCCGAAAGCCCGGAGGAAGACGACATATTCCTGCCTGACAACGCTCCGTTCGGCAGCGAGCACCCCGTGCTGGGCCGACGCAGGGCCGTTCCGGACAAACTGGCGGCGGACCCCGACAGCTGGATCATCTATGTTCCGTTCGACTCATGTGACTTCAGGCTGGGAGGCTCGCTGCTCTGTGACGCCCTCGGGCAGAACGGGGATAACTTCCCGAAAATCGGGGACGCCGACTATTTCATTGACTGTTACGAAGTTGTCCGGGAGTTTATAGAAGACAGAATCGCCATGTCCGCCGCAACGGTATGTGACGGAGGTCTGCTTGCGGCACTGAAGCTGATGTGCTCCGGGGATGTCGGAGCCGACATCGACATCAGCGGGATCACGAGTGCCTACGGCGAGGAAGAAGACGTCCGGATTCTCTTCTCCGAGGTTCCGGGAGCGATCATCCAGATCAAGGATTCCGACTACGACTACGTTGACGCCGAACTCCTGCTTCAGGACATCGCGTACTACCCTGTCGGACATCCGGTCACCGGCTCCGGCGAGGTAAATGTGAAAAACGGTGGCGGAGGAATCGCGAACATACTGCGATCCCTGCTCAGCAGCCAGGCATCGGAAGGAGAAGACTGACAAAGATTTTTACGATCATTCAATAATATATATGGCAAGATACGCTGACACTCCGCACGGCGGAGGGGGCGGCAGGAAGCCCAAAATCTTTGTTCTTGACACGAACATCATCCTGCACGACTATAAGGCCATCAGAAAGTTCCAGGACAACGACCTGGTCATCCCGATCGCTGTGATCGAGGAACTTGACAAGTTCAAGAAAGGCAACGACACACTGGCTTTCAACGCCAGAGGATTCATGAGGGACATCGACCGGATCACCAACGGGAAGTCTTTCGGGAAGTATGGAGTACCTATCGGCAAGGGACTGGGCAACATCAGGATAGACCCTGGACACCCTTTCCCTGAAAGCATGAAAGGAATGTTCTACGATGATATTCCCGACCACCGGATTCTTGCGACCGCGATATGGGTCCGTGACAACAACCCTGACAGGTTCGTGGCGCTTGTCACCAAGGACATCAACCTAAGGATGAAAGCGAAGGCCGCCGGGATGGAGGTTCAGGACTACCTTACAGACAGGATCGAGGAGGACAAGATCGAGAACTCCAACAAGGAGGTCCAGTACCTTGACGGCATCACCCCGGAGGCCGTCCAAAGCCTGGCCTACAGCCCGGACACGTCTGTCGACTGGAAGGCCGTCTGCAGGGCAAGGCCGAAAGCGAACCAACTTTACAAAGTCAGAAACGGAGACGCGACTCTATGCGCCAGATTTGACGAGAGCAAAGGACGCATCGTTCTGGTGAAAAACCGGGTTGCCTACGGAATACGTCCCCGCAACGACGAGCAGAAATTCGCGCTGGACGCCTGCCTCAATCCAAACATTCAGTTGGTCTCCATGACGGGAGGAGCCGGCACGGGAAAGACACTCTTAGCCCTTGCGGCGGCTCTTGAGCAAGCCAAGGATTTCGACCAGATCATCCTCACGAGGCCGACGATAGTGCTCGGCAATCAAGACATCGGATTCATTCCGGGAGACCAGAAGACGAAGATGAGTCCGTTCATCCAGCCGTTGATGGACAACCTGAATGTCATCAAGGCCCAGTTCCGTCCTTCGAGCAAGGAAGCGTTGCGGATCGAGGCGATGCTCAAGGAAGAGAAGCTGATGATCTCCCCTCTCGCCTACATCAGAGGCAGAAGTCTCGGAAGAGTGTTTCTCATCTGCGACGAGGCGCAGAATCTCACGCCAAACGAGGTCAAGACGATCATCACCAGAGCCGGAGAAGGCACAAAGATGGTGTTCACCGGAGACATATTCCAGATTGACCAGCCGTACTTGGATCAATGGTCCAACGGGCTGTCGCATCTGAACGAGAAGATGGACGGCCAGAGGCTCTTCGAGCATATATTCCTGAAAATCGGGGAAAGAAGCGAACTTTCCGACATCGCTTCACGTCTATTGTAAGAATATGAAAATGACAAGCCGCCCAAATGACATATTTTGAAGTCAGGGAACAGATTTTTGAATGATTTTTGAAGTATCCGTAATTGCTATAACCAAAGTTTTTTAGTAATTTTGTAGTCTGTTTTTATCGGGAAGTCTATAAAACAAATTCTTAATAATATGTTCGACAAAAAGAAAAGAGTCTATCGTTTCGGTGGCAAGACTGCCGAGGGCGATGGACAGATGCGTGAGCTCCTTGGAGGAAAGGGAGCCAATCTGGCCGAGATGAGCAAGCTCGGCATGCCGGTACCTGCCGGATTCACAATCACAACCGAATGCTGCGCCGAGTACTATTCACTTGGCGGAGGCTATACCGAAGAACTCAAGAAAGAGGTCGCCGAGGCCTTGAAAGCCACGGAGACAGTCATGGGCAAGAAATTCGGCGATCCTTCCGATCCGCTTCTCGTAAGCTGCCGCTCTGGCGCCAGAAGCTCCATGCCAGGCATGATGGACACCATCCTCAACATCGGTCTCTGCTCCGCCACTCTTCCGGGAATGATCCAGAAGACCGGCAACCCAAGGTTCGTCTATGACGCATACAGACGTCTTATCATGATGTACTCTGATGTCGTGATGGAAAAGGCCGAGGGCATCGAGCCTGCCGACGGGCAGGGAATCCGCCAGCAGCTTGACAGGATGATGATGGACCTCAAGGAGAAGAAGGGCTACAAGTCCGACACCGACATCACAGCCGAAGAGCTCAAGGATCTCTGCGAGAAGTTCAAGGCTAAGGTAAAGGAAGTTCTCGGAGTGGACTTCCCTGACACCGCCGAGGATCAGCTTTGGGGCTCGATCGGTGGTGTTTTCAAGTCTTGGAACGGAAAGAGGGCCATCGCCTACAGAAGGATCGAGAAGATTCCTGATGACTGGGGAACAGCCGTGAACGTGCAGTCGATGGTGTTCGGAAACATGGGCAACACCTCCGCGACTGGCGTGGCTTTCTCACGTAACCCTGCCACCGGAGACAACAAATTCTACGGCGAGTGGCTGATCAACGCCCAGGGTGAGGACGTGGTAGCCGGAATCCGCACCCCTAACCCTCTCAACGAGGCCACAAAAACAGAGAAAAACAAGGATCTCCAGTCACTTGAGACCGCCATGCCGGAGGTTTACAAGGAGCTGGACGAGATACGTCTGAGACTTGAGCAGCACTTCCACGACATGCAGGACATCGAGTTCACCATCCAGGAGGGACACCTTTGGATGCTCCAGTGCAGAATCGGCAAGAGAACCGGCCTGGCAGCCCTGCAGATGGCAATGGACATGGTTGACGAGAAGATGATCGACGAGAAGACCGCTGTGATGAGGGTTTCCCCTTCACAACTCGACGAGATCCTCCACCCTATCCTCGACCCTGCGTCAGAGAAGAAATCCAAAGTCCTTGCGATCGGACTTCCTGCATCCCCAGGTGGAGCTGTAGGTCAGATTGTGTTCACATCAGAGGCTGCCATGGAGGCCAACGCGGCCGGCAGGAAGACCATCCTCATCCGCGAGGAGACATCTCCTGAGGACATCGAGGGCATGCGCGCCGCGGCAGGTATCCTTACCACACGTGGAGGTATGACCTCACACGCCGCTCTCGTGGCACGTGGATGGGGCAAGTGCTGCATCGTTGGATGCGAGGCGATGAAAATCAACTTCGACACGAAGACCGTCTCCTTCGGCAATGTAACATTCAAGGAAGGCGACTGGATGAGCCTCAACGGAACAAAGGGTTGTGTGTACGGAGAGAAGATCGACACAATGGACGCTTCTGAGAACCCTATGTTCATCAAGTTCATGTCAATCGTCGACAAGTTCCGCAAGATTGGCGTCAGGACCAATGCCGACACCCCAGAGGACGCACAGAAGGCTCTCAGCTTCGGTGCCGAGGGCATCGGACTGTTCCGTATCGAGCACATGTTCTACGGAGTAAACTCAGAGCAGCCTCTTGCCAAACTGCGCAAGATGATCCTCTGCAACACAGACGAGGAAAGAAAGGCCGCCCTTGCCGAGCTTGAGCCTTACATCAAGGCTTCAGCCAAGAGCACGATGAAGATAATGGACGGCAAGCCGGTTGTGTTCCGTCTGCTTGACCCGCCTCTCCACGAGTTTGTGCCTAAGACAAAGGAGAAAGAGACTGAGCTCGCCAAGGAGTTGGGTGTCACTGTAGAGGACATCGAGAAGCGTGGCGAGGCCCTACACGAGGTCAACCCTATGATGGGTCACCGTGGAGTCCGTCTGCACATGTCTTACCCGCTCATCGCCGAGACTCAGTACAGAGCGATATTCACCGCCACCGCCGAGCTTCAGCAGGAAGGCTTCAACCCTCATCCAGAGATCATGATCCCTGTGACCATCTCGGCCCGTGAGCTCAGCTTCCAGAGAGCTATCTGCGACAAGGTCAAGGCTGAGGTTGAAGGCACTACCCGCCAGTTCATCCTCTACAACTTCGGTACGATGATCGAGATTCCTCGCGCCGCCCTGACCGCCGACAGGATGGCCCGCGCCGCCGAGTTCTTCTCATTCGGTACCAACGACCTCACACAGATGACATTCGGTTTCTCTCGTGACGATGTCGGAACTTTCATGGGTGAATATCTTGGCAACAAGATCCTCGATGCCGATCCGTTCCAGACCATCGACACCAAGAGCGTCGGCAAGCTGGTTGAGTTCGGAATCCAGGCCGGTAGATCAAAGAGGCCTGACCTCAAGTGCGGTGTCTGCGGAGAGCACGGTGGAGACCCTGCGTCAATCCGTTTCTTCAACAAGATCGGTGTTGACTACGTTTCCTGCTCACCATTCCGTGTGCCTATCGCACGACTCGCAGCGGCGCAGGCTGCCATCGAGCAAAGCAAATAGTCAGTTTCACTGACATATTCATAAAGAATCCGTCCCTTGCCGGGGCGGATTTTTTGAATATATTTCTTGATCACGATAATGGCAGTCCGTTGCTTGCAGGCGCAAAAAATTTCCCCTTGCCGAATTTTTCACGTTACAAAAATTGCGGCAAGGGGAAATTTCTTTGCGCCATGGTGGCACTCGGTCGCTGAGCTTGTCGAAGCGACCGGAGAAGCAACAGATTCTGCAAAGGCGCAAAGACTATTTGGAGCCGAGGTAGAGGAAGACCATGCCGAGGAGGACGAGGGCGAGGTCGATGGCTTTGCTGCGGAGGTTCTTCTCCTTGAAGACAATCGCGGCGAAGAGGAAGCTGACGATGACGCTGCCGCGGCGGATCATCGAGACGACTGAGATCATGGCTCCAGGAAGGGTGAGGGCATAAAGATAGACAAAGTCAGCGATGCTTAGGAATATGGAGATGAATATGATAGGCCATCTCCATCGGAAAGGGGTGGTTTTCTTTCTGTTCGGGTACCAGACCAGAAGCATCATCACGCCCATCATGCCGCACTGATAGATGTTGTACCAGCTCTGCACGGACATCTTGTCCAAGGCCAAGCCGTTCGGATCCATCAGGAACTTGTCGTAGAGTCCGCTTAGGGCTCCGAGGATAGCGGCTCCGACGACAGCATAGATCCAGACATTGTGCTCGAAATCAATCCCTTCCTTCTTTCCGCTGCGGCTCAGCATGAAGAAGGACACAACGGCCAGAAGAACTCCAATCCACTGGAGCCAGTTGAGTCTCTCACCGAAGATCAGCATCGCTCCGACAAGCACGAGAACAGGACGGGTGGCGTTGATCGGGCCGACGATCGTCAGAGGGAGATGTTTCATTCCGAAATAGCCCAACGTCCAGGAGCTGAGGACTATGACACTCTTCAGCAGAATCCATTTCTGCACCGCCCATCCACCATATTCACCCACCTTGAGGATACTGCCGTCAAGGGCATCGGTGCAGTAGGACAGAGCGATGAAAGGAATGAATATGAGGGAGCAGAACAACGTGTTCAGGAACAGCACGGGGATGACGGCATTGCCGCCAAGGGCTTCCTTTTTGCAAGAGTCGTAGAATCCGAGCAGGATCGCCGACAGGAACGCTAACGATAACCACATAACACACTTACTAAACTAACCGGGTGCAAAGATAACTGTTTTTCGGGAATATTAAGATTTGCTATTCAACCGCAAAAAAGTTAAATTTGTGATAGAGAACTGACAAAAGAATATGGCCGAGAGACTGATTCCGGAGACGAATTACCTGATGTCGCTT
Source organism: Bacteroidales bacterium UBA6366 (assembly GCA_002438845.1). Taxonomy (GTDB): domain Bacteria; phylum Bacteroidota; class Bacteroidia; order Bacteroidales; family UBA932; genus Cryptobacteroides. The sequence continues at coordinate 84,007 of DJRG01000029.1, forward strand.
GTGGAGAAGAAATTCCGCAAGAGTGTCAAGACATCCACTGACTTTTACTTGCTGGCTCAAGAAATTGAAAGCGAGACCAGTGAAAGCGTTTCCGCATCCACCCTCAAAAGAATGTGGGGTTATGTCAAGATGATTCCTATCCCTCGCCAGTCCACACTTGATATTCTGGCCAAATACATCGGAGAGACGGACTACAAGACATTCTGCGAGAATCTTAAAAACTCCGATGCCATCCAGTCTATGTTCTTTACATCCGATTTCATAAACGCAAGCGAATTGAAACCAGACTCAACTATCGAGATAGGATGGAATCCTGACAGAATTGTGACACTCAGGTATCTGGGCGGCAATCAGTTTGAAGTCAAATCCTCAATCAACTCCAAACTCAAAGTGGATGACCGCTTCGAAGCGTCGAGCTTCATAAAAGGTGCACCTCTCTACATTTCAAGAATCATGAGAGGCAAAGAAGTCACACTCCCCTACATAGCCGGAAAGCAAGGTGGCCTAAACCACGTGAAAATTCTTCAGTAAGAGGTCTCTCAAAAACAGATACCGACTCCCAACTGAAGGTCCGCATGGCCGAGGAAGTCGGAATTCACGCCAAGAGAGAGAATCAATGGTTTGAATTTCAAGAACATTCCAGCATCGACAGCGAAATTTCTGAACGATTTGTCCTCGACATTGACCCACTCTCCGGAGGCATCCTCCCAGCAAAGTCTGTATGAAGTCAATCCAGCTCCTGCATAAAAGCCGAAATGGTGTGACGGGAACATCACAAATCCGGCCGTGGCGACCGACCTGCTCCTACGAGAATCCCCCGTCGCCCAGATGCGACCATATTCAGTGACACCATCGCTGGTGCAGGTGTAGGAATATTCATTCTTCCGGAAATCGCCACGATAATGAACGTAGGCACCGATTCTGTTCCATGTCGCCACGCCCATCGCTCCGTATGAAGGGACCGGGAATATTCCCGCATCAGCCATGATGGCGATTTTGGACCCCGCCGACGCCGATTGTGCTTTATAGGTGGAAGACCCCCTGTTCCGAAGGCCAGCCTTTATATTCAGTCGCCGAGCCGACGTATCCGGTCGCTGAGCCTGTTCTTCCGGTCGCTGAGCTTGCCGAAGCGCCTCAAATCCAAATGCCTGGGAGGTCACTTCGACAGGCTCAGTGACCGGATAAATCTTCGGCACAGGGTTAAACACAGGACGGCCAGGCTTCTTCACAAACGTCCTCATTCCTTGCAGGTATTTGGCCTTGATCGCCTCAAACCTTTCGGCCTGCGCCTCCGACATCCTTCCAGAAGCTTTGGACAATGTTTTCCGAAGCGATGAAAGTTCCGACAAAAGGCTCTTCAGTTCCTCCGTGCTTACACTTTGCCCAGACTCAACGCCCGTCCTCAACTCCACACAACGATCACAGATGCGAGCATACTTGTCCAATGCCAAGTCGTAGTCATCTCCCTGCGGAAAAGCGGCGGCGACAAAGCAAAAACGGAGTGCCAGAGCAAAGCACAAAAGAATATGTCCAGGAATATTCCTCATCGGCATCAATGTATCGTACAAATTTAACACAAAAATAGTTATCTTTGAATATTCAAGTTTCGTATTGTGCGAAACACAACAATCGCTTCACATGCGATTACCCACTTGCGAAAGTTGAGTTTGGACATTCAAGCGAATTATGGACGAGGCATCCGGATTTTTCGAGACACCCACAGAGGCTCAAAGCCCAAGACAGGGCATGTTTGAGTTGATCCGCAGTAACCCTGAAAGTTACTGCGACATTTGGCGTGCGGACAAGGACGGGCGTTTCAGGGTCTATAAAGCCTTGAAGAGTGAATATGCCGGAGATCCCGTCTATGAGCGGCTGCTCAGGAAAGAATTCGAGATAGGATATTCATTAAGCCATCCGAACATCTGCGAGTACTACGGTTTCGTGAACATTCCGCCGCTCGGCAACTGCATTGAGATGGAATGGGTGGACGGTTGCTCGCTGGACACTCTTCTGCCACGTGGGACGATCAGCAAGACATTGGCGGCCAAGATTATCAGCGAGACATGCGACGCTTTGGCCTACATGCATTCCAAACAGATTGTCCACCGGGACCTGAAGCCGTCCAACATCATGCTGACCTACAATGGCAACAATGTCAAACTGATTGACTTCGGCCTTGCAGACTCGGATTCCCATTCCGTCCTGAAAGGTTCTGCAGGGACTCAGATCTATGCTTCTCCGGAACTGATCTCCGGCGGCTGCGTGGATTTCCGCTCGGATATATTCTCGCTTGGTTGCGTCATTGACCGTTTGACTCCGGCCTATGCCAAGGTCGCCAGAAAGTGCTGCCAGAGGGATCCAGAGAAACGTTTTCAGAGTGCGTTAGAGGTCAAGCATGCGATCAACAGCCGCTCACTTATGTCGGTGGCTATGGCCGCTGTGTTGGTCGGTGTGGTTTCTGTCGCTCTGTATCTGACACACCCTTGGGAGACTCACGAGAAGGTGCCCGATGTGAAAGTCTCGTATTCAGACTCATCGCATCCATCAGCAGGCGAAACGCCGGAGTCTCCAGACATCCCCTCCTCCGTTGCCCCATCTTCAAGCACTGCATCACCCTCTGATTCATCCACTTCTTCAAGCTCCGTAATAGCCAACGGTCTCGTCAAGTATACTCCCGACTCCTCTGCGAAAGTTCAAGTTAAACCACCGCATAAGTCTGCGGCTCCACCAAAGACTCCTGTCAAAGAGCCCTCTCCAGCCAAGACCGTCCACAGCGACCGCGATGCCATCGACGAGCTCTTCCGCCAAGCCACCGAACTGTTTGACCAGTAAGCAGCACGACCATCGCGTTCAGCGTCTTCATCGGCAGCGTTTTTGCCCCTTTTCGTCGCCCGACGAATCACTTTGAATATATTCGCTCCAATTCCGATTTTGAGAATAGTTTGAAACGAGCCTGCCAATAAGCAGACTTCTCGGCATCGAACTCGCCACGGTCGATCTCCGATTCCTTGCCAGCCTTGTGCAGGATCGTAATATTTCCATCCCCCATGTGCTCCGCCCAAGTGAGTTCCGCAAAAGGGGAATCCTGCCTTTGACCTATGTGATGGAGTTCATAAGGATCGCCGTTGGAATCCCGAGGCGGATACCCTTCGCCGATCAGATCAGCATTGTTATAGTCTTTCCACTTGCTCCAATCCACCAGTTTGTTTTTCAACCATTCCTTACGGCAATTGAACGCCGACCAATCGATGTCAGACCTTATGAGCGCGGGCCTTCCCCCGACAACAGCCTCCCTCAAGCCCGCCTTAATATAAATCGCAGCCTCTTCCATCGAACTGATGTTTGACAGAATCCTGTCAGACCACCCGGTCCTCAACCGGATGGCTATTTTCTCCATTGATGACAACATATTCATTAATTCATCCTTGCCCGATAGACAATCATCTGGCACATAACGCCTTACCTACAATCAAGATTGACTGTCCACCCAGATATTGAAATTCTATTGCAAACATAATCATTTCGACAATTAATTCTTGGTTCATCATTGGTTCATAACAAGTCCATCATGGAACAACCAGGGAAACAAGGGGGCTTACCTATAAAAAACATAAATATTCATAAAAAACATAATCATACCCCCGGACATTTATTCTCATCAGCTGGATGTCCGGAGTTTTGGTTGTATTTTAGGAAGCGGCAAAAACATGTTTGCGCTTAGAAGCTGCTTTGATTGTTTATTTGATGATTATTCGGTTCAAAGAACATTTCAAACAACTCTAAAGAGCGTCTTACTTAATTTGCCGCAATATAAGATCCTATGATGTGCGCCACAATCCTTACCAGAGACATCTGAAAGGACGGGATAAGCATCTATATTGTTTAACTAATTAAAAACTATTATCTTTATGGCCGTTAATGGATATGATGACCTGAGTGCCTACGGCTGGGGCCGTGCACTCTTGAAAGATGACGGATTCGGAGACGACGGTAATGACGAGGCTTTGCCACGGTACATCGACCCGCTGAACGACTGGGGATTCAAGAGACTTTTCGGGACGGAGATGAACAAGGAGTTTCTTATCGCGTTCCTGACGGAGATATTCCCGGACAAAAGAATCAAAGACATCTCCTATCTGCCGACAGAGCAGTTAGGGTTGGCCGCCGGGGACAGGAACGCAAGGTTCGATGTGATGTGCAAGGGCGAAAGCGGGGAGAAGTTCATTGTCGAGGTGCAACTGGCTTATCAGAAGCATTTCAGGGAAAGGGCTTTGTACTATTCCGGAATGGTTCTGCACTCGCAGGGTATGAAAGGCAAGAAGTGGGACTACAACATCAAAGGAGTGTATTTCGTCGGGTTGCAGAATTTCTCTTTCGGCCCGGAAAGAGGCGGAGGGTTGATCCGGAGATATTCAGTGCGAGAAGACGAGAGCGGTGAACTGATGACGGACAAGTTGCGGTTCGTGTTCATCGAGATCGGGCGGTTCGACAAGAGCCCCGATGAACTCAAGACGAATCTTGACAAGTGGTTTTACGTGCTGAAAAACCTGCACCGTCTGCTGGAGCGCCCGGCGGCGTTGGTTGACCGGATATTCCGAAGATTCTTCGAAGCGGCGGAAGTCATATCCCTTACAAAGGATGAGAAGAAACAATATGTCAGCAATATGATCAACGAACGGGACACTTACAACCAGATTGCCTACGCCAGAGAGTTCGGGCGAGAGGAAGGAATCAAGCAGGGATTGGAGCAGGGACGAGAACAAGGGTTGGAGCAAGGCAAAGCAGCCGAAAGGGAGGCCATAGCCTTGCGTATGATAGGTGCAAACACACCTATTGAGTTCATCATCCAATGTACCGGCCTTGACAAGGCCACTGTGGAAGCACTTGCCAAACACTGAAAAGAAGTGCCCAGGCAGTGTCCCATATTTTGTATAAATGCAAAATGAGTATTATCCTTAAATGAGGACTCTGTCTCCAAAGATATTGATAAATTGGTTAAAAACAATACCTCACGTCCTCCTCGGTTTATCGTCGGGACAGAGGCACTTGAGTAGTTACTTTAATTTTAAATTAGCTTCTTTAAACCGTGCCTTATAGTTATAGCCAAAGCCTTTACAGCTCAAAAGGAATCGTGAGAAGCCATGAGAGTAATCCTTTAACGCATCCAAATACTTTTGAGCCGAACAATTGATTGTCCCCCTCGAATACCTTGAAATCGGTGCCGTCTGATTGAGAAAGCCAATCAACTCTTGGGCATTCGTGCCATTGAAAGGTCCTGCAAGTATTCTAATGGAAGATTCTATGTCTTTACGGATATCCTCTTCAGAACGGATAATATGATATTCTTTAGTAGTGTGATCACCGAGCAGATGAATAGAATACATTATTTTAACAAGAGCAAAAACTTGTTGATTCTGAAGATTAAACAGTTTCCCTTTATAGCCCAATTCCGGAGCTGCCTTCGTAAATAACTTAAGCAAACGACCTTGTTCTTCTTCAGTCAATAAATACCAAAAACGCTGTTGCTCATCATAAGGAAATCTGCTTACTATGTTAACAAGAGGTCTATGAGTCCTTGCCAAAGATGGAGAACTCCTTCCAAGTTCACTTAATCCCCAGTGATACCAAATTCGGTGATTATCAAATTTTTCTTTTGAGAAAAAAGGATCCTCCTTAACAAAATGCGGACGCTGCGCACCACTAACAGTCCAATCTGGCTCATCAAGAAAGCTTGACACCAAATAAAAAACATCAAGACACTTCACAAAGGGAAACACATCTTGCATATCCTGCACATGATTCTCTGTTCCTTTTGCTGATAACGCATAAGGGAAGGATGCAGTAATTGCAAACAAAATAAGTGTTGCGATGTTACACTTCGCCTTTAATAGCAGATTAGCAACAATTATTCTACTTTTATTTCTTTTCATCAGATACTGAGTCCTTGTTGAATTTATCTTTCGCCCACGAGCCAACTTGTGAAGCTTTATTTGAAATAACATCAACAGTATTTGATGTTCCATTTCTAACTTTATCGGCCACATCCGAAGCCATATTTGAGACACTATTCCATGCTTTCTTCATTATTCCATCTCGTTTTGGATCCAGCACAACCTGCGGCTCATTAAATCTAAGAATACCATTTTGTTCAATTGAAAATGGAATCCAACCAGAACTTTCCTTTTTATACGTAAGGACGGTATGAGAAAAGTCGTCAAAGTCAAGAACGAAATATTTCCCTTCTGTCTTCTCAAAACGGACCGGGACGAAACCCAATGGTAATTCGCCTTCATATTCAACGTTATACATATACTCACTTCTTCGAGAAGAAACTACTGGCTCAACCATAGTAACAGTTTTATTAGGCATATAATACTGATCTAAAAATGAAAAATGTAAATCGTTTACCCTCTCCTTCACCTTGGTGTGTTTACAGTTTACCTTAACCAGATTACCTGTCTCGTTCTTTTCACAAAAACTTACAATCTTTGAACAGTCATTATTGTCTATTGTAAACACATCGGCCCCTTGAAATGTTCCTTTAGTAATTGCATTGTAATCCAGGCCCTTCTTCACAGAGTATCTCTTACCATAAATAACAGGTTCAAAAAAACAAAAAATGAGGTTTTCATTCCCCCTTCTCGCGAATACTGGAACTTTCTTTTTTAATTCTTCGAGAGTAAAACTATTTTCTGGTATAAGATTTTGTTGGACAATTGCTGTTTTAGCCCCCGATGATTCAACGGAATACGATATTAATCCACTAAAATCACACCTTCTTCTCGACATCACCTTAACATTTGGTCCATCATTAATTTGAAACATTTTACTCACATCATCAACCCAGTTCCCTTTGTTATTGGCTAGTATAAAAGGGACAAACGCATTCATTTCAATTGATGAACTTTGATTAACAGCAGCTATCACTTCTTTGTATATTTTAGGATATTTTTTGATATCATCAAGATACTGTGTTATTGTTGACAATATTTCCGCTTTATTGGAATACCGATTATCCAAGCCAACACGCAACAAATCAAACCCTTTTCCTTTCATCCCGAGTTTAGTAATATATATCAAAGCACATTGGAGCAACGCTGCGCCATTATCTGGCAGATTTCGAAGAGCTGTATTTAGAAGTGCCTCTGTTTCCGCTCCCGATAGAGTCTTATCGAAAGTCAATTTAGTAAGGGCTACTATTCCTGACTTTTGATCATATCTGAAAATTGGCGTTTTCGCATATTCCCTTAAATATTTGTCAAGGTAAGGTAATGACATATTATAGTTAGCATCCCTACCATTTATATCATCACCAATATAAGCCATGCCTAAGTAATAGTAAAAGTCAGGAATCATCTTAAACAACTTTTCATTTTCCTTTAAAAGCCTAACTCTTTTGGCCGAATTGGGTTCACTGATTATTTCATTGAACTTGTTTGAAGTTTCTTCAGTTAATCTATCCCACTCACTTAGATAATGATACTTATCATATAAAGAAAAGAGAATCTTTAAAGCTTTGGATCGTAATGAGCTAATCTCATCCAATTCTTTTTTCTTTATCTCCCACATTGCCTGTATTTCCTCTATTTCGTTTTCACCTTTCGCAGATTGATAGTCAACAGCAGTCCTAGCCGCAGTCAAAATAGCCTGAAAAGCAATTTGCTGACCAGTCTTACCTCCTCCTGTAATCAACATTGTCGGATTCAAAGCACTTGAAAGCGATTTCCACATCAAATTCCTACTCTTTATATCCTGGACCTGTTTAAGAATAGCTCTCTCCTGTTCAGTTATCTGAAGCCCATTGATAGCATCGAACAATGCTATCCTAAATTCCTGCAACTCATACTCTCCCCTAATATTCTCTATTTTCAAGTTGTTCAATATCTGACCTGATTCATAATTAAGAGTAGCCATCGAATGATTGTTAACAATATTAGTCAACGAATTAACACAATAATTCATTTGCACGATGACGTTTTTCTGCGCAGAAGTTTGTCCGTAAACAATTTCGTAGGAGCAGCAGATTGAAATTGTCATAATAACCAAGATAACTGATTTAGTAATCAAGGTATGAATCAGCATATTTGCGGCTTGAATAATACGAAAAAAACAAGGCATTTTTACAGTGCTAAATTAAGATATAAACAAAGTAGTTTGACTATTGCCACGTCATTAATAAATAAACATCAACAAAGAAGAATATCAAATCCGACTTATTTGTACTTTATTCTCAACGTCATTTTATCGTTTGTTCCAACCAATGTATCACCGAGCATTTGTCCGTAGGAATATTGATTTTAACACCGGTAGAATTATCCACTGTTATTTCCATTTCATCAACACCATCACGATACCCTTTTTCTATCAATGCCTCGGCCATTTCTTTTTGCTTCCGAACACTCTCTGAGTTTCTAGACAGAATAGCATTCCCTATTTTAAATATAAGATAAGGGAGTGGAAAGTATGACCTCACAAGATTCAATCCCGCTTCGGTTGTTAAATCAAATTTTTTCATGATAACAAGATTGTAAATGCAATATTAATATAAACTCAACTTTCTCAAGTATGCAATTACTTGCTGAAATTAATCTTTATTTGACGGTGATTGCCCAGCATCATTAAATCATATTTTCTTATACAAAATTCCTCCTATCAGAAATACAAATAATACCAAACATTCATTTTCACGCTCTCGGACGAACAGAATAATCTGCGGGTAATAATCAAACGCATTATCCTACTCTCCAGTTATAGGGGTACGAAGCCTCTCAAGTAGGCCTTTCGGCCTACTTACAACTCCGCAGCGGGGGCAGGGCATGGGCATGGTGCGGGCGGTGGCGTTGTCTTCGAGGTCGGGGGCTTCGAAGATGTGGCCGCAGTTGGGGCATCGGAATTTGGTGGTACCACGTAACATTATCGTCGTGTTTCTTTAGTCGTTTAACATTTGTCGGCAACCAACAACATCTGCGGATAACCCATCAGGATAGCATTGACTGCTGTTTTCACGCTGCAAAACTAATGTTCTCCGATGCCAAAAAGCGGCAGGGCGGAACATCCGTTTGTAACGTTGCAAATATATTCAAAGTTTCGATGATTGCTTGGTCCATTTCTGGTCCATTTTACGTGGATGAATAAAGCATGATTCTTCATTGTGTGCAAAATGGTGATTTTGGCACCCGAAACCAGCGGTTTATAGTGTTTCGGGGGGCGTAATATGTAGGTATGCACCCCAGAAACATATAATGGCTTCTTCTGAATTTCAAACAAGACGGGAATTGGAAAATATTCATTATCTTTGACGTTGGACATTAACTGGATAGTAGTTATGGAGGCGAAAAGGATAAAGTATCCAATCGGAATTCAGACGTTTAGGAATATTGTCGAGGGAGGATATCTCTACATCGACAAGACCGGGTTCGTGCACGACTTGGACGAGAATTACAAATATGTGTTCCTCAGCAGGCCACGGAGGTTCGGGAAGTCGCTGCTGTCATCCACAATCCATAGTTACTTTGAGGGGGAGAAGGAACTGTTCAACGGGCTGAGGGCCGGGGAACTCAAGAAAGAGTGGACCAGGCACCCGGTGTTCCACTTTGACATGTCCACGGCGAAGCATTGCGACGAGGAGCAGCTGATCAGCGAGCTGAGCCTCAAACTTGTTCGCTATGAGGAGGTTTATGGGAAAGGTGAAAACGAGGAAAAAATCAACCAGAGGTTTGAAGGACTTGTTCACAGGGCGGTGGAGCAGACGGGTGAAAAGGCTGTCATAATCATTGATGAATATGATGCCCCACTGCTGGACGTGATGAACGACAAGGAGAGGCTTACGCCTATGCGGCAGATAATGAGGAACTTCTACAGCCCTATCAAGAGTCTGGATCCGTACCTTAGGTTCGTGTTCATCACGGGGATCAACAAGTTCGCGCAGCTCAGCATATTCAGTGAACTGAACAATCTGCAGAACATCTCAATGATGCCGAAATATTCCGCTATCTGCGGAATATCGAAGAGTGAGCTTGACAACGGAATGCGGGAGCCTGTCCAGATTTTGGCCGACAGACAGGGCGTTTCGTTCGAGGAGGCATGCGAGCTGCTGAAAGACAACTATGACGGGTATCATTTCAGCGAAGAGTCCGAGGACATCTACAACCCGTTCAGTCTGATGAAGGCACTGGCCGCTCAAAGAATCGGCAGCTATTGGTTTGAGAGTGGCACTCCGACTTTCCTCTTTGAACGCCTGAAGCAGAATCCGATTGACGAGACCACTTTGGACAGTATGCCGATGATTCCGGAATCCGACTTCGATGTCTCGCCGGAAATCAGTGACAACGCCCTACCGATGCTCTACCAGACAGGCTATCTGACTATTAAGGAATATGACCGTGATCTGCATCTCTACACTTTGGGCTACCCGAACAAGGAGGTTAAGATCGGCTTCACGCAAGGACTGCTGGCACAATATAAGAACAGAAAAGACTTGTCAAGGTCGGAGTGAACATCTCCACCCAGACCCGCACGATCGACTCGTGGAAGATTGCCGAGGAATAACAAACCGATGGAGACTCATACACAGTTGCCATCCGAAAGTCTACGAGTAATCTCTGATCACTCAGAGACGATTGGTTGGATGCGGTTTTTCCAACGACTCCAACCCGGGGCGGTACGGTACGCTTCGAGGGAAGTGGCAGGGACATAGATCGTGTCAAGATAAATACCGAGATTATCATCCAACATTTCCGGCGGAGTTTCAGGCAACAGCCTTACCGTCACAAGCCTGTCGCAATTGGCAAAAGCGTCAGATTCAATCAGTTTGACATTCTCACGAATCGTTATTTCCTTAAAATGGCAATTTGAGAAAGCGTTTGAGGAAATCTTGGTAAGTTCTTTTGGCAGAACCAATGACTTTATTCCTGTACATCCGCTAAAGGCGGATTTGTCTATCTTCTGAACGCCATCAGGTATTTGGATGATCTCCAGCGAGGAGCAACCCTCAAAAGATGATTCTCCAATTGACTTTATGTTGGAAGGAAGTTTATTTAAACGGATATTACGACAATCGACAAAAGCATAACGCTCAATGCTGTCTAATTGTGAAGGTAGTTCTGTTATGCGTAGCTCATAGCAGTACTTAAAAGCGCTATCCTCTATCCTCTGAATTCCATCAGGCAGATTCTGTAATGCCAATGCGTAACAACATGAAAAAGCACGTTCTCCTATTGAGATAACCCCCGACGGAAGTTCCTTCAAACAAAGTTCTGCACATCCTTCAAAAGCACACTCCCCTATAGATGACAATCTTGATGGTAATTCTGTAAGTTTTAACTTCTGACAACAGAAAAAAACTGTGGACCCAAGTTTAACTATACTTTCAGGAAGTTTATCCAAAGAAAGATTGCTGCATTTGCAGAACCCTCCATCATCAATAATCCTTAGTGAAGTCGGCAATGCAACCTGTTCCAGATTGAAACACTCGCTAAATGCGAATCTTCCAATATAAGTAATACTTGCCGGCAACTCAATTGAGACAAGATTCGAGCACATTTCAAATGCCGTTTCAGCAAGTTCATCAATACCGGTAAAATACTTGAATTCATCAAAGGTTACAATGTCTTTATTCTTTCTGAAAACATCGCCGACACCCGTAACCTTTTTTGCCTCATCTACGGATAATTCTCCGTCTCCGTCAAGATCCCAGTTGGTGACGCAAATAGCCTTCACGGCAGAATCCTTGAATTGGATTATGCCATCGACAGGTGGATCAGGATCAACAGGGGGATCCGGGTCAACCGGCGGGTCAGGAGTAACTGGTGGATCGGGATTCTCCGGCGCCTCACCAGTCTCAACTGACATCAATTGAGAAGAAATCTCGTAACGTCCGTTGCTGACCCAGACCCGATAAAGGTAGGTCGTGGAATATTCAAGGTCCTTCATGGTCAATGAATATCCCAACCCATCCGGCTCAGTGACATTCAAGCGTTTCAATAAAGTCTCGTCTGTACCGAAATAGAAGCCGAATTCCTTGACGGCAGACTTGTCGTCCGTGCTATTGAACTCTGCCGAAAGCACAACTGATCCGTCAAGCACCTGTGCGCCGACAGACGGCAAGGCCGGAAGCCGCAATCCATCCGGGACATTTTTCTCCTCACAGCCGGTCAGGACAACTAAAGCAAGCACCGCCGCGGCAAGGACTCTATTGATGATTCGAATTAAACTCATTTGTTGATCAACCTGCAATATATGGCAAATATACAACAATCTCCACACAAAAAGACGCTCGGGCACGGAAACAGACCGCGACCGAGCGTATTAATCAAGGTTAGAACCGCCATGATGAGACAAAGATAGCCACATAGTGGCCAAATGTCAAGTTCACATCCGGTTCATTTTTCAAAAATCAAGGAATTATTTCATCGTCACGGCGATGACGTAGTCCTCAGCAGGAAGGTCCGACGGGAGGGTGATGAAGAGTTTCTCCCCGACTTTCTTCGTCTCAAGGACGGAGCCGTCCACCAAAGCGGTCACTGACTTCACCTTGGCCTTCTTGGAGACCGGAATCTCAAGGACGGTGCCAGGGTTCTGGAGCACATGAATATAGAAGGCCTTGCCACCGGCCAGAGGTGCGGTTGACACTCCCCACTCCTGCTCGGAAACAGGGCCTGGACCGCAGCCTTTGATGGATTCACCGTTGACTCTCATCCACTGGCCGATCTCCTTCAGCAGAGCCAAAGCGGCCTCCGGAAGACGCCCATCGGCACGGGGGCCGATGTTCAGCAGAAGATTCGAGTTCAGAGAGACAGCCTTGGCCAAAGTCGCGATAAGCTGTGCGGAAGTCTTGTAGTCCCTGTCTTTGACGCTATAGCCCCAAGTGTGGTTCATAGTCTGGCACATCTCAAGAGGCAGTTTATCACTTACCATCTGACCTTCTGAATAGCCGGCTGTGTTCTGGCCAGGAAGATCCCTTTCGAACATCTGGAAATCCTCACCCTCAATTGGTTGAATATGATGATTGTTGCCGATCAAGCAGGCCGGATCGACTGAGTGAATATATTCATAGAACTCCGGCATCTTCCAATTGAAAGGGATCGAGTCGCGCTTGTGGTCCCAATAGCCGTCGAACCAGAGGGCACGGACCGGAGCGTACTGGGTCATCAACTCCTTGACCTGCTGCTTCATAAAGTCAAGGTAGTGGTCATAGTCAGGGTGATCACCCTTGCGGCCTGTATTGCGTCCTGACTCTCCGATCGGGAAATCCTCCCTGATCCAGTCAAGGATTGAGTAATAAAACTGGAGGCTGAGTCCTTCCTTGTGGCAGGCATCGGCGAGATCCCTCATCACGTCCTTTCCCCAAGGGGTAGCCTTGACGATGTTGTAGTCCGAAGCCTTGGTGTCAAACATGGAGAAGCCGTCATGGTGGCGGGAAGTGATTGTCACATAGCCGGCGCCAGCATCCTTGAAAGCCTTCACCCACTCCTCGGCGTCGTAGCCGGCGGGATAGAAAGCGGAGGCCGCATGGGCATATTCATCCTTGTTCAGGCCGCCAAGATTAAGGTACCACTCCCCTTGCGCGTACGAAGCGTATATTCCCCAATGCAGGAATATTCCGAAGCGGTCGTTGACAAGCTGCCTGCGTGCCTCAAGATTCTCCGGCGTAGGCTGGTAGTGGTTCTGTGAATATCCAGACGCGGCGGTCACGAGTGAAAGGCAAAGTGCCAGAATAGTGGTTTTCAATGTCTTCATTGTGAATATGATGTTGATGAAGCCGGTGGGGCACTCCGCTCCACCGGCCGATAATTATTTTTCAGGATATAACGATCCGGCGATACCCATCTGAAGGCCACGCAGCTCGGCGATGCCCCTCATCCTGCCGTAGCATGAATATCCCGGATTGGATTTCTTCTGAAGGTCATCGCACATCCTGTGGCCGTGGTCCGGACGGCAGAACACACGGAACTTCCGCTCCTGCATCACCTCCAGAAGGGTCTTCATCATTCCGTACATGTCCACGTCTCCAGCGAGGTGAGTGTCCTCGAAATAGTTGCCCTCAGCGTCACGCTTTGTGCTTCTGAAATGCACGAAATCAGTCCTGTCCCCGAACTCGCGCATCATTCCGACGAGATCATTGTCCGCCCTGATGCCGAACGAGCCGGTGCAGAGGCAAAGGCCGTTGGACCAGTTCGGTACAGCGGCGATGAGCTTGCGGAAGTCCTCGGCTGTGGAAAGGATTCTCGGAAGGCCGAGAATCGGGAACGGAGGGTCATCCGGATGGATCACCATCCTCACTCCGACCTCGTCAGCCACAGGACAGATCTGACTCAGGAAGAAGATCAGGTTGCTTCTAAGTTTCTCGGAATCAATTCCGTCGTACCTTTCAAGTTCCTTTCGGAACTGGTCCAGAGTGAAGCTCTCCTCACTGCCAGGAAGGCCGGCGATCATCGTGCGGGTGAGTTTGTGGATCTCCTCGGCGTCCATCTTCTCGAAACGGGCTTTGGCCTTGGCGATGTCCTCGGCTGAATATTCCTTCTCCGCTCCCGGTCTTTTCAGGATGAAGAGGTCGAACGCCAGCAGGGCCGCGCGCTCGAAACGAAGGCAGGTAGAGCCGTCCGGAAGCCTGTAGTCCAAGTCTGTACGAGTCCAGTCCAGCACTGGCATGAAGTTGTAGGTCACGCACTTGATGCCACACTCGGAGAGGTTGCGGAGAGTCTGCTTGTAGTTCTCGATGTACTGGAGATAGTCTCCCGTCTGGGTCTTGATGTGCTCATGCACCGGCACGCTCTCCACCACGCTCCAAGTAAGACCCCAGTCCGCGATCATCTTCTGACGGGCCTTGATCTCCTCGACAGGCCATACCTGCCCGTTAGGAATATGATGCAGCGCATGGACGATGTCAGTCACGCCGGTCTGACGGATATAATCCAAGGAGATAGGGTCGTTCGGACCGTACCATCTCCAACTCTCCCGCATCAAAAATATATTCTTATTCATTTTCAATTCTAAATATTCATTTAAAAGTAAATCATATATAGCCGAACACTCGGAGCGTAGCGACCGAAGGGGTTTCGGGGAATCCTTTCCCCGTGCCCCTCAGGGGCTGTCACGTAGTGACTGGGGGTTGAAGAAGATGATGCGTTTTCAATTTAGTTCTCGCTAAATTGAAAACGCGTCAAAACCTCCGTCAACTACGTTAATCGTTCCTGTAACAGCCTTGGAAGCGTCTGAGGCCAACCAGTGAAGGGTCCCGAGGAGCTCCTCTGGCTCAAGGAAACGTCCGAACGGAGTGTGGGAGAGAATCTTGTGCGAGCGGTCGGTCAGACTGCCGTCAGGATTGGTGAGCAGGGAACGGTTCTGGTTAGTGAGCAGGAATCCCGGGGCGATGGCGTTGACCCGAAGTCCCTCGCCGAACTTGATTGCAAGCTCTCCGGCCAAGTATTTGGTCCAGTTGGCCACAGCGGCCTTGGCGACACCGTAACCTGCCACACGGGTGAGAGGCCTTAATGAGGTCTCGCTGCAGAAATTGATGATCGAGCCTTTCTTCTTTTCGACCATCGCCTTGGCAAAGACCATTGTCGGAAGGACAGTTCCGAACAGGTTGAGATCCACGACCTTGCGCACAGCCTCGACATCGAGGTCAAAGATTGTCTTCTCAGGCGGAACCGTCGCAGCGGCCATGTTTCCCCCGGCAGCGTTCAACAGAATGTCAATCCCGCCGAATTTCTCCACAATCGCCTTGCAGTTAGACTCAAGGGTCTCCTTGTCAAGCACATTTGTAGGCAGGAAGCAAGCCTCCCCACCTTCAGCCTTGATCTCGGCCACAATGGCCTCACCCTTCTCCGCAGCCCTGTCCAGGTCCAGAAGAGCGACCTTGGCTCCCTGTGCAGCGAAATATTTCACGATGGTGGCACCGAGAACCCCGCAGGCTCCGGTCATCACGAGCACCTTACCTTTGATGTCAAAAAGATTTTCCATAATTGTCTCTATTTGTTAAAGTTATTTTATCGGCATTGATTTGATCACCTTAGTGTTGATTTCACTCAACTTCTTCTCATCCACCTTGATGACCTTGCGATCGTAGGTCATAAGGCCGTTCACCTCACCCTCGACATCTGTCGTCTGGGTATAAACGGCGCCGCATACTCCTTGCTTGACAAGAAGGATCAGGTGCTCGGCGAACTTTTCGTATTCGGCCAGAACCTCATCTCCGTTCTTGTACTGGACATATCCCCAGTTGCGGTCTGTCTGCCAAAGGTGCCCCTCCAACGGAAGTCCTATGCCGCCGAACTCTCCCACGACATTGGCCATCTTTGTTTCCCAAAGGTACATCGCAGGATATGGATAGTGGTGGTTGTCCATGATGTCGCCGCAGTCCGGCTCCCAGTTGCCGCCAGAAGACATATTGATAAGTCTTGTAGGATCCTGCGCTCTGGTGAACTCGACGGCGGCCTTGGTGTCGAACTGGCTCCAAGCCTCGTTGAAAGGAACCCACATCACGACACACGGGAACTTCTTCACCTGTGCGATGATCTCGGACCACTCCTTATAATAATTAGCCTTCGCTTGAGGAGTCGCCGGAAAGTCAGAGCCCTCGTTGTAGTTGTGCACGCCCCATTTGTTCAGATTGTTGGAACCGAAGCAAGGCATATCCTGCCAAACCAGCATTCCGATCTGGTCGCAATGATAGAACCAGCGGGACGGCTCAACCTTGATATGCTTGCGGATCATGTTGAAACCGAAGTCCTTCGTCTTCTGAATATCATATTTCAGTGCCTCGTCAGTCGGAGCGGTGTAGAGCC
This sequence comes from Bacteroidales bacterium UBA6366, assembly GCA_002438845.1. Taxonomy (GTDB): domain Bacteria; phylum Bacteroidota; class Bacteroidia; order Bacteroidales; family UBA932; genus Cryptobacteroides. Next base: position 100,794 of record DJRG01000029.1, read on the forward strand.
CATCCGGCCACCAGCCCTGGTCGAGAGGGCCGAACTGAAACAACGGCTGACCGTTGAGCCCCATGAGTTTGGTGTTCTTGTTCTTCACATAAAGAGACACCTCACGCATGGCGGTGTAACCATCGACAGAGTCTATGGTCTTTCCGCTGCGTACCACAGAAATCCTGAGGCCGTACAGATAAGGCGAATCAGGAGACCAAAGCCGGGCGTCTTTAACCGGCAATGTCACTGTGCCGCCAGGAACCGTCATGCCCTGGGCAATCACATTGGACGAAGCGTTTTCCGTGGAATAACCGACACCGCCTTCAAGGAGAGCCACTTTCACAATGTCTCCTTCCTGAACACCTTCAGCGGTCACATTAACATCCAACGTACCCGCCTTGATATCCGAGACAGCATAATAGTCAACAATATGTGACTTGGCTACCGGTTCAATCCAGACACTCTGCCATATTCCCGAGACAGCCGTGTACCAGATTCCATTAGGGTTCTTGACCTGCTTTCCACGAGGTTGAAAATCGTTGTCCGTGGCGTCGAGCACCCTGACGGCCAGCCGGTTGTCTCCATTCTTAAGATAAGGAGTAACATCAAACGAGAAGTGCGTATAGCCACCGGTATGTCTTCCTACCTGAATGTCATTGACATACACATCAGCCTGCCAATCCACCGCCTCAAAGTTAAGCATCAACCTCTTACCCTTCCATGCGGACGGCACCTTGAATGTGGTCTTGTACCAAAGAGCGTCCTCCGGAGTCAGCGTGCGGCCGACACCTGAAAGAGAAGACTCCACAGCGAAAGGCACAAGGATATTCCCGTCAAATTTTTCCGGAAGAGCGTTGTCTTTAGAGGTTATTGAATATTCCCACAGTCCGTTGAGGGACTTCCACTCGGAGCGGACCATCTGAGGACGAGGGTATTCCTGATGGACATTCGAAGGGTTTACCTCCTCAGCCCAGTGTGTGCGGATGTGGTTGCCGGCAGGAGTCCAGGATTGGGCTGCAATCGGGCCTGCAAATGCAATAACGGCCGCGAGAGCAGAATAAAATCGTGTTTTCATTGTCATTATTTGTTTTTGTGTCATTTAATCAGATTACCTAAAATCGAACGCGTAAGTTCCCTCGTGACCGTACGGGTGACAGCGGAGGTCGTGTTTTTAACCACCCTTGATGTACCGCTCCCCTTCCTGGTCTTTTTCCCGGTCACCTTATTGGACACAGCGGTCCCGACCGAAGCGGCCACTGACGCGGTCACAGCGGTGACAACCGCCTTGGCCAATTTTCCGAACAGTCCACCTCCGTTCTTCTTCACCTTGGCCTCGGAGGAAGCGGCTTCAGCCTCAGCGGCGGCATCCTCCTCTTCTTTCTGAGCCTGGGCAAGAAGCACCTCGAAAGCGCTCTCACGGTCAATCGGAGTGTCATACTTTCCGAATATCCTCGAAGACTTGATCAACTGGCTTCTCTGCGACTCGTCAATCGCCCCTATCTGGCTCAAAGGGAAAAGAATCTTAGCCTTCTGGACGATGCCAGGGGCTCCATTCGCCTCAAGGAATGAGACAAGAGCCTCACCGGTACCAAGATTCATGATGGCCTCGGAAGTGTCAAACGCAGGGTTCGCCCGGAATGTCTCGGCGGCCACCTTCACGGCCTTCTGATCCTTCGGGGTGAAGGCTCTCAGGGCATGCTGGACACGGTTTCCGAGTTGCCCGAGAATGCTTTCCGGAATATCGGTCGGACTCTGGGTCACGAAATAGACTCCGACTCCTTTGCTGCGGATGAGCCTTACGACCTGTTCGATCTTATCAGCCAACGCCTTAGGTGTGTCGTCAAAGAGCATGTGCGCCTCATCAAAGAAGAATACAAGTTTCGGAAGCTCCATGTCACCGACCTCCGGTAAAGTTGAATATAATTCCGAAAGAAGCCAAAGAAGGAATGTCGAATAGAGTTTCGGCTTCATCATCAACCTGTCGGCGGCCAGCACGCTCATCACGCCCTTTCCTCCCTCGCAGGCCAGAAGATCCTGAATATCAAAGGACGGCTCACCAAAGAATTGGTCGGCCCCTTCATTCTCAAGAGTGAGGATCGACCTCTGGATGGCACCCACCGAAGCGGAGGCGATGTTGCCATAGACCGGGGAATATTCCGACGCATGAGCCTGGACAAAATTCAGCATCGAACGCAGGTCTTTGATGTCAATCAAAAGAAGCCCCCTCTCATCAGCGATTCTGAACACGATGTTCAGCACCCCCTCCTGTGTGTCGTTAAGTCCAAGAATACGGCTCAAGAGCTGAGGTCCCATCTGGGAGACCGTGCACCTTAGCGGATGTCCCTGCTGCCCGAAAACATCGTAGAAGCGGACAGGGCAGCTCTGGAACTGAGGATTCTCAATGCCGAACTCCGCCATTCTCTTCTCGATGAAACCACTCATGCGGCCAGGTTGGGATATTCCCGAAAGGTCCCCTTTCATGTCCGCCATGAAACAAGGGACTCCAGCCTGACAGAAAGTCTCGGCCATGACCTGAAGTGTGACTGTCTTTCCGGTACCGGTCGCTCCTGCGACAAGTCCATGTCTGTTGGCCATTTTTCCGATGATGGAAAGCGGCCCGTCCTGGCATTGGGCTATCCAAAGCCCGTTCTTTGCGTCGTACATTATAGTTAGTCTTTACTGAAAAAAGAGAAATGGACTCGCCCGTATCTCTTTTCTTTCTTAAAGTATTGATGGTCCGAGAACGAATGCTCGTCACCATGCTCCAAAATGAAATAGCATCCCGGGTGGAGGATATCGGCGGAATAAACCTTGTCCGGAAGCGTCTCCAAGCCGTCAAGCGCATAAGGCGGGTCAGCGAACACAATGTCGAACTTCTCGTGGCAGATGCCGAGAAAATCAAACACATTGTCCCTCACCATCGTGACATTGTCAAGACCAAGCCGTCGTGCCTCAGTCTTGATGAACGAGGCGTTCTCTCTGGCCATTTCGACCGACCAGACCCTTTCCGCTCCCCTTGAGGCGAACTCGAACGCGACCGCACCGGTGCCCCCGAATAGATCCAGGACCTTAAGTCCCTCAAACTCGTACTCGTTGTCAAGCACGTTGAAAAGTCCCTCACGGGCAAAATCTGTTGTCGGCCGGGCCTTGTAGCCGGCTGGCGGGTTTACTGTCTTGCCACGCAGTTTTCCTCCGATGATCCTCATAACCTTTCAACTGATTTAAAATAACGGTACAAGGACATTTCCTCCTCCTGCGTCAACGGAGTCCTGAAATAGACTGACGAGACCTCAGGATTGAGCTGCAGTTTCTTCACCGCCATGAACAGGAAATACTCGGCGGTTGTGAAATCCTCTGCCCTGAACACATTGGCCAGAAGCAGGCTGCGTCCCTGGGATATTCCTAAATGAATATAACCGGAGGCATAGGATGCCACAATCCTGTTATATTCATCAATTCTTCCGAGATCCCTCAAGATGTAGTACATCTCAGGAAGGACCTCGGCCGGTCTTCCATCATTGTCAAGAACAGCCTGGGAGACGGTTCTCGACAGCATCTCTCCAATCGTCAAGGAATAGACAAGTTCGGCCGCAAATTCCGGGACAAGAATATGCCGAACCTCATCCTCATCTCCGAGAAGGACGGTGTCCGACAGGATCCCGCGCATAAGGGTCTCGTCGAAAAAGGCCGACGGAACCAACGCCACCTTCGGGGTCAGAAGGGACACCTCAACCATAGGATAACGGCGCTGAAGTTCCGCCGCCGTGAAGACAGTGTCCGCACCGCGCCATCCGGACTCCTCAACTGATGAACCGTCCGACACCTTAAAAGAATATCCATTCAAGCAGACTTGAATGGATATTCCGTCATTTTTCTGTTTTGGATTCCAATCCATCTATTCCGATTTGGGGAATCTATCCTACTCCCAGTTTCCAACGTTGTTGTTAGGTGCAGATATACTGCCGACCATGAGTCCCTCATAGCGGCCCTGATCCTCGCACTCAGCCACTTTGTTGACAACCAACTGGTGATTCATACCGTTAAGGATGGACTTCCAAGGCATCTTGGCCTCAAACAGAGGAACGTTCACACCTGAGACCTTCTTCACCACCGCGGCCATTTCGATCTTTGTCACAGCGGCGACAGACTCACCCTCTGTAGCGAAAGGTATCTGATCTATCACATTGATGTCAAAATCCTGCCTGCCACGGAAAAGGGTATCCTTCACCGCGATCTTGTTCTGAATGGAGAACACGAGGTTCTTGTCACCTTCCTGATAGAGTTTGTAAAGGCCCTCGTCGGTGATGCCTCTGTGAGACTTCTTGATGTCATTGGTGTGGGCCACGGCAAGGGAGTCATCCTTTGAGCCGACCTGCAGAAGAACGACCATCTGGCCGTTGTTGTAGAACTGCTTGAGGGTATCGAATGAGGCCGTGAATCTCTCATTCACACCCTTGAAGGCAACCTGAAGATCACGGATGTCCTTCAGTCTCTGGACGGCGACCTTCTGCCTGGCATCAACCTCCTTGTTGAATCTTACAGGCTCCATGATGCCGTCATAGATCTTGTAGACTAAAAAGATCGCGCAAAGCGCAAGTACGATGCAGAGAATCGTTTTCAGTGTCTTGTTCATTATTCTTGGTTTTTATGTTTTTCTTACCGGCGAAAAGACTCTACGTCAATTCTTGACAAAGTTAGAAAATTGATTTATGAAATGCAATATAATATTTGTAATTTTGCAGACGACAATGAAAGACATCACAGTTTTAGACAGATTGGCGGACGGTTCCTCCCGCGTTACCATCGTCGTCCACACTCATCCGGACGGGGATGCGGTCGGAAGTGGCACGGCAATGGCAAGCTATCTTACCGGTATCAAGGGCAAAGACGCCGTCCTGATCGTGCCTGACACCATCCCCGAGTCCCTAAGCTTCATGCTGAAAGGGGACGCAAAGAGCAGGACGGTCACTTTCGAGGATGAACCGGAAAAAGCCCGCGAGAGAATCGAATCAAGCGACTTGATCATGTGTCTGGACTGCAATTCCTTCTCCCGGACGGCCGGGATGGAGAGTCTGCTCAGAGGGTCCAAGGCGAAAAAAGTCTTGATCGACCACCATCTGAACCCGGAAATCGATTCATTCGACCTGGTGTTCTCAAAAACAGAAATCTCCTCGGCAAGCGAGCTTCTGTTTTGGATCCTGATGGAAATGCCCGGCATCGACGACAAAGCCTCGGCACTCCCTCCGGAATGCGCCGGCGCGCTGCTCACGGGGATGACCACCGACACGAATAACTTCGCTAATTCCGTATATCCCGGCACTCTCGAGATGGCCTCAAGGCTGATCGAAGCCGGAGTGGACCGTGACGCCATCCTGTCGGCACTTTACAACAACTACCGGGAAAACCGCCTGCGGCTGATGGGCTTTCTCATGAATGAAAGGCTAAGGATCACTGACCAGGGAATTGCCTACATCATTTTGGACAGGCAGACGCAGGAGAGATTCGATTACCGGAAAGGTGAGAGCGAGGGCTTTGTGAACATGCCTTTATCAATAGCCCGGGTGCGGATGAGCATATTCCTGACCCAGGAAGATAACGTTTTCAGGGTCTCCGTCAGATCAAAGGCTGGAACTTCGGCGAACAAGTTTGCGGCAAGGTTCTTCAACGGCGGAGGGCACGAGCGGGCGGCCGGCGGGAAACTGACCGTAGGCGAGGATTTGGCCTCTTCATCAGACGCCGAGGCATACATATTGAAAGCGACAGGAGAGTTTTTTGGATCATGATAAAGAATATTCGCTTCATATCCGCCGCCGCGTTAGCAGCCATGGCCTTTTTGTCTCCGTCTTGCAGCAAGACAGAGACAGAGAACACCTACACGCAGCAGGACAAGTACATTGAATCCATTGTCCGTGCCCTGGCTCCGGAAGGATCCGAGGTGACCGTGGAATACTTTGACGGTTCGGTAAGGGTCACATCGACACATGGGGAAGGCGACGCGCTGGAAGACAACGGCACCGTGTCATTCTACTATGTCGGCCACATTGTCAACAGTTCAAGTCTCTCATCCGGCAACATTTTCGCCACCAACAGCAAAGAGTTCGCTGAATCGGCGCAATGGGCGGTGTCAGACACGACCATGTTCAAGGTCAGTACAGTCGATCTTTCCGAGGACAAACTCGTGAAAGGTCTGAAAATAGGAATCGTAGGGGTCAGGAGCGGGGACGAATGCTATATTCTCTTCAACGGAAAAAATGGATTCGGAAAACACAAGACGGGAACCGTACCCGGCAATTCAGCATTGGCCTATCATTTGTGGATAACGGACGTCACCAATAAATAAACGAAAGTTAATTGACATGAGCATACTCTACAAAAAGATCATCAAATTCTGTGGGATCACGGCCGCCGTGGTCATGATGGCCGGTTCTTGCGCAAAGGAAGTCACAGAATCAAAAAACGGAGACAACAAACTTTACCTTGAAGCATGGATGAGCGCGCGTCACCCGAATGTCAAGCCTACGGGTCTGGGGATCTACATCACTGAAGATCAGCCAGGGACAGGTGCGGCCGTCACCGATGATGACTTCTACTTTTTTGTCCGCTACACAGCCACCGACCTGGACGGCAACATCGGCAGCACGTCAGAAGAAAAGGTGGCTCAGCAGATAGGTTCCTACACCAAAGGCGACTATTACGGCCCGACCGTGGTGCTGAACAGCGGGTTGGCGACGCAGGTCGGAATCCTTGAGATGATCAAAGGCATGAAAGTCGGAGGGACAAGGACAGCTGTCATACCCGGATGGCTCAACGTGACCATTGACGGAGACGAGGGCTATGAGACAGGCGACGACTATTTCGAGAACGAGACCGGGACGGACGCCATCTACACCATCACCTTGACGGACAAGACCGATGACATCCACAAATGGGAGGTTGATTCTTTGGAAAGATACACCGCCCGCAGGATGAACGATGTGGACTCGACGTTCTACGGCTACTACTACCAGCAGCTCAAGGAACCGACAGACACCACCACCCTGCCGCGCGACACGACATTCTACATCAACTACACGGGCAGGCTGCTGAACGGCCAGGTTTTCGACACGACAGTGGAGGACACGGCAAAGTTTTACGGAGTTTACTCTTCCTCAAAGACATACGAGCCACAGATGGTCAGACTGAACGAGACCTACACAGAGATCACCCTCGGAGGGTCAAGCAGCTCTGACGGAAGCACCACCATCAACGGTTTCGCCTACTGCCTGTCTAAGATGAAGGCCTACGAGAAAGGGGTGTGCGCTTTCTACTCCGCCCTTGGCTATGGCTATAGCGGAAACGGCAACGCCATTCCGAAATACGCCCCGCTCACGTTTGAAATAGAAATCGTCGATAAACCTGAATAAAATGTCACAGACACAGACGGCTCCGACGGAGCTTGGAAGTGAGAGCATCGGCAAGTTGCTTAAGAAGTACGCAGTCCCTGGAATCATCGCCATGACTGCGTCTTCTCTCTATAATATGGTGGACAGCATCTACATCGGGCATATTCCCGAGACCGGATCGCTGGCCATCTCAGGACTTGCGGTCACGTTCCCGCTTATGAACCTCAGCACGGCGCTCGGGACTCTTGTGGGAGTCGGCGCGGCGACAATGATCTCCGTGCTCCTTGGACAAAGGAACTACAAGATAGCCAACAAGGTTCTCGCCAATGAGGTGACGCTGAACTGCATAGTCGGAATCCTGTTCACCGTGTTCTGCCTGATGTTTCTGGATCCGATCCTCTGCTTCTTCGGAGCCAGCGAGAACACGCTCAAGTACGCCCGGGACTACATGGAGATCATCCTCTACGGCAATGTCATCACCCATCTCTACTTCGGACTTAACAGCGTCATCCGGTCTTCGGGCAATCCAAAGATGGCGATGGGGCTCACTTTGTTCACGGTGGTCCTGAACAGCATTCTGGACCCGATATTCATCTTCACCCTCGGGATGGGAGTGCGAGGCGCGGCATTGGCGACAGTCCTCTGTCAGGCTGTCTCGCTGGCATATTCAATCTACTACTTCACACGCAGGGACAATGTCCTCCGCCTGCCGAAGAGATTCTTCGAACTCGAATGGAGGATCGCGAAGGATTCATTGTCAATCGGCATGGGACCGTTCCTGATGAACTCGGCCTCCTGCATCGTGACGATGTTCATAAACCAGCAGCTTCTCAAGTACGGCGGCGACCTTGCCATCGGAGCCTACGGAATCATAAACAGAATCAACTTCCTCTTCATCATGGTGGTGATGGGATTCAACCAGGGAATGCAGCCTATAGCCGGTTACAATTTCGGAGCGAGAAAATATTCCAGAGTACGTGAGGTCTTCCTACGCACTTCGATGTGGGCCACGATCATTACAGGATTCTGGTTCATCGCCTCGGAATTCTTCCCGGAAGTGATGGTAAGCATATTCACCAATGATCCGAGTCTTAAGGAAGTGGCTGAGAAAGGATTGAGGGTGATGAACCCTGTGGTTCTTATCGTGGGGTGGCAGATGGTCTCAACCAACCTGTTCCAAAGTCTCGGAATGGTAAGGAAGTCCATCTTCCTGTCCCTCAGCCGGCAGTTGTTGTACCTCGTGCCGATGCTGTACATGCTGCCGATGTTCTTCGAAATACACGGAGTGTTCGCAGCGTTCCCGATCTCCGACGCCCTGGCCTGCATCACGACCCTGTTCATGGTCAGCCGCCTCATGCGCAAGTTCAGCAAACTCAAGGATGGCGACGAGCCGACAATCCTCGGCAGCGCGATCTCATAGAACAACCAACACTAATGAATATGAACGGACAACACACAATAATCAACATCGGGCGCCAGTTCGGCAGCGGCGGCAAGCTTGTCGCTCTTAAGATAAGCGATGTCCTCGGCATTCCAGTCTATGATAATGAACTGATCTCCAAGGCCGCCGATGAGAGCGGTTTCAGCAAGGAGCTGTTCGAGCGCAGCGACGAGAAAAGAAGCATATTCAACATTTCCTCTTTCTTCGGGAGCGGAAGGTTTGCGGACACTCATAACTATGTCGGAGACAACGAGCTTTTCAAAATCCAGAGCGAGGTCATCAGGAATATAGCCGCGAAAGGGCCGGCGATCTTCGTCGGCAGGTGCTCAAACTACATTCTCCGCGACCTAAAATGCCTCGACGTGTTCGTCACCGCACCGTTGGAAGACCGTGTGAAGAGGGTAGCCGAGAGGTTGGAGATAAGTGCTGAAGACGCCCGGACAAGAATCGGAAGACAAGACCGGACCAGAGAGACCTACTACAACTTCTTCACTTTCGGCAACTGGGGCGCGGCGTCAGACTACGACCTCTGCATCGACTCTTCAATCCTCGGAATAGCAGGAACCGCTGACTTCATCATCGATTTCGGCAAGAAAGCCGGTCTGATTTAGGAATATGTCGGATTCCAGAACAAGAAGGTTGATACTGACTTGTGTGGCAGGGTTGACAGCCTTGCTGGTTGTCATCATAGCCGGCAAGTCGGCGTTCGGCAAACGGGCGGGACAAGAGGCTGAAACGCATCCTGTTCCCGTAAACCTCAACGAGACCCTCAAAAACGAGATGTCCGACACGTCCAGCCTGGCAGGATTTGACAAGATGGTCCAAAACTATCTGACATACTGGGGAATACACGGAGCGTCCATCTCGGTCATGAGAAACGATTCACTGCTGTTCGCCAAGGGGTACGGCGAGGCTGACAGCGGAAAGAAGATGGAGCCCGGGAATATTCTCAGAATGGCGTCTGTCTCCAAATTGGTGACGGCCGTGGGAATCATGGTTCTTCAGGAAAGAGGGCTGCTCAATCTTAAAGACCATGTGTTCGGGCCTGACGGAATCCTGAACGACTCCACCTACAACGCAGCCATAAAGGACACTCTCTACTACAGGATCACCGTTGAAGACTTGCTTCGACACAAGGGAGGATTCTCAAAAAGGGGTGGGGATCCGATGTTCTCCACCCGCTGGATCATGATGCAGAACGGATGGAGCGAGGTCCCTTCGCAGGAGCGACTGATGGAGGTACAGCTCAAAAGGAGGTTGAAGTTTGTACCGGGATCCGCTCAGGAATATTCAAATTTCGGCTACCTCGCCCTTTCCATGGTGATCGAGAAGGTCAGCGGAATGGACTATGAGACATTCATTCAGGAGAATGTCCTCAGGCCTGTCGGGTGTGTCGATTTCCACATAGCCGGGAACTATTACAAGCATAAGTTTCCAAACGAGACCCGCTACTACGTACAGCACGATGACGAGCCGGCTGAGGAGTTCAACAACAGCGGACGCAAGGTCACCCGCTGCTACGGAGGCAACAATGTGACCGGGCTTTCGGGAGCGGGCGCATGGGCGGCATCGACGCCGGAGCTGGCCCTGTTTGTCGCCTCGATTGACGGCAGCCCCGAGGTTCCTGACATCATCAGCCGGGAAAGTGTGGATCTGATGACTGAATATTTTGATGAGAACACCTACTCTCTTGGCTGGAACGACACCAAGGACGGTTTTTGGACAAGGACAGGCACATTCGCCGGGACAAGCGCCCTGATCAAGTACTTCCCTGACGGGGAATGCTGGATCTTCATCTCCAACACCAGCACCTACAAAGGACCGGGACTCGCCCGCCACACCGCGGAGCTTTTCGACAGGCTGCGTGCTAAGTATTCCACAAGATTTCCCGCAAGGAATATGTTCTATCCGGAGCAGCCTGAAGAGATTGACCCGGAGAAAGAGTGGTTTGACTGATCTCTCCGGTCACTGAGCCTGTCGAAGTGACCGAAAAGAAAGCAATTCCGCCCGGCACTTCGACAGGCTCAGTGACCGGGCGGAATTGTTTCTACTAAAAAGCGAGGACTACTTGTTGACAAACATCACAGCCTCTGCGATGGAGTTCAGCTTTGTGTCCACGCTGTCGGCGCGGCTCGCGAGCACGCAAGGAACAGTTGTGCCGACCAACATTCCGGCCTGCTTAACACCTACAGCCAACTTAGAGTTTGTCTTCCAGAACACATTGGCTGACTCGATGTTAGGGAACTCAAGGCAGTCAGCGTCACCGGCGACAGGGCTGACAAGTTTCTTGATCTCGACAGACTCCTGGTCAATGGCGACATCCAAAGCCAACGGACCGTCAGCGATGCAGCCCTTGATCTGTCCACGGTCAGCCATCTTGGCGAGAGCGGCAGCCTCCATGCACGCTGGCATAGAGTCCAGAACCTGCTCAGAGGCGGCTATGAACGCAAGCTTTGGCTTGGCGATACCGAATGACTTGGCCACACCGACCAGATAGCCGGCGATCTTCATCTTCTGGCGGAAGTCAGGAAGAGGGATCACAGCCATGTCGGACAGGAAAAGGAGCTTATGGTAGTTAGGAGTCTCTATGACACCCACATGACTCAGCACGCCCTTAGGAGGAAGAAGTCCGGTCTCTTTGTTGAGGATCGCGCGGAGGAACTTGTCCGTTGAGCAAAGACCTTTCATCAAGACATCCCCCTCGCCGTCGTGCACAAGCTGGACGGCCTTTGAGACAGCCTTGAGCTCGACCGGCTCGTTGACAATCTCAAAAAGTTCGATGTCAATGTTGTTCTTCTGGCAGGTCTCCTTGATAAGTTCCTTGTCACCCACGAGAGTAACCTTCACGAAGCCCATCTCCGATGCCTTGGCGCAAGCCTCGATCGTGTGCTCGTCAACAGCCCAGGCGGCCACCATTCTTTTGCATACGCCTTTCTCTTTAAGTTCGGCGAATACGTCAGCGAATTTTGTGATCATGATATTTCTGTTTTTAAACCATTATTCATCAAGACTTTGCACAAGATGCATGGTGTCACGTGCGATGACGAGTTCCTCGTCCGTGGTGACAAGGGCGACTTTCACCTTTGAATCAGGCTGTGAAATCACCGTGTCCACCCCCCACGCCGTGTTGGCCTCGTAGTCGAAAGTGAGTCCGAGGTAAGTGAAGTTCTCGCAGACCCTGCGGCGCAGACGGCTGTTGTGCTCACCGATGCCACCTGTGAAGAAGATGGCGTCAACTCCGTTCATCTCCGCCGTGTAGGCACCAATGTACTTGATCATCTGGAATGTCAGCATCTTGAGGACAAGCTTGGCCTGGCGGTCGCCGCCATTGGCGAGTTCGTCCAGCTCGCGGGCGTCTGACGTTTTCTGTGAGACCCCGAGGAATCCGCTCTTCTTGTTCACGATGTCGTACATCTGGTCTGGAGTGAGATTCTCCTTCTTCATCATGTAGAGGACAGCGTTGGCGTCCACGTCACCGCAACGGGTTCCCATGACAAGACCCTCAAGCGGGGTGAGACCCATCGAGGTGTCGATGGATTTCCCGTTCACAATCGCGGTTATGGAGCTGCCGTTTCCGATATGGCAGGTGATGATCCTTGAGTTGTTCAGGTCAAGCCCGACCATCCCGGCGCCCTTCTTGGCCACAAACTGATGGCTCGTCCCATGGGCTCCGTAGCGACGGATGTGGTACTTGTCATAATATTCATAAGGAAGGCCGTACATGTAGGCGTACGGAGGCATCGTCTGATGGAAAGCTGTGTCGAACGTCACGACCTGAGGAACTGAAGGCAGCACTTCCTGACAAGCCCTGATTCCAAGCAGATGGGCAGGGTTGTGGAGAGGTGCAAAGTCGCAGCAGAAGTCGATCTTCTTGATGACGTCCTCGTCCACGATGGCGCTTCCGGAGAAGAAGTCGGCGCCCTGCACGATTCTGTGGCCGACCGCCTCTATGTCATCGAATGACTTCAGCACGCCGTGGTCCTTGTCGATAAGAGCCTCAAGCACTATCTGCATTCCTACTGTGTGATCCGGCACCGGGAGATCCCTGACAACCTTCTCTTTGCCGGCAGGGGTGTGCTGGAGCCTTCCGCACTCAAGGCCGATTTTCTCTACTATACCCTTGGCCAAAAGGGAGTAAACGTCATCGTTCTTCATGTCAAGCAGCTGGTACTTGATCGAAGAGCTTCCGCAATTGATAACAAGAATAATCATTCCGTTTGAAATTATTTGAATTATGTCACAAAGATACGAAATTAATCACTATTTTTGGCAAATAATAATGGACTGAAACTATGGCTGAGGAGAGAGAGCTTGTGGGGATTGGCATTCCATTCGTGGCGGGGGTCGCGGTTGGGGCGGTTCTATGCCCTTTTCATTCCGAGGGGCTGCCGCTCATCACGGACTTAATTCTTCTTTTACTCATCTGTATAACAACCTTAGCGGTACGCTTCGGCACTTCGACAAGCTCAGTGACCGAAAGGTTCCGCAACAGAAACGGCAAGCTCGGCGGCCGAAAAGGGGAACTCACCAAGGAGCGGATTACCTTCGCGGGAATATTCATGGTTGCCGGAATATTCTGCTCCCTGAACTATTCCATGGCAAGCGGGATTCCTGAATATGACAGCGGACTTATCAGCCTGGCAGCCGAAAAAGCCGTGGGGCACCTTCGCCGCGTCATTGACTCCATCCTTTATCCGTCCGAGACAACCGGTCCTCTGGTCAAGGCGCTGCTGACCGGGGATAAAAGTGACCTTCCGAAAGAGATCACAGGAATATTCAGAGACAGCGGGGCCGCCCACATCCTCGCACTGTCAGGCCTGCACCTTGGCGTTCTATATCTCATTCTGACAAGGCTGACAATCCCTCTTGGGAACAGCCGCCGGGCCAGAGGGTTGAGATATTCATTGATCATCGGGGCAGCGCTTTTCTGCTCCATAATGACGGGAGCGGCGCCCTCAATCATCCGCGCCTTCCTGTTCATCACCATCAACGAGACGGCAAAACTTCTGGGCAGGAAAAGGGATCCTGTCAAGGTTCTTCTGGCCGCGCTTACCATCCAGCTGGCGCTCAAACCGGATGTCATCAGTTCCGTAGGCTTCCAGTTATCCTACATGGCGATGGCGGGAATATTCCTGCTCTACCCCACCCTGGAGCGGATCTACCCGGCGCCAAGCGGCACAAAACTGTCAAGATTCAACCCTTTCCGCAAAATCTGGAACGCCGCCATGCTCTCCATATCCTGCCAGGTCTTCACCGGACCGATCGCCTGGCACTACTTCCACACCTTCCCGAAGTACTTCATTCTGACCAACTTGATTGCTCTGCCACTGACAAGCGCGATCATGACCCTTTCGGTGGCCACAATCGCGCTGTCTTACTTTGGAATATGCCCGGAGACGCTGGTGATCCTCAACGATCACGCCATGCAGGCTCTGGTATTTTGCCTGAAGGTCATTTCCGGAATGGATGAGCCTTAAATCTTTTTGACATCCGCCAAATGAATCTTTGAGGTTCTGATCCCATAGAAGCAGACCACAATGAAGCAAATGAACGGAAGGATGAACGATGCGTTCACAGCCGGCAGGAAGCCAACCGTTCCTTTGTCGATGATCCAAGCCTGAAGAGGAGGAAGCACAGAGCCTCCGAGAATGGCCATGATGAGGCCGGCGGCTCCGAACTTGGCGTCATCCCCGAGCCCTCCAAGGGCGATTCCGTAGATCGTCGGAAACATCAGCGACATGAAGCCGCTTACCGCCACGAGACAGTAAAGCCCGAGTCTGTTCTGCAGGAATATCACTCCGGCGGTGGCGACCATCCCGCCTATAGCGAAGATTGTCAACAATTTGGCTGGCTTCAGATACTTCATCAGCCAGGTACACAGGAAGCGGCAGGTAACGAACAGGATCATCGCCGCGATGTTGTACTTCTGTGAAAGGACCTCGGCCGCCTGCTCGTCCATGCCTTCAGCCATGAAGACCCTTGTGCCGTACTGGATGATGAATGTCCAGCACATGATCTGAACTCCGACATAGAAGAACTGCGCGATCACGCCCTCCCAATAGCGAGGCCTGTGAAGCAGACGCTTCAGCACCGGTCCGATGTTCATCTCGTGATCCTTGTCCGCGTTCTTAGGCATCTTGGCGACAAGAATCAAGACGAACATCACGATGATCACAAGCCCGACGACCCAGTAAGGACCTGTAAGCACGTCAAGGTCAGCCTGCTTCATCGCCTCGAAACCAGCGTCATCCAAGAGTGCCCTCTCGGCTGTGCTGGCCGGATGCATCCTCGCCTGGATGAAGTTCATCGCCACGTACATTCCCATCAGCGAGCCGATCGGATTGAAGCACTGCGCGAAATTCAGGCGACGGGTCGAAGTCTCCTCCGTGCCCATGCTCAGGATGTACGGATTGCAGCTTGTCTCAAGGAAGGACAGACCGCAGGTCATGATGAAATAGGCGATCAGGAAGAAGCCATATACTCCGACCGACTTTGCCGGCAGAAACAGCAGCGCCCCGAGCGCATAGAGTCCAAGCCCGACCAGAACGCCGGCCTTGTAGGAGAACCTGCGGATGAACATCGCTGCCGGAAGCGCCATGCAGAAATAGCCTCCGTAGAACGCCACCTGAACCAACGACCCCTGTGTCACACTCATTCTGAATATCTTGGAGAATGCCTTGACCATCGGGTTAGTGATGTCATTGGCGAAGCCCCAAAGTGCGAAACAGGTAGTTATAAGGATGAAAGGCAGGACGTAGCTTACTCCGCCTGCCTTCAAGATTGAATCCTTTTCCTTCATGACCAAGGATTACTTGTAGATCGGACCGAAGTTGGCGCAAGCGCGGAAATCCGCACCCTCCTTGTCCATACCGAATGCGTTCCATGCAGCCGGACGGAAGATCTTTGCGTCATCCACATTGTGCATGCAGACAGGTATGCGAAGCATGGAGGCCAAGGTGATGAGGTCGGCTCCTATGTGGCCGTAGGAGATCGCTCCGTGGTTGGCTCCCCAGTTATTCATCACGCTGTAGACATCCTTGAAGGCATCCTTCTTAGGGTCAAGACGAGGCGTGAACCATGTTGTAGGCCATGTAGGGTCGGTGCGCTTGTCAAGAATCGCATGGATCTCCGGATCGATGTCCACAACCCAACCCTCAGCGATCTGGAGCACTGGTCCGAGACCGTCCACGATGTTGATCCTGGCCATAGTGGCAGGGAAATCGCCCCTTGACACGAAATGGATGCTGAATCCACCGCCACGGAAGTAGTCCCTGTCGGCAGGCATCCACTGAGAGTGTTCGAGACAGCGTTTCTCATCCTCGTCGGTCATCTCCCAGAACGGTTTCATCACAGGATTGCCCTCGGCGTCCGAACTCTGACCGCAGCCGTCCATCGTGGTGGCTCCGGAGTTGATGAGATGGATGATTCCCGGAGCGGCCTTGCCGGTCAGTTCCTTGCCGGTAACCCTCTTGACAGCCTCAGGGCTCCAGTAGGTCCTCACATCGGAGAAGATCTGAGGGCGGTTGGTCAGCAAGTGGGCCATCATCATCGCTGTTCCGTTGAGAGAATCGTTCTCGGTGGCGAGAATCGAAGGCTCCCTGCGCCCGTTCCAGTCGAAGTTGGTGTTGAGAAGGGTCTCGGTGAAGTCCCCGTTCGGCATCCAGTCGGTCCACTGGCGCTGTCCCTGGAAGCCTCCCGCGATGGCGTTGTGGCCGAGAGCCTCCTCCTTGAACCCCATCTCACGGAGTTTAGGGTTGCCGTGCATGAGGTCCATCACGATGATGGTCATCTTCACCACGAACTCCCAGTCCTTGTCCTTCTGCTCGCGGGTCTTCCGCTTGCCCTCCGGATTCTTGTCCCAACCCTCGTTAGGCATGCAGTATTTCTTGACCCAAGCCATAGCCTTCTCGAACTCTTCCGGGTCGTATATTCCAAGATCCATTCGCCTGAGGATCTCCACCTCGTCAACACTCTCGTTCCTCATTCCCAGATACTTCTGGAAGAAGTTGGTGTCCACGATGGAGCCGGCGATGCCCATCGTCACGCTGCCGATGGAAAGGTAAGACTCTCCTCTCATCTCCGCCACAGCGACAGCGCCACGGGCGAAACGGAGAATCTTCTCGGCCACATCCTCAGGAATCGAGTTGTCCTCCAGATCCTGGACGTCATGGCCGTATATTCCGAAAGCCGGAAGCCCCTTCTGGGCATGCGCGGCGAGTACGGCCGCAAGATAGACAGCCCCGGGGCGTTCGGTTCCGTTGAATCCCCAGACCGCCTTCGGCCAGTAAGGGTTCATGTCCATCGTCTCGGAGCCGTAGCACCAGCATGATGTCACGGTGATGGTTCCTCCGACTCCTTCACGCTCGAACTTCTCGGCGCAGGCAGCGCTCTCAGCCACACGGCCGATCGTCCCGTCGGCGATCACGCACTCGACCGGAGTCCCGTCAGTATATTTCAGATTGGAGGAGATAAGAGCGGCGACGTTTGCCGCAAGTGTCATTGTCTTTTCCTCAAGACTTTCACGCACACCGCCTTGACGGCCATCAATGGTCGGACGGATTCCTATCTTAGGATGCTTCATAATATTGGATGTTTTAATGTTAATGTCGTTCAAAGCGCATCCGCAATCGAATGCGCAAGTGTAAATTTACAAATATTATCTGAAAATCGAATGCATGACCCGGACAAACTCGCTGTTGCATGCCCTAAAAAGAGACAAAATCCTCTCGGAAGTCGGTTTATCAGGATTCTTCCAGGCCGGAAGTTCGGGTTTTCTGCCGGTACGTGCCAGAATCCCGGGAGCGATGACCCGGGCGACTCCCGCCTTCGCGACCTTCGCCCCATAGCCATAATCAAAAAGGCTTGGACGGAATATGTCGGACGGATTCTCAAGATGTCTGACCGCATACTCCGGCACCAACGTGAGCGTCAAGTCATAAAGGTGGCAAGGAATCGGGATGACAGGATCTGGTTCCAGAAGTCGTCCGTGACGTGACCGGCCTCCGGAAAGCAGGTTGCCGGACAGGTCGGAGACAGTGCCGGCGATCACAGCCTTATGGCGCAGAAAGAATGAGTTCTCGAAAAATGAGGCAAGAGCACCCTCCTCCAGCCTCAGGTCGGAATCCATCCAAAGGTAAAAGTCGAAACCTCCACCCAAAGCCTTCTCCCAAACCTTCTGATAGCCAGAGATCCCCCCGTCATTCAAGAAAGTTGTGAATGAATATCCTCCCGTGGCCGTCAGCGCTTCCGCCTGCCTTTGACATTCCTCAAGGCAAGTGGCGGAGCCGTCCTTTCCGTCATCGGTAAGGGTTATGAGAACAGCCACATTCATATTCCTAAGAATCCAATTTGAGCACAGCCATGAAAGCGCTCTGAGGCACCTGTACCGTGCCTATCTGACGCATCCTCTTCTTTCCCTCCTTCTGTTTCTCAAGGAGTTTTCTCTTACGGGTCACATCTCCTCCGTAGCACTTGGCCGTGACGTCCTTACGCACCTGACGGACAGTCTCACGGGCTATGATCTTCGCCCCGATGGCCGCCTGCACGGCGATGTCGAACTGCTGACGAGGAATCAACTCTTTGAGTTTCAGACAGATCTTGCGCCCGAAATCGTAGGCGTGATCCTCGTGGATAAGAGTCGACAGCGCATCGGCAGGATCGCCGTTCAGAAGAATGTCCAACTTGACAAGCCTTGCCGGACGGAAATCCGTCACATGATAGTCGAAAGAGGCGTAACCCTTTGAGACGGACTTCAATTTGTCATAGAAATCGAACACAATCTCGGAAAGAGGCATGTCATAGGTAAGTTCCACCCTGTCGGAAGTGATGTAATGCTCCCCGATCAGCGTCCCCCTCTTGTCCATGCACAGTTTCATGATCGCTCCATAAAAATCAGTCTTGGAGATGATCTGGGCCCTGATGAACGGTTCCTCGATGTGGTCAATCAGCGTCGGAGCGGGAAGTCCGGACGGATTGTGCACGTCAAGGACCTCTCCCTGTGTGGTGTACACCTTATAAGATACGTTAGGGACCGTCGTGATGACATCCATGTTGAACTCCCTGAAAAGGCGTTCCTGGACAATCTCAAGATGCAGAAGTCCAAGGAAACCGCAGCGGAAACCGAATCCCAAAGCCAACGAAGACTCCGGCTCATAGACAAAGGAAGCGTCGTTGAGCTGGAATTTCTCCAAAGTGGCTCTCAGTTCCTCAAACTTGTCAGCCTGGACTGGATACATTCCGGCGAACACCATCGGCTTCACTTCCTCGAATCCGGCGATGGCGGCCGCGCATGGCCTTGCCGAATGGGTGATGGTGTCTCCGACCTTGACCTCGACGGCCCTCTTGATTCCGGAGATGATGTAGCCCACGTCTCCCGTGGAGACCTTGCCCTTAGGCTGGAGCTTCATCTTCAGCACACCGACCTCCTCGGCGTCATATTCTTGTCCTGTCGCCACGAATTTCACCTTGTCGCCTGTCGCGATGGAACCGTTCAACACCTTGAAATAAGCGATGATTCCCCGGAACGGGTTGAACACAGAATCGAAAATCAACGCTTGAAGCGGAGCGTCAGGATCACCTTGCGGAGCCGGGATCCTCTCCACGATCGCGTCCAGAAGCGGTGGAATCCCCTCTCCAGTACGCGCGGAGACTTTGAATATGTCATCGTGGTCACAGCCCAGAAGATCGACGATCTGGTCGGCCACAATCTCGGGCTGTGCGGAATCCATGTCTATCTTGTTCATCACAGGGATAATCTCAAGCCCATGATCCACAGCCAGATAAAGGTTGGAGATCGTCTGAGCCTGGATGCCCTGGGACGCATCCACAACCAGCAAGGCTCCCTCACAGGAAGCGATCGAGCGGGAAACCTCGTAGGAAAAATCCACATGCCCCGGAGTGTCGATCAGGTTAAGGACATATTTCTCACCTTTATAAATGTATTCCATCTGGATGGCGTGGCTCTTGATGGTGATTCCTTTCTCCCTCTCAAGATCCATGTCGTCCAGCACCTGAGCCTCCATATCTCTGGAAGACAGAGTCTTTGTCAACTCGATAAGCCTGTCGGCAAGTGTGCTCTTCCCGTGATCTATGTGGGCGATTATGCAGAAATTTCGTATGTGCTTCATATAGTTCTGTTTCTGTTCGTGCCGTCTCCGGCAAAATTCTCGTAGAATTGCAAAAATAAGCAATTTGTCGTACATTTGAAAGATTCAACGAAATCAGGCGAGCATGACTGACGAGGAGATTATCGGATTATACCGAAGCGGACAGAAAGAACGCGCGTTCAAGGGAATAGTCGACGCTTACAGCGAGCGGCTGTATTGGCACGTGCGTGGTTTTGTCTGCTCTCACGAAGACACGGACGACCTCCTCCAGGAGATTTTCATTAAAATCTGGTCAGCGCTTCCATCGTTCAGAGGCGATTCACGGCTTTTCACATGGATCTACAGAATCGCCACAAACGAAACGCTGAACTGGCTTCACAAGCAGAAGATCCGCGCGGCCCTCAGATTCGAGAGCCTCGACGCCTCGCTTGCCGACAAGATTGACGACGACTCTTTCTTCAACGGAGACGAGGCACAGCGACTTCTTTTCAAAGCCATCGCCAAACTGCCCAAGAAGCAAAAGTCCGTGTTCTGCATGCGATATTTCGACGACATGTCGTACGAGGACATTTCTGAAGTCCTCGGGACATCGGTAGGAGCCTTGAAAGCATCCTACCACTTCGCTTCGGAAAAAATACGCGCGGAACTTGAAAACAAGATTAAACCTTAACGCTGACAATCTGTCAAACCAAACGTGATGCAAGAGAAAAGCAGAATATTCGATGGAGCGGAAAACACCGGCCGGATGGTTCCCGAGAAGTATTTCGAGAATCTGAACGCAAGGCTTTACACCATCCCGGACATGCACCGGACGAACAGCCCGGCGGCGCGGCTGAAGCCGTACCTTGCGTTGGCCGCCTGCTTCACAGCGATCATGCTGGTCGGAAACGCCGTCCTCAGAAGCACGGCGGCCGACAGCTCTCAGAACGAAGTCTACAATGAACTCGCATACGTAAGTCTTCTTCAAGCCGATGAGTATCTTCGTACTGAAAGCTACATGCAGGACACAATCTCAGACGAGGATGTCGTCAACTACCTCATTGACTCCGGGACCTCAACAGAGCTGATTGAATATGCCGGACTTATGGCTAAAAAATAATTTGTATGAAACGATTGCTACTTATACTCATGGTTCTGATTCTTGCGGCTCCCGCCATGGAGGCGCAGGACAAGAAAAAGGACTGGAATGACAGATGGAAGGCCGAAAAAATCGCATTCCTCACCGATGCGATGGAGCTGACAAGCGCAGAGGCGGAAAAATTCTGGCCGGTCTATAACAGATGTGAATGCGAGAAGAAAAACTCGTTTAAAGCTGTGATAAACGCCTACAAGGCCCTTGACGAAGCTCTTCAGGCCGGCAAGGAGGACGATGAGATCAACATTTTGCTCAATAAATATCTTGATGCTCAGAATTCTGGCAAGGATATTGATAGTAAATATGTTTTGGAGTACCGTAAGATACTTCCGGAAAAGAAAGTGGCAAAGCTATACATCGCCGAGGAGTCATTCCGCAGGCGGCAGATTCACAGACTGAACAAAAACGACAATAAATGAGACTGATAACAGATTATTATTTTTGGTCAATTGGTTAATGGTTAGTTTGGTTACAGACAATAATCTGTTATGAGGGAGGCATGCTGGGAAGTACGCCTCCCTCTTTCATCCAAAAGGGTGAGTGTCTCCTCAATCGGTGGCTCCGAAACCGCAGTCTTACGCTTGAACTGAACTATCAGCCTTGAGACTGGTTTTCGTTCCACAGATTTGATCCTCAGAATCTTCCAAGGGGTAAAACCGCACATTCCGGCATGACGTGCCAACGCTTTTTCCTGATCGGAAGGAAGGATCAAAGAGACACGGCCATTCTCACAAAGAACCTCGGAGGCATATTCAAGAATCTCCCTGTACGACAGGACCTCGGCTCCGTGAGGATCTTCGGGGTCCCCGGTATGGCGGGCCGAGTTGCGCCTGGCCTCTGGGGCACGGAGAGAGTTGTCGTAGTACGGAGGATTAGAGACAATCAAGTCAAAACGCCAATCGTTTTCCGTTTCTCTAAAAGCACGCAGCCCAAGATTCCCGGCCGACAGATGACCTTGCCAAGGGGATTGTCCGAAGTTTTCAGCCGCTTCTTCAGCCGACGGGGTGTCAATGTCGATTCCAAGAATATTCCAATCACCGCCAACGCTCACTTCATCCAGCCGCTGGGCCAACATCAAGGCCACGGTTCCGGTTCCAGTCCCGACGTCAAGGACCTTTCTGTCATCAGGCAGCACAGACGTTACGGCTCCGAGAAGGACACCGTCAGTGTTGACTTTCATCGCGGAGCGCTCGTTGCGCACATCAAACCGCTTGAAGTGGAATACACTCATGACAAGACAGCCGGATTTCTATTCATCCACAAACTGTCCGTCCCGCATGAACAATGACTTGTCGCACATCCTCGCGAGATCCGGATCATGTGTCACAATG
Organism: Bacteroidales bacterium UBA6366; assembly: GCA_002438845.1. Lineage (GTDB taxonomy): Bacteria > Bacteroidota > Bacteroidia > Bacteroidales > UBA932 > Cryptobacteroides. Next base: position 123,170 of record DJRG01000029.1, read on the forward strand.
ACAACGGTCTGGCCGTAGCGTTGCCTCAAATCAAAAAACAAATTGTGAATCTCGGCCTTGGTCTTCGTGTCAAGATTGCCGGACGGCTCGTCGGCAAAAAGAATAGCGGGCTCATTGACCAAAGCCCTTGCTATCGCAACCCTCTGCTGCTCACCTCCGGAAAGTTCGGACGGCTTGTGCTCCATCCTACCGGAAAGTCCCATGTCCTTAAGCAGGCGTTTGGCTGTTTCCCGGGCATCCTTGTCTGAACGACCGGCGATGAAAGCCGGAATCATGACGTTCTCCAAAGCGTTGAACTCCGGAAGCAAATGATGGAACTGGAACACGAACCCGATCCTTCTGTTCCGGAATGCGGAAAGTTCCTTTCCTTTCATGTTCAAGACATCTGTCCCGTCGATCTCCAAAGTCCCCGCGTCAGGAGTCGACAAAGTACCTAAAATCTGAAGAAGAGTGGATTTCCCGGCGCCGGAAGCCCCCATGATTGACACCACTTCCGATTTTTCAACCTGAAAATCAACACCTTTAAGAACTTTCAAGTCCCCAAAACTCTTTTCTATACCTTTTGCCTGTATTATCATATAAACCCGTGTTCGAACAACGCGGTTTCAAAGATAGCAGATTTTTTCAAAAAAAGTTTTGCGAATTAAGAAAAAAGGCATAACTTTGCAGTCCTTTCCAATGAGGACATCCGTTTTACGGTCCGTTGTCAGGAAAGGCCTGAGGGGATTAACCCAAAGGAAAGTTATCGGGGTGTGGCGCAGTTGGCTAGCGCATCTGGTTTGGGACCAGAGGGTCCAGTGTTCGAGTCACTGTACCCCGACAAAATAACGGGAAGGAAACGAAAGTTTTCTTCCCGTTATTCTTTGCGTCAACACCCGTCTACCCGGCACCCTGGCCACACACTTCGCTACGGCAAGTTCGGTCACCTGCGTCATCAGCGTCCGCCACCGCCGGATCCGCCGCCGGAGAAACCTCCGCCACCACCCCATGAGGACATTCCGCCGCCCCCGCCCCATGAAGAACCAGAGTCGGCACGAGACGCCTCGTAGGTCACGGCGGCCGTGTTGAAGTTGCGGGAGGTCATGTTGATCATGTTCCAGATCACCAGAGTGGTCATGTCGTCATCAAGCAGTTCGGTCGCCGAGGACAAGGTGAAATATTCAGGGCAGACCTTGCGGAAATCTTTCATCACTTGATCGGCGATGCCGTACAGTGCGGCGAAAATCAAATAGTTGTTCCAAAGTTTGACCTCGACAACACCTCTGTCTTTTATCAATGTGAAATCCTTGAGGTACCGCCTGAGGCCGAAGACCTGACGGGCATCCTCCGGTTTTATTGTCCAGATTGTGGTTGCGCCGCTCAAGGCCTTCTGTCCCCAATTGTAGAGTTTCTTGCCATGCGAATCGGCCCACCGCTTCAGCTCGTTCTTCTGGAGTACGCCATCCTCTCCGGCCGCCTCCTTGATGAATGAATATAACTCCGCTTCCAGGCCGGTGTCGGAGCAGGTGTCTTCGGCGCCATCAATCGCGACGGAACATATTCTCATCAGCGGCTTTGACTTCCCTGGCTGCGGCACAATCTCGAAAGCCCCTCTGTAGAAGAGCCTTGTGATGTATGCGGCAATCAGATTCTGCCTCTCCTGCATCGTGTTGCCGGAAAAAGCGAGAAGAATGTTGCCGGATCTCTTGAGATCTCCGTTCAAAGGAGCGTCCCTGAACCACGCCACATCTTTCATGCGGCCTCCGAGAAGTTCTCTTTTACGCCTGACCGTCTTGACGATCACCTTAACAGAAACGAAAACGGACAGTATGACACCCAAGCCGATAAGAAGTCCATACCAAAAACCGCCATCACCATCCTCTTCAGGTTCACGATAGTCACTGCCTTCCATCGCCCTTTCACGGACCTCTTCGAAAGTCCTTTCTTCTGTAATGACCGGGTGGAACAGGCCCTTCTCGAAGCCGACCATAGCTATCAAGGCGCTGCGTCTTGTGAAAGGCTCCGTTGTTCGGGCGACCACGGCACCGTCCTCAACGTGGATCTCTCCACGGAAACCGAACGCCCAGACCTTGGTGTTTTCTGTCGTGAGGACCTGCCCAGGTTTTCCGACAGTCAGCACAATGGACTGAGGCGAGGATCCAAGATCCCGTGCCACGAACATATGGTTGAATCCGTCCATGTCCTCGTGCCCCTTGACCAGACCAGTCAGCAGGTAACGCACCGTGTACGTGTGCCAACCGGAACTTCCCACGCCCCAGCAGATCTCGTAGCCGTCGGATTTGGTCACGAGGCCACACCGCCCTGCCTTTCGGGCGCGGCTACGGTTCACATCCCATTCACCTTCGTTGACATATTCATTGCCGGTCTCATCATGGACCTGGAGGTCGCTGATCGACATCCGTCCCATATTGTCGGCGACAAGATACCATTCGGTAATGTCATCGGAAACGTCAATCCGCCACGTTTCGGTCACGACAGCCGCCCCGTCATCACGCAGTTCCACGTTAATCCTCAACGAGTCAACATCGCTGCCGGAACAAATCGGGACAGCGACGAGTGACAGGATGACGGCCAGGAAAAACGCCTGAAGCCTCCTCATATTCCTACTTGTTGAATATGTCCGAGACAGAAGGGGCGTTGACTACCGACTGGTCCTCCGGCAGAAGATCATGCGTCGTGAAATGCAGCATGGAGGCCACCATGGAAGAAGGCCACTGGCGAACCATCATATTCATTTTGGTCACGCAGTCATTGTAGACCATCCTGCTGAGACGGACTTTCTCCTCGTAGTCCTTGATGTCGCCCATAGTCTTGACAAACACGGTGTTGGCGCCAAGCTGAGGGTACTGCTCGGCAACGACATTCAAGCGCCCGACGACGGAACGGAGAGAAGCCTCACTCTCTGCAAGCTCGGCCGGACTTGATACGTTGGCGTTACGCTTGGAAATCACGTCCACAAGAGTGTCGTGCTCGTACTTTGTGTATTGCTTGGTCATCTCGACCAGATTAGTCACGGCGTCCCATCTGGACTTCATCTGCACGTTGATCTGGCTGAAAGCGTTCTTCATTTTTTCCTCCAGAGCGACAAAGTTCCTCTGCGTCAGGAAAATATAAATGAATATGACCGCCAAAAGGGCGATTATCACCAAAACCGTTGTTGACATGATACTTATAGGTTAAAAATGGTTGACAATTCTATCCGACCACCCAGACAAGCACATGATTGTCAAAGGTGATATATTCAAGCTCGAACTCCTCCTCGTAGCCATCCTTGTGGATGAATGTGGCGTCAAGCTCTCCTTCCCCCTTCGGGCGGAAGCGCTCGACCTCGATCTGCTCGGCGAAATTCACCCTGTAGGCCGAAAGTCTTTTGAATATGGCTTCCTTGGCACACCAGTAGATCGCCAGCTGCTCGTTCCTCTTGTCGTCGTCAAGGTCCTCAAGCTCATCCTCGGAAAGGGCCTTGCGCTCCACCGCGGAGAAGTCCCGTGACAAGGATTCTATGTCGATTCCGACATCCTCGTTGTCGTTGAGGATGACAGCCACATATTTGTCGGTGTGGGTTATGCTTATGTTGGTCACGCTGTTCTCAAGGTAAGGCTTGCCGTTGTCGTGGTGACTCAGGTAAACCTTCTCGCCGAAAAGTTCGCACAGAAGCGCCCTTACCGCAAGTCTCTGCTTACGGAGTGATTCGTTGCTGATGAACGAGATCTCCTCCATCTCGTCTGACGGGACTGAGGCAAGCTCTCGAAGCTTCTCTTCTGTTTCGGTTATCTGCCAGACCCCTATCAGGGACCGGGACTCTTCCAATTCTTTTTTAAGATATAATGCCATAAGGTTTATGAATTCAGAAATATATGCGACAAAGAACCCGGCACCGTCGGATGCGGGAACAATGACGATTGATTATCAACAATGCTGCACGACAGCGGATCGTCCGATCGGGGGTCCGCCTTTGATTTGCTGTCTGTCAGAATAGAACTGGGAGGTTCCATATAATCAGTTAATCTTCCTTTGTCAAAACAGATGCAAATATAATGATTTTTTGATTTAGAAAGAAAATACGACAGAAATTGTTATCTTTGTGTCGCTATTGACAAAAATAGGATTTTAACATAAAATTTTTATCTACAATGGGATTTTTGACAAACGAGAAGCTGCTCATCGTCGGTGCCGGCGGTGCTATCGGCTCAAACATGGCTCAGACCGCCCTTATGCTCGGTCTTACTCCTAATGTCTGCCTTTATGACATCATCGAGCCTGCGGTTCACGGTGTCGCCGAGGAAATGTATCACTGCGCTTTTCCTGGAGCCAACGTAACCTGGACAACGGATCCTAAGGAGGCTTTCACAGGAGCCAAGTTCATCATCTCTTCAGGCGGAGCTCCACGCAAGGACGGCATGACCCGCGAGGATCTTCTCAAAGGCAACTGCCAGATCGCCGCTCAGTTCGGTGACTACATCAAAGAGTACTGCCCTGATGTGAACCACGTTGTGGTTATCTTCAACCCGGCTGACGTGACGGCTCTCACCGCTCTCATCCACTCCGGCCTCAAGCCTAACCAGCTCACTTCCCTCGCAGCTCTTGACTCCACACGTCTTCAGGAGCAGATTGCGAAGGCTTGCGGTGTTCAGCAGTCCAAGGTTACTGATTGCTACACCTATGGTGGCCACGGCGAGCAGATGGCTGTCTTCGCTTCAAAGGCGAAGGTTGACGGCAAGCCTCTCTCAGAGTTCAACATCTCTGAGGAGCGCTGGGCGCAGATCAAGCACGACACAATCCAGGGTGGCTCCAACATCATCAAACTCCGTGGTCGCTCTTCATTCCAGAGCCCTGCCTACCAGGCTGTGAAGATGATCGAAGGCGCGATGGGCGGCACTCCGTTCACATGGCCTGCCGGATGCTATGTCAACTGTGACAAGTGCGGCTTCAAGAACGTGATGATGGCCATGCCTACCACAATCGACGCCACCGGTGTTCACTTCACCGAGCCTCAGGGCACGGAAGTGGAGATGGCGGACCTTCAGAAGTCTTACGAGCACCTCTGCAAGATGCGCGAGGAGATCATCGCCCTCGGCATTGTTCCTCCTGTCGCTGACTGGAAAGAGGACAACGCCAACCTATAGTCCTTCAGAAGGTTTTGAATATGACAGGTCCGGAATCCGGGCCTGTTTTTTTGTTTTTCATCCGGTCGCTTCGGTGCTTCGGCAAGCTCAGCAACCGCAAGCTCAGCAACAGTAACAAACTGGTTGGTGAGCCTGTCGAACCACCGCAACCGCAAGCTCAGCAACTGTTGGATCAGCGACCGCAGGCTCTGTGACCGAATAAGGGTTCTGTGACAGAACGGCACCGTACGGCATAAAATTCGTATCGATATATTCTTATAAAAGTGCTATTTTTGTAAGATAAAGCCCTGATATAAGAATATGAACGGAAAAAGGCTGATAACGGTGATACTGGCCGGGATGCTTATGGCGTCCGGGTTGGGATATTCACAAGAGAACAAGATAAGACATCCACAGGACAACAAGATCGCAAAGACGGCTGACAGCGAACTGATTGATGCGGTGGCCGCTTTGGATGAAAAACAGTATAAGGAAGCCAAGGAGAAGCTGGAGCGCGTCACAGCCTTCGCTCCGGGGAACGACGCCGCGTTTTATTACCTCGGCTTGTGCAGTCTCTATCTCAATGACATAGACGGAGCGAAAACGGCTTTCAAAACGGCTGCGGGACTCGATCCGTCAAACTATTGGTACAAAGAGAGACTGGCTCGGACATATTCCTTGACGGGAGAGGATGATTTGACAATCGCCACCTACGAAGAGCTGCTGAAGGATTTCCCTAAGAAAAACGACCTCTATTTCACGCTGGTCAACCTCTATCTCAAGCAGAACCAGTACGACAAGGCTTTGGGCGCGTTGGACCAGATTGAGGCGGTGTTCGGCAAAAGCGAGAACGTGACCGCCACTAAATACGACATCTTGTTGAGACAGAGCAAACCGTTGGAAGCGCTCAAGACCCTTGAGGAGTACAATAAGGAATTTTCCTCCCCTTACGTGCTGACCAAGCTCGGCGATCATTCCATGGCTGAGTACAAGGATTCCGCCGCATTGGCTTACTACAAGGAGGCCCTCGATCTTCAGAACGGTTACATGCCGGCGCTTTTGGGAGAGTCTGAGGTCTACAGGACCCGCAGGAACTTTCCGGAATTCTTCAGGGCTTTGAATATGTTCGTGACTGACGACCAGACCGATGTCCAGGCTAAGACTCAGTACCTTGGCATGCTCGTCAGCCGTTCGGATCCTCGATTCATCCAAAGTGTAAGACCGCAGCTCGACACGCTGTACGACAATTTGGTCCTGTGCCATCCGACCGACAGCGCGGCTCTGATGGCCTCCGGGCTCTATTGGTACTCCACCGAGAGGCAAGACAAGGCGAAAGAACTGATCCACAGGAACATGGCCTTGCATCCGGACAATCTTGGCACGACAGCCACCTACGCACAGCTGTTAGGCTACATGAAGGACTGGGACGCCCTTGAGAGGATCTGCGACAGCGCCTTGGTCAGATTTCCGAAAGAGACCGCATTCCTGGACATGAAGAACGTGGCGTGCTACAACAGGAAAGACTGGCACGGAATCATCGACAACAATCGCAGGATCATAGAGATCGCCCAGGGAGACACCTCGGTCACAATCCCGGCGCTCTCTTCCATAGGCGACATGTACCACGAGCTCGGCAACGAGAAAGAAGCGTTCAGGATCTATTCCCAGGTACTGAAGCTGAACCCAGACTATGCGCCGGCCTTGAACAACTACGCCTACTATCTGGCTCTCAAGGGCAGCAAGCTCAAGAAAGCCTGCGCCATGAGCAGGAAAACCGTCGAGAAAGAGCCGGATAACCCTACTTATCTTGACACTTACGGATGGATTCTCCACCTGCTCGGAAAGGACAAGGAGGCAAAGGCCCAATTCAAGCGTGCAATGCTTTACGGAGCCAAGGAAAGCGCCACCTGTCTGGAGCACTATGCGATTGTTCTGGAGGCGCTTGGAGAGACAGACCTGGCTAAAGTGTACAGGACTCAGGCGGCGAACAAAAAGGCGGAAGGGAAACAATGAGACAGATTACGGGAATATTCATACTCATCCTTGCGGCCTTGACGTGGCAAAGTCCGGTATACTCGCAGGACATCCGGTCACAGGAAGCCCGCAAGGCGCGCCTTCAAAAAGAGATCGATATACTTGACCGGCAGATCAAGAGCAACGCGGCCCAAAGTGCCAACGCCTTGAACCGCCTGACCATGATCAGCGGGAAAGTGGATTCGAGGAAAAGGCTCATCGCCGAAAGTGACAGGGAGATTTCTGAATATTCCGACTCGATCCGGATGAAAGAGAAACAGATCAAAGCCATCGGGGATCGCCTTGACACCCTTTCGGTCCATTATGCAAGACTTGTGTGCGGAGCCTATGTGAACCGCAGCGCTAAAGTCTGGTACATGTACATTCTGGCAAGTGACAACATCGGTCAGGCCTTCAGAAGGTACGGCTACCTTAGAAACCTTTCCGGTCAGATGAACGTCCAGGCTTCGAAAATCATCGAGACCAAGGCAGAGCTTGAGAAAGAAAGCGAAGCCCTTTCCGTGATGAAAAAGAAAGCCGAGACAGTCCGTACGCAGAGAATGGCGGAGATGAACAAGCTTCAAGCCGAGGAAAGAGATTCGCGGAATCTTGTCAGCCAACTTAAAAGGAACAAGAAAAAATACCAGCAGGATCTTTCCCGGAAGCAGCGGGAGGTCGATGCCCTCAACAGAGAAATCGAGAGACTCATCCGTGAGGCCACAGAGGACAAAGGCTCTGGGAAATCCGGGAAGGGCAGTTCCAAACCGGTCAAGCGGAAGCCTGTAGACTACACACTGGCAAAAAAGTTCGAGGCGAACAAAGGCAAGCTTCCATGGCCTGCGGACGGGCCGGTAGTGGATCATTTCGGCCAGCGTTTCCATCCGGTTTACACGAACCTCAAGCTTCCGTTCAACAATGGAGTGACCATAGCGCTGGCTCCGGGAACAGAAATCAAGGCTGTGTTTGACGGGGAAGTCAAGCAGATCGTGGTCATGCCGGGCTACAACAAATGTGTTCTTGTCCAACATGGCAACTACTTCACATTCTACTGCAAGTTGGGGACCGTCAGCGTCAAGTCGGGAGACAAGGTCAAGACCGGGCAGACAGTCGGCACAGTGGACACTATAGGAGGGGAAACGTTGCTGCATTTCCAGATCTGGTCCGGACGTAACCCTCAAAATCCCGAGACATGGCTCAGGCCATAAATCCAAGAATATGAGACACGAGATCACTATAAAGAGCCTGCAGGACATCGACAGGGCCGCAGGCGATTTCCTTTCCCAGACGGAAGGGCATAACATTCTTGCTTTCTATGCACCGATGGGGGCCGGCAAGACCACGTTCACGACGGCGATATGCCGGAGACTCGGCGTGAGGGAGGACGCTGTCAGCTCTCCGACCTTCGCAATTGTCAATGAATATCGCACCGGCAGCGGAGAGCCTATGTATCATTTTGATTTCTATCGGATCACCAAGACGGCCGAGGCTCTGGACATCGGATTCTACGACTACATCGACAGCGGATGCCTCTGCATCATGGAATGGCCGGAGAACATCGAGGAGATACTGCCGGAGGAGACACTGCGGGTGCATATCTCGGTCAATCCTGACGAGTCCCGGACTGTTTCCTGGGAGGACTGATTGACTGGGATGGCCAGAAAAAAGGCAAACGCCAAATTTTGCACGGTGGACCAAATTTGGCGTTTGATTTTTCTGGCCATTGTGCATCAAAATAATGTGGTTTTATAGTTATTAACTTTTCAAACTAACCGAAGGTTTCAAGATTCAGACGGTCGAGGAAGCGGTAGGCGGCGGCTTCGCGGAGATGTTCCGGCCTGATTTCTTCCGCCATTTCAAGGTCGGCGATGGTCCGGGCGACTTTCAGGATTCTTGAATATGCCCGGGCTGACAATCCAAGCCGTCCGATGAGAATCTCAATCACTTTGCGGCATTCATCATCCAATAGGCAATATTTCTCCAGAAGACGGTTGTTCATCTCGGCGTTCGTGAATATTCCGTCATCGGCAAAACGCTGCTTCTGCAGGATCCTGGCTTTGAGAACCCTTTGTGACACAGCCTCGCTGGATTCCCCTTTCTTGCGGCCGACAAGTTTCACCGTGTCGACGGGATGGAGCCATAACTGAATATCTATAAATTAATAGTATTATTAGGGTCGGATTTTTTTTATTATATTTGCCATATAATATATGTAATATGGCACTAAATGTCTTTTTTCTTCGTGTTAGTACGTCTTCTCAACAACTTGAATCGCAATTTGATGAATTATGGAATCATTATTCAAAGTCAGACCATATCGACAGAGATTCAATTCGTATAATACAATACAAGGAAAGCGGTGTCAAATTGTCCGAGGAAGATAGACTTGGAATTACCGAGCTAAAGAACCTTGTTGATTCGGATGGAGTAGATACAATTTATGTTAGTGAATTATCCCGTATCGCAAGAACAGAGAAAGTTCTTTGGAGCTTTGTCGATTATTTGGAAAAGCATAAGATACAACTTAAATGCAAGAATCCCGAATTCATCCTTCTTAACGATAGTAGAACAGGAATCTCTTTCAATTCTCGTTTAATGGTTTCCACATTTGGAACCTTAGCAACCCAAGAGGCTATCGAAAAAAAAGAACGGTTTGCACGAGGGAAGGCAAGGAAAGCACAAGAAGGGAAATACAATGGTGGCGCAATACCCTACGGATACCGTATTGATAAATCCAACAACAACCTAATCGTCATAGATGAAGGAGGCGAAGCCAATATTGTCAGGGAGATTTTCAACCTCTATGAGAGTGGTCTATCGCAAGTAAAAATAGCGAAGGAACTTTATAACAGAGGTATAAAAGGGAGGTCAGCAAGGGGAAGTAATTTATTCACAATATCATTAGTACATCAAATACTTACGAATAGACTTCTTACTGGTGTTAGTTCTCGAAGTAAAGGGGCATCGTATGAAAGAACATATCCAATGATTATAACCCCTGAACAGTTTGAACGGTGCCGAAATATAGCAAAAAGCAATAATACAATTGCACCAAAAGCCATTAAGGTATATTATGCTCATAGGCTAATTCAGTGTGTTGATTGCGGACATTATTTTGTTAGCGCAGGGAGCAAAGGATACTATCGTTGTTGGGATGCCTACTATTCATATTGGGATGTTAATGGTAATGACGGAATCCCACAATGTACAAATAAGATTTGCATCAGTACAAATGTTATGGATTCGTTATTATGGGAGTTATCGCAAGAATTAGAAACAGATTTCATAATTAGCTCCGCTAATGAAAAGGCTAAAGAATATAAAAAGCTAAAGTCAATAGTTGAAGACAAGATTAAGGCTCTCCCTTCTTTAAGGAAAAGTATAGACGACAGAATGGACACCCTATTTGATGCCTATGCAGAAGGCATGAAAAAGGAGAAATTCCAAATCAGGAAAAAACAACTCATCAACGAACAGAAAGAACTCGAATTGAATGAGGCACAATACAAGGAAGAACTTGCCAGATACAATAGCTTGATAGCCGAAACCGAGAAAAATATGGATATAACATTAGATTATCAAACGATGGATGAAATAGACGCATACCTAGCATATCAAGAAGCCGTATATAAAAAAGTATCCTCTATCACCAATGATGAAGAAAGAAGCAATATCATCCATAAGCACATAAAACAAATAACAATAGAATACACAACCGTCAATTACTCATTCAAGAAATATCCTAACGGTAAAGATGTTGCAGCTAAACGAATCCTTATATATACTTACAGATATGAGAATCCTAGAGAGTTTTTCTTCATCCCCAATAATGGAAAAGGAGGCATAATTTTGACTAAATACCAACTCCCCAATGATACAACCACAAGGTACAAACCTTATTATGTGAAATATCTAAATCGCATTACGGACAAAAACAAATTGAGAAGAAGAGAAGCCGAAAAAGCAAAGGTTAAAGAAAAGATAGCATACGGAATATCTCAACTTACAAGCCAAGGTTATATTTCTATTTCAGATATGATGAACATATCGAAATTGAGTTATTCCACATTATACAATGCTATAAAAGATGGGAAGATGTCAGGTAAGCATCAGTACAAAACATGGTTCGTATTAGATAAAGATTTTAAGGATTACTTACACACATACAACCCTAAGCCACGTAAAACTGGCAAAAAGAAATAGCTTGGACTTTTTAAGATATAGTAATAAGACCACTTTACTAATATCTAATGATTGCCTATATTTATAGAAAAGACTATTAAGATAAGTAGGACTGCAAGGATATGAGACAAAAGAACATCAAGTTAAGGAAGATACAGTTATACCAGTTCAAAGATTTCAATATGGAAGAATTCTATGACCGGTATATATCTAAGGTGCATCCACACGAAGAACTTGTTGGAGTATCTGTATATGGGAACGTACCGTGTCAATTCGAGTATAAAGAGGTGAAAAAGGCGGCGAAGAGGGATTATCTTGTTGAGGACAAGTGCAAGTATCTTCAAGATGCACTTATAAGGAGAGGACATGCAAAGAAGAATGAGGATACCTTCTCTATGAATTCACAAATTCTCAAGACCGTTATAGGAAGTGAATACAAAGTGATGCTTGGCGTATTAACAGATATGGGATATATTGCGTTAGGAGACGGCAAAGGAGGAAACGGCAAGCATTGGTACTATATACCGATGGACTATTCAAATCTATACACATTAATGAACGTTGAAGTAGAGTTGTCGAAACCTATCATTAACGCAAGGATACAAGGATACAAGGACAAGACCATCGCACTTATCAAGGAAATGACTGATAAGTACGCTTTAGAATATGTATCAAAGGATTTCTTATACTGGTATATTAAATCCCTCAAATACATAAGGATTGAAGACTACGAAGGTCTGCGTTCATATATTAAGGATGCAGTAAAGGACAATCCAAAATCAGTGATATACTATGATTTCATATTCTCAGAATTGGAGAATAAGGATAGGTCTATATATAGAATAGATTACTCTCATAGATTTTATCATATTTTGACAAATTTAGACCGGAATATTAAACAGTACCTATCAATAGACTTTATGTTAGACTGTAAGAATTCTCATCCTTTATTGTTTAATTATTTCATATTCAATAAGTATAACTTATCTTCTTCTATATCATATCATATTTCTACTTTTCTTAAATCAATTGACAACGATTATATTTCATCCTTATCATTCCCATTGATTTATCCCAATAGCAGGTTATATCATAATGTAGGGGAATATCTTTATAATGCATTAATTGATAATAATATAGAAAAGCAAAGTGTTGCAATGATGTCTTGTGATGAAATAGAGTACATTTATAAGACAAGCAAAGGTTTGCTTTGGGATGAAATATGTGAGCAACACAAGGATATGGATAGGAGTGAGGTCAAGGCTGCAATGTTCGGTGCTGTGTTTTATGCTAAATCACCAATATCTGACCGTTGGAACGAATATGCAAAAGAATTCAAAAGAACATATCCGACCGTCTTTTGCCTGATTGCCGACTGGAAAAAGTCTAAGAATCAAGATATGGTAAAGACATATATGCGTATTCATCATTTACCATACAAAGAGAAATCATCATTAAGCATTGCAATGATGGCTTTGGAAGCAGATATATTTACAAGCATCTTAAAGCGACTGTTTGCCAAAAGATGGCACGCAGCCCACATCCACGATTGCATTGTCATACCAAAGGACGGGAACAAGAACCACCCCTTAATAGAAGAAGTCAAGGACGTAATGATAGAGGTGTATCGGTCTTTTGGATTGTCCCCGACATTCGGATAGTATGTCAGTCTAATCAATAATTGGTAGAATTATACTACCAAAAAATGCCCTGCTTTATCTAATCTTACACTTAATCTTATTAGGTTTGTCAATTTCCTATTTGGAATCCCTAAATATTTTTTGTATATTTACAAATGTCGGGAGGTCAATAACAGGAGTGTCCCGATATTTCAAATGCGAGGCATTTGATTTCTTCTATCAAAATGGGCGATTATTCCATTTTTCCGAATACACTATAATTGAGTAGGAAAGACTATACATAAGTTTTCTTCCTTCTGTTCTATATTGCGTAAAATCTTCTTGTGAAAGAAGATTAAAGGTATCCACAACACTTTTTCTTGACTTGTAAGTATTGGAAGAATCCAATGCTATATAATAATATCAAATATGAGATTAGCTTTAAATAAAGAATGTTCTTTAGCAGAACTCTACAACGCTTCAATAGATTGTACTTGTTTTTCAAATTACGTTCGCACAATGGCTATGTCTATGAATGAGACCATAGCCAGAAAATACTGCGAACACAATGGGATTCAATGTGATTCAACCGCTGATTTCTATTCTCATTTACATTCTTTTCTTCGTTTTTCATATAGGAAAATTTTGGGAAATTTTAAGGTTGATTTAGTGTCATCAAGATTTGCCAGTGAGGCTCAACGCTCGTCTAAAAAAATATTGGAATCCTTTAGCGACAGCACGTTGTATGAAATTCTCGGTGATTGCAATGGCATTTTGATTTTAGATAATACAATTGTCTCATATTGCTTATCTTCAAAAGGAGCTGTATTTAATTTGTCTGATAGGTATATAGGTGGCAATGTGAGCCATTATGTATTTGAAAATAAAAAGAATAAAGCCTTTATAGCAAGTGTGATTGCAAAGGGGGATGATTGTCCTCTACAAATCCAATCTTTTATAGATGTAATCGTTATCCTTATTTATAAAAAATATGCACAAATTCGCACTCAGATGATAGCAAGTAGAGTACGCAGGAACTCACTCGATTCAGATGAGATAATCGCCAATAATACTCCATTCAAAATAAATCAGTTGGATTTGACGTGGCTCACGAACTACGAGACCGATGAAGATATCAGTGTAAGAGGTTTTTGGAGACTTCAAGCTTGTGGATTTAAGCATACCCAACGAAAACTCATTTATGTCAATCCATATATTCGACACGGGTATCATAGGAAGGCGAAGAAGCTTAATTATATCGCAGCCTAATACCTTCTTGCATAAAGTTAGCATTGGAGACATAAATACAAATAAGATTTGAGAAGAAAAAGTAAGTTTCACTTATATCATTATATACACATTTATGGCACATAACGCAGCATATGTGCTGATAGTCAATTATTTATTATAAAATCCACGTTTCGCTAATGTTAAAAATGAAACGTGGGACGAATTTCTCTTATCAGAAAAGTCGTGCCTTATTTGAACCTTATTTGAAAATTCAATTTAATGAATGTCTCCCCATTACTCTCGTAAAGATATCCATAATCATATCGTGAGCGTGATGGATAATCAAACCTAGTATTGTTGAAAAGATAGTCTTCGGTCTGATTTCTATCATAGAAATGGTAGCAAAGCACCTCTCCATCATCTCTTACCACGAGATAACCACCATTGGCATCATAATGTCTTGTCCAAGGCGTTGCAGGCGTCATTCCGAGTGCAGAATCAATCAGAAGCGAATTCATCTTTGCCTTATAGAATAGTTTGGGATTTCTAACACCTAAAGGATTCCTTATGCTTAATGCATTTGTGATTTCTTTCATGTCATTACTTTTAGACAAGAAATGTTCCTTTATCTCTTCTGCGAGAATCACTGGCATACAAGAGTCGATAATCATCAAATTGTCTTCAAAGGTTTCGCAATCCATTGACGAAAACTTGATATCATACCCACGAGAGAACAAAGCATCCATTCTTTCTATCTGCCCCTGTATGGTATTGATAGATTTTCGTTCATCGTTTGTTAATGACCCAATTACCTTATATACAAAATTTGTCGTTAAGCCAGCGTTCAACAATGTTGATGGTTGTCCCAGTTGAGATTTAATACTGAATCCTAAAAGAGGATTAGAACCCGTGCGTAAATCATGAATCACTATACGGATATCGGACTTGTCATTAGAACGGGCTTTTAGTGTGCGACATTTTATTTCACTCATAAACTCTTCTATAGAAGGCAAAGAAAAAGATGCTCCTCGTGCCTCTTTTATATAACGGAGCAGTCTTCTTGCCGTCTCGGAAAAACGAGCCATTGAGACGCGCATCATTTCTACCTTGTCTTCATATATAACCACCATCCTCCCATCTTCTACCTTAGGGGCATATTGGTACTCTTTCTCTTCTTTCCTTATGACACTAAGTATAGGATAGAAAAGAGAGTCCATCTTCTCCATCATTCCATTGCCTGCATAGACTACCCCATCACCAAGCAATTTAAAGAGAGCGTAGATTTCGCTCCATTCGCCTTTATTACCCGATATTGCCATCTAGAACTCTTCTTATGTTTTTTGCTATCGCTTCTATAACACATACGGAAACGCTGTTGCCGAATTGTTTGTATAAATGGACATCTGCTAAAGGAAGGATATATGTATCAGGAAAACCTTGCAAACGGGCCCATTCTCTCGGTGTCATCTTTCTTATGGATTCTTTGTTGATTTCACCTTTAATATGAGTACTCGGTATCATTGAATGAGGGCGTTCGTCTTTAAGAAGATTCCCTTCCCTTCCCATTCCCCCACAGACGATAGCCCCTGAGATTCCGTTTATATCCCTCACGACATAGCCGAAGCCGTTTCCTCTTGCTTCATGTCTTGCTTTATGAGCCTTTAGTGTGTTCAGATATGTTTCGCTAATATAATATTTTGAATCTATAGGAGCATCTTCCATAATATCACGAATGCAGACTTTTTTCTTGCTGCCCTCAGGGAATTCAAAGTCCATCGGTGCTATATCATTACGGAAACAAACGATATAGATTCGTTCTCTGTTCTGAGGCACACCAAAATCTTTACTATTCAAAACTTTAAAAAACACTCTATATCCAAGACTGTGGAATGTGTCTTTAATTATCTGAAAAGTACGTCCTTTATCGTGGATTAGCAACCCTTTTACATTTTCACAAAAAATAACCTTTGGCTTATGATATTCACAGATACGTGCAACATCCATAAAGAGAGTCCCCCTACAAGACCCCTTGTAATCATCCTTAAATCCTAGTCGCTTGCCAGCCATAGAAAAAGCCTGACACGGAAAACCAGCCAAGCAAATATCAAACGGTGGAATGTCTTTCTCGTTAATCTTTGTTATATCTCCTGCAATTTCAAATTTATCTTCAAAATTTGCCTTGTATGTCCTTTGCGCATATTCATCCCATTCACTAACGAAGACGGTTTCTAAGTTCTTGCCAAAGGCTCTGTCAAAGCCGATTCGAATTCCACCGATGCCTGCAAATAAGTCTATTGATTTAATTTTGCTCATCTAACAAATGTTCTACACAAAAACAAAGTTAATAAAAATATTGGGTTCTTACTAACAAATAATGTTGCAAGCCCATCATTCCTCCGATTTATAATTAGAAGCAAAGCGAATCATACACCTCTCTTAATTCTTGCTGCCTAAGTCCTATGTATCTTCGGGTAATACTAGGAGCCGAATGATTCATAATTTCAGAGAGTTTCAAAAGAGCCATCTCACCTCGTCCCTCTGCGTTTTCATTCTCATAAATCTTTCTCGCCCAAGTCTTCCTTAGACTATGGGTCGAGAAGTTATTGATTCTTAGCCCATAGCGTACCTTGATATTCTTGAAATGTCTATTTATCATTTGCAACGTTATGACACTTCCATATCTATTCAAGAAACAAGGCTGCGAATCATCCTTGATGTTAAGTGCAGTGTGGCAGTCTTTAATATGAGCCTGAAAACCCTTGTTGATGCGAACTACACGTCTTTTCCCAGTCTTCTTCTCGTAGAGGGAGAACTCTTCACCCATTAGAATTTGTGTCCAGGACAAACTCCTCAAATCACTAATCCGAAGACCAAAAAAAATACCGCATCCGATGAGAAGGCTCATTCTGTAATTTCCATCACGAAAGAGCTTGCGGACTAGAGAAGTTGCGGTGTCAAATGGCAGGTAATCTGCGGTGGTGTATGAATGCTTTGAACTCATTTTCTTTCTGTTTTGTGGATTTTGAATGTAAGTGAAATCAGAAAATTATACTTCTTTGTCAATATGCTGATAATCAGTCCTCGTTTCATTATTCATAAAGGTGATACAATCCCTTACATAGTTTAGCAAACTTTTATTATGCTCTGTATCTGTGCGCTTCTCCATTCTCCCTTCTCGGTATCGAAGAAGGTAATGACAGATAGTGAAGAAGCTCCCCTTCCGTTAATATGCGCTTTTGATAATGAAGGCATCGTTGTTCCGAATGCCCTGCGTATTTCTCCGTTCTTCTTATGAAAATAGAATTCCACCACTTCGTGCTGCATCCTCTTTCGTAGTTCATTGCCAAGGCAAAGGAGGTATCCTGTTATAAAAGCATCACCAGTGCGCCTTGCAATGATGCTTGCCTTTGCTATGTCTTCCTTCTTCATTGAGATAATCGCTGTTCTTTCCATAATGTCATTTTGTTAAAAAGCCAACATTTAAATCGTCTATGTTTTAGTCTCCGTAATATCCCGTGATAGAATAATAATCTTCTGCCCTCATTGTGTGCCGAATTACCGGTGTCGGATGAAGATACTCCTCATCCATCTTGTCGCACCACTCTTTTGCCTCATCAAGGTTATTGAATCTCAATCCTATTTTGTTCATTTTTCCATTCCATTCACAATATGATGAAACGGTCGTGTGTCCAAAAATCATCCACTCTACAAACTCGTATTTTCTTCCATTAAGAAGGGTTCTATTCATTTTATTTTCCATATCCTCGTTTCTTTTTTGTTGATACAAAGGTAATACAAAAATATTATATATGCAATACTTTTGTATAATATTTGTAATATTTTTTTATTACAAAACTATTGTTGTTAGGTTATTTAATAATACATTTGTATTTTTGTGGCAAAGCAAAAGGAATATGAATGTATTAGACAAAGAACAGACGTACTTTGAAGAACACGCATCTGAATTATTAGAATCCAAAGGAATCTCCAAGGCGCAGTTTGCAAAAGAAATGGGGGTAGTCCCTCAGAACATTAATAAACTGTTTGGAACGAAGAATGTTTTAACATTATGCAGAGTGTCATCAATCTTGGGGATTCCTCTCGATAATCTGATTTCAGGTGAGGAAAGGCAGAGGATTCAGGGATGTGTTTTTGTGGATGGAATTGCTAATCTGATTAAGTCTAAGGATGATTTAGAGAAACTGTTAAAGAAACTAAAATAAAAGGTTTGGAAGCCCAAACCTTTTACTCATTGCATTAATCATTTGAGTGCATTTGCCTGAGAATTTCTTTTCCACTCCTTCCTTTCTCAGAGTAATCCATTGCATCTAGACCGGAGGCGAGAGCGTCAGAGATTTGCCTCTTTGAGTGAATGTTGGATAGGATGTCCAACAACGCTTCGATTGATTCCTCAACGGTTGGGAAGTATTCCTTAACGAAGCCATCCTCAACTGTATCATTAACTGACCAATCTACGGAATAGGTGAAAACACCTGACTGAATTTTGAACTTTAACATAATGATATTGTTTTTGGTATTAAGCAAAGGTATCCAAATAATCATTATATTTGAGCTTGCTTATACTAGGCTGAATGACGATATAATAATCAACATAAACAACGTAGCGTTATGAATAAAATGGTAATTGCAATTGGCATTATGCTAACATCACTATCCTTGAACGCACAGATTCAAGATTCGACTTCTGTCCAAGTTCTTGCAGCTCAGACCTTATCTGTAAAAGATAGTCTGTATATGAAGATGCTATCTGAAATTTCAGACCAACTTGCAGATTTAGAGCCACAAAGGTATAAGATTTACAAGACAGAAAATATGTACAATCTCTTAAAGTTAGACACCGCAACAGGGCGTGTATGGCAGGTACAGTATGGAATGAACAAATATGCAAAACCAATGGAAACACCGATAGATGACCGCTCCCTTTTGATGAGTTCAGAAAGATTGTGTTCAGGTCGATTTGAATTATACCCGACAAATAATATGTACACATTCATTCTACTTGATACGTTGTGGGGTAGTGTATGGCAAGTGCAGTGGAGTACGAATCCAAAGCAACGATTTAGGTCTGTTATTGCGTACTGATTATGCCTAGCCGTTAAGTCGAAATATGGCAGGAAGCCGAATAAAGTATAATCCATCATTGACTGTCCATCAAAATGCGGTCAATAATGGGGTGTCTGATGATGGGATAAGATACTACATTAAGACGCATAGCATAGATAGAAGTTTTGAAAGAAAAGTCAATATCGTTAAGGCAATCAGGAACGTTCTAAAGAAGAAGCCTAATGCTACAATGACCGAGGTCGCACGTGATACTTTATTCGGAAGACACACCGTGAGGAAGTATTGGGAAATCGCAAACGGTAGGGTGGAGTTAGAACGGTCAAATATTGGTAGGAAAAGAATACCAAAAAAGACACTGCGAGAACTCAATAATTTCTATGCCACTCATCCGTCTTGTACTTGGGACATACTCCGTGAAGAGAGGTTTTGTATAAATGTAATGGAGCCATTTTACGGTGTTGGTACAATGTCGGAAGTCATCAAAAGAGCCGGATACAATGTAGAATCATACGATATTATTGACCGTGGGTATGGCATGATTGGGGATTTCTTTGAAGTCTCGTTTGATAAATGGAAATCAGACATCATATCCAATCCTCCATACAATGAAAATTTAATAGAGATAGTCATCAGGTGCATCGACATCTGTAAGAATAAGGTCGCACTTCTTTTGCCTATACGATACTTGTCAGGAGCTGAAAGGTATAATGAGCTGTATAAGATATACCCTCCATCAAGAGTATATGTGTATATGGAACGTGTCTGTATAGCAAAGAATGCTGATTTCGACACATATAATGATGCAGGCGCAAACAAAGAAATCTATGGATGGTTTGTGTGGGAAAAGGGCTTCATCGGTACAACTGAACTGAAATGGATACATAACGAGAAGATGATGCCCATCGATGTGCTGGAGAATACAAATGGACACTCCATAGTCCATAAACAAATATAAAAAATCCCTATAATAGAGGAGCGGAAAAGCCCCTAAATAGGGACTGTTTTTTATCAAAGATTCATAGTAGTACCTGAATTGATTATGCTCTTGGGAATCTTTGACCAATATCCTCCGGTATCAGCCCTAAGGCTATCCGAGATGTGTTTGCGATGTTCCGCAGTCTTCTTTACCCCTTTTAGTGAAGCCGAAATTTTGTCCCTGACATCTTGCGGAACTTCACGTGTTTGTCTTTTGTATGTCTTTTCTTCCATTGTAATAGTCATTTTATAATAAATACAAATCAGGATAGAAAAAGTAAATAGCATTAGTAAGATTTATAATTAAACATTATAGTCTGGAAAAAATTATCGCAAGCATCTGTTATAGCCTACTATGCTTAATGGGTAGGGGTATAAGCATAAGGCGGATTACAGTTCTTTAAGAGTAAAACCTTATAGGCTGTCCCAATAACGCCTCATCCCTTCTGAAATGGCACTGCGTTCCTCAATTGTGCGTTTTCCTCCTCTGTTTGCATACATCATCTTCATACCTTCCGATATTTTTCGTTTGTGTTCATCAGTTAGCTTTATGTTCTTTAATTTGTAATATTGCACGTCATCTTCCATAAGCAATTAGCTGTTTTGATTATAAATAGACGCTCTATTGACAAGAAAAATTATTGCAAGCAACCGTTAATAGAGAGGAAATAATGGTTTATTCTCATATGCAACCACAATGGCGTTCAATATTAAAACATATAACAATCAACACATTACAAATTACCTCCAGCAATATATTGAAGTTTGATTAGTTAGTGTATGATAATAGGTTTATAATAAAAAACAATACCTACAAATAACAATAATTTATGTCAATGCGATCCATTACCGGACCGGAGAGTTTGGACAGGTAGTTCAGCCTCTGGCCGGGAGTGCAACGGCACCTGTCTCCTTCCCCGTAATAGCCGCACGGACATGGATTCGATGCGGCCACCAGCATGAATGAGGCGGGATATTCAAGTTTGGACCTGAGCCTTGAGATTGTGACTTTCCTATCCTCCATCGGGCCACGCAGAGCCTCCAGGACAGATTTCGGCATCTGACCGTACTCGTCAAGGAATAGAATTCCATTCTGGGCCAGTGTGACCTCACCGGGACGAATGTCCGAGCCCGCTCCGCCACCGATGATCGCAGGAAGGGACGCGCTGTAATGGGGCGCGCGGAAAGGACGCTCACGGATCAAACCGATCTGCGAGCCTTTCATCCCGGCCACCGAGTAGATCTTGCTCGTGACGATAGCTTCTTCCGTGGTCATCGGAGGCAGGATTCCGGCCATGGCCTTGGCAAGGGAACTTTTGCCGCTGCCTGGCGGCCCTACCATGATGAGATTATGTCCCCCGGCCGCGGCGATCTCCACTCCCCTCTTGGCTCCCTCCTGACCGATGATCTCGGAGAAATCCATCACGTCCTGTCCTACAGGCCTTTTACTCCGATGCGCGTTTCTGGACAGTTTCCTATAAAGCCTTGTGTTCCAGACAAGGAGATCGCTACAGTCCTCCTGTCCCTCAAGAATCCGGATGACATCAGCCAAGGTCTCCACCCCGAATATTGACAAATCATTGCATTCCGTGGCCTCAAGGGCAGAGCGAAGCGGCAGGATGCACCCGGATATTCCCAGACCAGTCACAAGATCGGCGAACGGCAGGGCTCCTTGGACCTCCCGCACGGAACCATCCAGACCGAGTTCACCCATGATCAGATACTTGTCAAGGCCCGGGAAATGTTTCTGCTCGGAAGCGGCAAGGATGCCGATTGCGATCGGAAGGTCATAGCCACTGCCGTTCTTCCGCACGTCCGCCGGAGCGAGATTGATCACAATTTTCTTTCCCGGAATCCTGAATCCCAACGATTGAAGCGCCGTGACAGTCCTTAGAAGACTCTCCTTGACCGCCACATCAGCGAGTCCGACAAGATGTATTCCTATTCCATGCGTTATGTCAACCTCCACGGTGACCGGGACAGCCTCGATTCCGACGCACTTCGCCCCAAGAATGTCAATCAACATAGTTTGAGTTCATTATGTACTCCGGCAAAGATGGCACAACAAAACGTAAATTTTCAAAAGAAACATAAAAATCGTCATAAGAAACATAAATATTTTTTCTTATGTGACGTACAAGTCGGTCGAATCGAGGCCTTGCCATACACCGAATGTTAATTTATAGTTACAACGGCAAGTTTGACATCATTTTTGATTAACTTTGAGAGATTTCTTTTAACAAAAACGAAAATGGAAAAGAATGAGATAACACTGTTTTGCGTCAATGACGGCAAGAACCATAAGATTGAAAGCGGGCAGGACTTGAAGGCTCTGTCCGACAGATTCTACTCATCCGTCACGGACCAGAAGACGGGACAGAAGTTCGATGTGCTTGCGGCCTTGGTGGACAACAAGCTGAAGGAACTGAGTTTCAAACCGGCCAACCTGCATCAGGTTGAATTCATCGGCTACAATCATCCGGACGGGAGGAGGAGTTACGTGCGGTCGCTGTGTTTCGTGCTTCAGAATGCGGTCAGGGAGCTTTATCCGGACAAGGTGCTGGTGATCGATCATTCGCTTCCGAGCGGACTCTACTGTGAGATTGTGGAGAAGGCCAAGAATGAGGACGGGCGGAACAAAGCCTATTTCGTGACAGATGACGAAATCGAC
Organism: Bacteroidales bacterium UBA6366; assembly: GCA_002438845.1. Classification (GTDB taxonomy): domain Bacteria; phylum Bacteroidota; class Bacteroidia; order Bacteroidales; family UBA932; genus Cryptobacteroides. Next base: position 146,047 of record DJRG01000029.1, read on the forward strand.
AGGATCAGGGAGAAGATGAGGGACATAGTGGCGAAAGACCTGCCGTTCTCAAAGGTCAAGATGTTCTCCGAAGAGGCCGAGGCGCTGTTTATCGCAAACAACCAGCCGCAGAAAGCCGAACTTCAGAAGAGTCTCGGAACGTTCAGTTGCAGCGTTTACTATCTGGATGGGAACGCAGACACGTTCCACGGACCGCTGATTCCGTCTACCGGTTACCTTAAGGTGTTTGACATCAGCGGCATGGGAGACGGATTCTGCCTCCAGTCCCCGATGATGACAGATTTCAACAAAGTCATGCCGATGAAACGGCAGGGCAAAATCTCAGCGGCACTGAAGGAATATTCCGACTGGTGCTCCATCATCAACATCGGGAGCATCGGCACGTTGAACAAGGCTGTGAAAGACGGAAAGGCGGTAAGCATCATCAATCTGGCGGAGTCTCTTCATGAAAGAAACTATGCAAGGATTGCGGACAGAATCTATACCGAGAGAGGCACGAAGAGAATCGTGATGATAGCCGGACCATCCTCCAGCGGCAAGACTTCATCGTCACTACGGATCGCGCTCCAGTGCAAGGTGCTGGGCCTCAAGCCTAAAGTCATCGAACTGGACAACTACTTCGTGGACAGGGCGCACACTCCGAAAGACGAGGACGGCAACTACGATTTCGAGTCACTCTATGCGATGGATCTCGATTTCCTCAACAAGCAACTTAACGAAATGCTCGAGGGCAAGGAGGTAGAGATTCCTCGGTTTGACTTCAAGACCGGAAACAGAATCTTCGAAGGCAACAAACTGCGCCTTGAAGACAAGGACATCCTGATCATGGAAGGCATCCATGCCCTTAACCCGGAGATGACTTCGGCGGTTGACAACTCAAGAATATTCAGAGTCTATGTCTCCGCCCTCACCTCACTGAACATCGACGAGAACAACAACATGTCCACTTCGGACAATCGTCTGCTGCGCAGGATGGTACGTGACAACCGGGTAAGGGGCATAACTCCAGAGGAGACCATCATGAGATGGAACAGCGTGCGCAGGGGGGAAAGCAGGAATATTTTCCCGTTCCAGGAAAACGCCGACGTGCTGTTCAACTCCGCTTTGATTTTCGAACTCCCGATGCTGAAATACTATGCGGAGCCGCTTCTGCGCAGAATAGCCCCGAACTCACCGGCCTACTCTGAAGCCGTGCGGCTGCTCAAGTTCCTGGACTACATCGTGGCTCTTCAGCCAAGTGAGATCTCAGCGATTCCTCCGACCTCAATCATGCGTGAGTTCATCGGCGGGCAGACTCTGACAAGAGACTAAAGCAAGAAGTCTGTCTCCAGACTTAATCGAGACTAACGGTTTGAGCAAATGGAAAAGGTCGGCAAAAATCACTTTCTGCCGACCTTCTTCATTTATATTCAATTTATTAGATTATTTCTATATCAGCGGTTTCAATCCAACCTTGACGCCCGTCCGCAAGTGAGATGTTCTTCCACGAACCCACCTCGTCAAGGATTGTGACCTTAGTGCCTTCGTGAATCACGAACAGATCCTTGGAAGAGCCGGTGGACGGAGAACTCTTCACTGAAGAAACCGGCGACATCACTATCGCCGTGTCGGTCTTCACACTGTCGGATTTCTGCCAGACGGAAAAACTCAAAGCCACGGTGGAAAGCAACAGAAGCGATATTCCGCAATAGAACCCTGCACGTCTCTTGCCGGTAGACGAACCCAAAAGGAACAAAAGCCCCATCATCAAGGCGGCGGCAAGCAGCACAAGGAATATGACAGCCCATGCGTTGGAACCCATCATGTAGCAGACTTTCCTTGCCACGCTCTTCAAAATGAATTCAGGCACTGGCTCAATCTTGTCCTGCACGAAATTGTTTGTGAACTCCAGATTGTACCGTGCGTCTGAATATGAAGGATCAAGCCTCAAAGCCCTCTCGTAATTCAGAATCGCTTTAGGATAGTTACCCTGCTTGAACCAGGCGTTACCGATGTTGTAGTAAAGAGTGGCTGATTTCTGACCGGATTCCTCGATTGAGGTCCAAGCGTCAGACGCATCCGCGAACCTGCCGTCAGTGTAGGCCTGGACACCGGATGTCCAAAGAGAGTCCAGATCCTTTGCCTGAATATTCATTGAAAATCCGACAGAAATGAGCAGAGCGACGATCGTCGCGGCCTTCCGCAATGATTTACCGCCTGTCTTAAGGCCTGAGTCGATTGACGAGATTACCTTGAGAGCCTGGTCATAGTGGGATCTCATGGCCTCGTTGCCTCCATCTGGAGAATATCGCGCGAACTCGCAGGCGTCCAGAAGATCAGTGAAAGCCTTGGTCTGCTCCTCGCTCACACCACCTGTAGTAAGAGCGGAAGCGATGTTATCCTTGCTTATCTCAGACATATCCATGTTCAATTTATCAGAAACAAATCCGATGAGAGCCTTGTGAAGCTCCTCATAGAAAGCCGTGTAGAGGTTCTTGTCAAGATAATCACCGGCTTGCCTGAGCCGTTTCTGAGCCATCTTTGTCGCCCGACGGTTCTTTGTCCCGGCAACGTCAGCACGCATGGCGGCCACTTTCCTGAACGCAAGATAAACCACGGCGGCACCCAAGATCATCAAAACCAACAAGGTCCAGAACAAAACCGATCCCACAAAGAAGGACCCTGATCCGGAAAGTTTCGGTTTGCCTGTGAATATAAATCTGATGTCATCCGCAAGGCTCTTAACGTCCTTTCTCTCGACTCCTGGTGTGACAGTCGTGGCGGGAGCGGAATCACCACCCTTCCCCTTGGCGACTTTGATGTGCAGCGGATCGGTCCTGAGAGTCACGTATTTGCCTTGATTGACATCGTAGTAGGAGTATTCCACCGGCTCAATTGTGAAATCCCCGTGACTTCTCGGGATGAAAGGATACTCAAACGACTTGCTTCCGGAAGTACCTCCAGTGCTCTTGTCCGTGTTCTCTGTTGTCTTTGTGTCATAAACCTCGAAATCCGGCGGGAAGTTGACCTTAGGCTCCTCCAGCAAGGCCACATTCCCACGCCCAGAGACAGTTATGATCAACGAAGCCGCATCGTGCGTCTTGAGATTGTCCGTTGTGAGACGTGCGGATATTCCAAAATTGCCGACACCTCCACCGAATGACGCAGGCTGTCCGGACGGCAAAGGGTTCACCTTCACTTTGACAGGCGGAGTCGTGACCCTCTTGCGTATTGTACGGTAGTCATCTTGGAAAAACCTGTCAAACAAGCTATTGGAGGTGGAAGTGGCGTTTCTGACACTCACCACGCAGACAAGTTCGGAAGGATCGATCGTGATTGTCCCTGATTGCTGAGGAATCAGGACATAGGATCGCAGCACCGCTGTCTGGTAGATTTTGTCATCCAGACTCTCGCGCTTGAACTCAATGTTGGTGGGAACGTATGTTTCCTGGCTCCAGAAGCCATTGAATGTAGGCAATTTGGCATTTTCGAACTGCACGACGTTCACCCTCTGGTAAATCTTGAGTGTGGCCGTGATCGGCTCACCTATCACGACCTCCGAACGGCTGAGGGATAGTCGCAGGAAGAGGTCATTTGACGGGATTTCCCCGGAGGATGACGAGGAACGCTGGCCGCTTCCTGTCGAATTTCCTCCCTGAGCGGGAGACTGTGAGGAAGAAGCACCGTCAGTCACGACCTGAATCGAGACCTGTGACGAGGCGATTTTGTTCCCCGAGAGCATTGCCGTGGCTGAAGGGAGCTGGAATGTTCCTGTCGCCTTAGGGATCAGGATGTAGGTAAAAGTTGTCTGATGTGAGGACGACCGCTTTCCATTGATAATCTGAATGCTTGAGCTTGAACCTCTTTGCGGTCCCCAGACCAGTTGGAAATCATCTCCTTGAGACCACTGAAAATCAGTAGGGCTTTTCTCACCTTCAATGATGAATGTAACATTGAACTGCTCGTTCACAGCAACCACATCCGGAGCCTCGACCCGGATGACATCCTGAGCCGACACCTGAAAAATGGCCATGAGCAAAAAAGCCGCAATGTAAAACAATCTCTTCATATTCACACTTTTACCAATTCTTATCTTTCTGACGGGACTTCAGCAGAGCCGCCTTCTCCTTGTTGACCTTGTCCTGAGTTTCCTTCTCCCGCGCCTGGACCGCCTTCAGCATCTGCTGGGCCTGCTGAGGGGAAATCTTGGCATCCCCCTGCCCTTCGCCTTGCTGAGGTTTTGGCTGATCACCCTGATTCTGATCTTTGTTCTGATCCTGATTACCGCTCTGGTCTTGATTGTTATTCTTGTCCTGGTTCTGGTCGTTGTTGTTCTGACCGTTCTGGTTTTGATCGTTGTTCTGGTCCTGGTTCTTTTGATCATCGCCACCGCCGCCTCCACCCTCGTTCTTCAGCATCTGCTTGGCGTAAGCGTAATTTTCCTTGGCGTCCATATCGCCCGGATTGCGCAGCAAGGACTGCCTGTAGGCATCCACAGCGGACTTCCAATCCTTTTTCTGAACGGAGATATTACCAAGATTATAGTAATAGTCCGCGGAATTGGCAGACATCGGAGCGGCCTCCTTCAACCTCTCCATAGACTTTACTGCCTCATCGAAATTGCTCTCACGATAAAACGCTCCTGCCAAATTATAATTGGCGGCGAAAGACGATGTGTCCTTCGCCTGAGCCTTACGATACTCGATCTCAGCGTTCTGCCAATTGCCTTTCTTGTACTGGCGGTTTCCCGCGCGGACTTCCTTGCGATCAGTCTGCGCCAGAGCCACAGAACATGAAAGCATCAGCAAACAAGCCGTCAATGAATATTTCAATATATTCCTCATCTCTTTTCCTCAAACAAATGTCTGCGCGAGCGCCTTTCCCCGATGAGCATCTCAAGGGCGAACAACGCCAGCGCTATTCCAAGAAAGTACATAAACTGCTCGTCATATTCCTCAAAGACCACGGAATTATATTCCTCATCCTCCATCCTGCGGATGTCGTTGATAATAGGTGTCAGGCCGAACTCATCGTTGCCTGCATGAACGTAGGCTCCACCGCCTGCGGCAGCGACTTCCTTCAACGTCTCCTCGTCCAAACGTGTCACGACAATCTTGCCGTCCTTGTCCTTCAGAAGACCTCCGTCCATCGGAATCGGCTGTCCGTCAGTTGATCCGACACCGATGGTGTAGACCTTGATCCCGGCCTCGGCGGCCTGTTTGGCGGCGGCCACAGCGTCATCCTCATGATTCTCGCCGTCGGTGATCACGATAATGGCGCGGCTATGCTCGCTCTGGGCGCTGAAGCCACGGATCGCCGTGTTGATCGCATCGCCTATGGCAGTTCCCTGAATAGGAATGGACGCCGTGGAAATGGTGTTCATGAACATCTTGGCACTCACGTAATCCGAAGTGATCGGAAGTTGGACAAACGAGGTCCCGGCAAATACGATCAGCCCGATCCTGTCATCCTGAAGCTTGTCCGTGATTCTGGAAATCGCCAGTTTGGCCCTTTCCAGTCTGTTTGGAGAATAGTCCTTGGCAAGCATCGAGTTTGACACGTCCAAGGCTATCATGATCTCGGCGCCTCTGGTCTTGTGTTCCTTCAGTTTCGCACCCATCTGAGGTCGGGACAGACCGATGACAAAGAAGAAAAACGCCAATGAAAACAGGACCGTTCTTACCCACAATTTGTTACGAGACCACGACGGCATCAGTTCGTTCACGAGTGCCTCGTCTCCAAACTTGCGCAGACGGCGACGTCTGTTCCACAGCCAAAGTCCCATTCCGAGAAAGAAGAACGGAATCAGGAGCAGCAACAAAAGATAATGCGGAGCGGCGAAAATTATCATGGCAACCTCCTTATCAACAGTTTAACAAGAGCCTCCAACAACAGGCATATCAAAGCGGCGAGGGCGTAGGTGCCGAACAGTTCCTTGTAGACCGGGAAGCTGTCGATTGTCGTGCGCGCCTTCTCCATCTTGTTGATGTCTGAATATATCTCCGCGAGTTTCGTGTTGTCGGTGGCCCTGAAATACTTGCCTCCGGTCATCGAGGCGATGCTGGAGAGCAGTTTCTCGTCAAGTTCAACCTTCAGATTCTGCATCTGGACGCCCCATGGAGTCATCACAGGATAAGGAGCCTCGCCATTCGCTCCGACTCCGATTGTGTAAACCCTTATCCCATAGGTCTTGGCGATTTCAGCGGCGGTCTCCGGAGAAATCTCTCCACAGTTGTTGACACCATCGGTCAGAAGAATCACGACCCGGCTTTTGGCATCGGAATCCTTGATTCTGGCCACAGCCGTGGCAAGTCCGTTGCCGATGGCCGTTCCGTCCTCGATCAAATCTGTGGAAATTTCCTTCATCAGGTTGATCAGGGTGGCCCTGTCGGTAGTCAGCGGACACTGTGTATAACTCTCTCCCGCAAACACAACGATTCCAATCCTGTCCGAAGGCCTCTGCGCGATGAACTCGATGGCGATGTCCTTGGCGGCACTGATTCGGTCAGGGGTGAAGTCCCTGGCCAGCATACTGGTCGAGACATCCATCGCAAGGACGATGTCAATTCCCTCCGTATCAACCTTTTCCACCTTGGTAGAGGAACGGGGGCGGGCGATCGCCACGACAATCAGCGAAAGCGCCGCGATCCTTAGGACAAAAGGAATATGCCTGATCACGTCCAGAATTGTCTTTCCTCCTGATTTCCAAGGCGTGAGACTTGAAACCCTAAGATGCGGCCTCCGATCCTTCAGTTCCACGCAGAGATAACGCAGAACCAGCAGAGCCGGAACCACCAGAAGCCAAAGTAATTTAGGATATTCGAAGAACATTACGCCTCACCTCCTTCTTTTTTAGCGGAAGATTTCGCCTCCGCCGACTTTCTCGCGGCCTCCTCCTCGGCAAGTTGAGACTGGTAAGTAACTGTCACAAAGCGCACAGCGGCAGGCAGAGCGGCCGCATTCTCCTCATCCGACGCGGAAGCCTTGGCGAACTTGACGAAATCAGCGGTCTCAAACAGCGTCTTCATCTCCTCGTAAAGGTCAGCCGGAACGCCGGAACTCTTGAGGTCATTGAATATCTCCGCGGTCGTCATCTCCATGGCGTCGATGCCGTAACGTGCGTCGATATATTCCCTTAACGCGTCAGTGATTCCCGAATAGAAAGTCTTCTGCTTCTCCGGAGCCCAGTATTTACTTCCACGGAAATGGTCGAGCCTCCGCAAAGCCACCAGATAAGGCGGGTCCTTATGGATGGAGCCGACTTCCTTCCTGCGCCTCATAGCGAAGAATGCCCAGATCAGGATGGCGACAATTGCGACCGCCCATATTCCTATAATATAAGGAATGACTTCAGCGGCCTTGATCGGATAGCGGATCTGTCCTTTGATGTCGTGGATCTGATAGGTCGTCGTGTCAACAGGCATCGTGAAGATGTCAAGCGTCTTTGGCGCGAAGACCAGCGTGTCGATCCTGTCCACGCCTGAAGCCCTTATCAAAGAAAGCGGAAGGAGTTCGTAATTACCTTCGTCAAAGGAAGTTATGATCATCGAGACATCAATGTCGTACGACTTAGGCTCATTCTTCTTGCCTTGGACCTTGACCGTGTCCACCATGAAAGGCAGGACGATCTCCACGCTGTCCATGAACCCCTTCGAGAAATCCGGAAGCGCGAACCTCGTGCCCTCCGCGACATCCTTCAAGTGAAAGCCGTAGCGGAACTGGTCTCCGATCAGAGCGGAATCACGTTTCTGCAACGGTTCGAGGAAAGAATCCTCGGACCTTATCAGCATTCCTTTACCTTGCGGAGCCTGCTGTCCTGTGGCGGCGATGGTGATCATCGCGGCGCAGAATAGCGAAAGGCCGTAAACTAATCTATTCATTTCTATCTCCTCCCGAAAAATGTCATCAGCCCCTTGACGTAATCCTGGTTGGTGGCAATGTCGACAGAATCAATATGATAGCGGTTGAACAGCTTCTTTTCCTCAGCCTCCGCGGCGCCGAACCATTTTGAATATTCAGCCCTCGTCTTCCTGCTGGAAGTATTGATCCAGGCCGACTCCCCTGTCTCTGAATCCTTCACGTGCACCAACCCAACATCCGGAATCGTCCTCTCGCGGGGATCATGAACCTTGATGACTGAGATGTCATGGCGGTTGCGCGCCACCTTCAAGGCATCCTCGTAGCGGGGAGTGCCGTCCGGATTGGTGTCCAGCATGTCCGAAAGCACGAAAGCCGTGCATTTCTTCTTGATGGCGTTCGTCAGATACCGCAGTGCCTGACCTACATCCGTGCCGTTTGACTTAGGTTTGAGTTCGATGATCTCGCGTATGATGTGAAGTAGATGACTGCGTCCTTTCTTCGGCGGGATGAACTCCTCGACCCTGTCGCTGAAGAACAGGGCCCCGACCTTGTCGTTGTTGATGATGGCCGAGAAACTAAGCACGGCCGCTATCTCAGCGATCAGATCCCTCTTTGTCCTCCCGCTCGTTCCGAAAAGGCCGGAACGGCTGATGTCGATAAGAAGAACCACCGTCATCTCCCTTTCCTCCTCGAAGACCTTGACGTAAGGAGAGCGCAGACGAGCGGTCACGTTCCAGTCCATCGAGCGCACATCATCCCCGTACTGGTACTCACGCACCTCACTGAAAGCCATACCACGTCCTTTGAAGGCGCTGTGATATTCACCGGCGAAGATCTGGTGAGACAGAGCCCTGGTGCGGATCTCTATCTTGCGGACCTTGCGGAGCAGCTCGTTGGCTGAGTTAACTGATGAAGTCGCCGCCATGATTGCAATGTCTGATTAAAACCAAACCACTCATTGACCGTTACGGAACCTGCACGGCGTTGAGAACCTCGGCGATGATCTGCTCGGTCGTGACGTTCTCCGCCTCGGCCTCGTAGGTCAGACCGATCCTGTGACGCAGAACCTCGTTGCAGACAGCCCTGACATCCTCCGGAATCACATAGCCTCTTCTCTTGATGAAAGCGTAGGCCTTTGAAGCCATTGACAGCGAGATGCTGGCACGAGGCGAGGCTCCGAAGGAGATGAGATCCTTGATCTTCCCGAGGCCGTAGTCATCCGGGGTACGTGTGGCATAGACAATGTCCACGATGTACCTTTCGATCTTCTCGTCCATGTAGACATCCCTGACGACGCTTCTTGCCCTCACGATGTCCTCAGGCTTGATCACCGGATTGACCGTCGGGAACTCGCCCGAGTTGTTCATCCTTATGATCTGCCTCTCCTCCTCTTTCTTAGGGTAGCTTACAATGACCTTAAGCATGAAACGGTCCACCTGTGCCTCAGGGAGCGGGTAGGTTCCCTCCTGCTCGATAGGGTTCTGCGTGGCCATCACGAGGAAAGGCTCCGGAAGCTTGAATGTCTGGTCACCGATCGTCACCTGGCGCTCCTGCATGGCCTCAAGAAGGGCTGACTGCACCTTCGCCGGACTACGGTTGATCTCATCCGCAAGCACGAAGTTGGCGAAGACCGGTCCCTTGTGGACCTCGAATGACTCATCTTTCTGTGAATATATCATCGTACCGATGAGGTCGGCCGGAAGAAGGTCCGGGGTGAACTGGATACGGCTGAACTTCGCGTCGATGGCCTTTGACAGAGTACTGATGGCGAGAGTCTTGGCCAATCCCGGGACACCTTCGAGAAGGATGTGTCCGTTGGCGAGAAGTCCGATCAGAAGGTTCTCCACAAGGTGCTTCTGTCCGATTATGACCTTGCCCATCTCAAGGGACAGCATGTCCACGAAGGCGCTTTCCTTCTGGATCCTGTCATTGAGTTCCTTGATGTTTACACTTTCCATATTACTTTGTTTTTTACTATTTTTGCAATCAAACAATCTTAAAATGCGCTACAGGATCATCCTTTCCTATGACGGTTCGTCATTCTGCGGCTGGCAGATTCAAAACCAAGCAGCCACCGTTCAGGAGTGTCTTCAGAATGCTCTTTCGACTCTCTTGAAGGAGGACATTGCCGTCACAGGCGCCGGAAGGACGGATTCAAAAGTCAATGCGATCAATTACGTCGCCCACTTCGATGCTTCCCGTCCGGACATTGACGCAAGCGCGGTTGGCTACAAAATAAATGCCATTTTACCCGCCGGAATCAAGGTTCATTCAATCGAACCTTGCGATCCGGAATTTCACGCCCGTTTCGACGCCACGCAGCGTGAGTACAAGTACTTTATCCACCGCCGCAGGGATCCCTTCATGCGGGAATATTCCTACCTCTACACCTTCCCTCTGGATGTCGAGAAGATGAACCGCGCCGCTCTGTCACTTCTGGGTAGGCACGACTTCAGTTGCTTTGAAAAAGTCGGCAGCGACAACAAGACCTCCATCTGCACCGTCACTCTGGCACGTTGGGAGGCATATTCCCCCGACCACGTCAGAATCATGGGCTACCCCGCCGAAGAAGGCGACTACCTTGTCTTCACCATCCGCGCCGACCGCTTTTTAAGGAATATGGTCCGTGCCGTCGTAGGTTCCCTCCTTGAGGTGGGCCGCGGCAAGCGCGACGAGTCCTGGCTCGCCACCCTCGCCCAAGGCGGCTCCCGCTCCAGCGCCGGCGAATCCGTCCCCGGCCACGCCCTCTTCCTCACCAAGGTGGAGTATTGACAACCTACCGGAGTTCCTTAAATTCCAGAATATCCAACATTGAGAACAGAATCCCGCCTATCGAAGCATTCCAGCTTTGGTGGAAGTGTCCATAATACCAGTGATTAACCGGTTGATGATTAGTGGCCAAGAAATCATATATCAGATCCATCACTTTCCTCTCCTTCGAACAATCTTCCAGCAAGATCGGATCAACCTGAGCCCACCCAGACAGTCCAGTCTTGTCAATGAGTTCACAGAATGAAGGTGCTGTATGAGTCACAATAGTATCAATCTGTGTGCTCTGAGTGATGGCAGACAGACGATCCAAATCAAGACGTGGGGCCTCATTCATCCAATATGTCGCTGTTTGGGAAGAATGAAAGCGAGAGTCTTCCGCGATCCTTACGGAGCGATCCACGCTGACAGCACCTCCAACGCACAGGATGTTATGGCCACAAGCCTTTATCACACCATAATCCGGGATAGTTCTAAATCTTTTATGGAAGACCTTCTGTTCGTTGAAATACGACGGTTCATCGTGGTTGCCACGCACCATCGCGATGTAGTTGTTCGCCTTTGACAACTTAGGTGAGATTCGGCTGAAAACCTGTTCATAATAGGCCGGTTTCTCAAAGCCGAAGCCACAATCCCCAGCCACTATCAAAAGCGTGTCACACATACCATAACGCACACACAACCGGAACACCAATTCTCTGAATTCTCCGTGAATATCCCCGCAGATCACAACGGATTTCACATCGGGGTAAGCAAATACATTCTCCATCATTGCCTTAAGATTTGCGACATCCGCTCCAAAGCACGACGGATTGAATCGTATGTGCCTATAACCGCATTATCCAGAAGGTCATTCACCAATGGGCTGTCCTCTTGCCGCATCACTTCCGAGTCCAACATATCCGCATAGTACATCTTGTGATCTTCCGAGAGCATATTCAATAAATCCGAGGCAATCCATTCCGCACCGGCTACTGTCTGATCAAAGGTTGAAGCATCCAGACTTATTGTCTCGGGAATGGAATCGCCGGACAAGGCCAAGGCGATGTACGCGTTTTCCAATATGAACTGCATATCAGCGGCATCCTTACGTGTCATCAGATGCCGGTCACACCAGGCATCCAGTTTAATCAGCCATTGACCGCTGAGTGAAGCCATTCTAAAGGCAAACCGACCTTCAACAACCACCTCGTCAGCATTCTTCATCACATCCGCAAAACACCGTACTGACATAACCGGATTGCCTTCCGGTGGCCAGGCGACCATTTCTTCCTGTGCGATATCACCAAACGGAACTATGTCCACCTCATAACGGACATTCTCAAGTCCACAATAGTAAAATCTCTGTTTCTCAGGAGCCTTGACGAAGCCATCTTTTATAAGAATCCCGGTCAGGCGTTCATATTCATCCCATTTTTCCAAAAGCACAGCCACATCCAAATCCATTGTGCGCCTCGGAGCGTTTCCTGCTTTCAACAGTTTTAAACTAAGGTCTCGCGCCGCCGCACCGACGACATAAACCTCGGCTCCAATTTCGTCGTAAGCCTTCGCCAACGCTTCCAGAACACTCACCAGAAGGCCATTACCAAGTTCTTCTCTCTTTAATATATAGGTCATATTCAAATCAAAGTTTTAATCCTGTCCGCAGCCTCGGCACACCTGTCGTCTCCGGTTGACAAAAGATCCGCATAAACTACCAGTATAGGAATATCCTCCCCGGCCCAAAATTTACGGTAAACATAAATTTCGCCTTCCGGATCCGGAATCATTCGCCCGGTAGAGATCAGACAATCAGCGGATTCTGCGACATATACATCCCATCTTTGAGGACGAAGATACCCATCAATAAGAAATGTTGCTGGTTCTCCTCCCCACCAAACTTGATGCGGGAGCAATATATCCGTCCAATGTTCCCTCACAGAATCCGCCAGAAATCGGAACCGGCATATCAACTGCTTCTTTTTCCTACCTTCGGAATATTCTCTGGCCCACCTGTCTATCAAGAAAGTTCGTCTCCGCAGAATACGTCCTTTAGATGTCTCAACCACAAAACCCTGCTCTACCAAATCCGACATCACACCTTGTACGGATCCAAGCGACAATCCGGTCTCCTTCGCCATCTGCCTGTATGTCTTACTGATGTTTGCCTTGTCCTGCAACAGAAACAACACCAACCTCATTTCTGACTTCTGCATCATTGTTATAATTTTTCACGGCGTTCAAAAATTTTGAACATTATCATATTTTTGAACACGACTTTGCAAAAATACAACATTATCAATATCTTTGCAAATATTTTAACGACAGCAACCAACAAGCAAGTAATCGAATCCGTCCCCGGCCACGCCCTCTTCCTCACCAAGGTGGAATATTAGTCGATGGTTGAAATTCGTACGATGGCAGCATTTTATCCCGATAATGCTACCGATGTCATTAATAAAGATATATTGGTGACAAATTAGTGTACGACCATTCTGTCATTGTGATTTGGGAGACCCTACGGGCAACATTTTGGATGCATTTCGTTGCCACAGAGGGACAAAAGGAGTCCTTCGGCAACATTATGAGGCCAAAACGTCGCCCGAGAGCCACGCCACGCGCTCAACACCTGAAAGGCCGAGCCTTTAACCAGGACGGAAACATCCAGACGTTCCACATAAACATGTTACATCATCATAATCACATATTTCTCTTTTTCGATTGATGGAATGTAATCATTAGTCTAAATGGTTAAGAAGCCTCACTTACTCAGCCTGCTCAACAACGAAACCAATCCTGAACGTTGTATCATCTGCTTCATCCTAAGACGCATGCCACTTCAAGAGTCAATGATTCAGAGGCACATCAGAACACTGGACACGATACACCTCTTTCAAGGTCAATCATGGAGACCTGATATATAAGTAGATGCAGCAAAGAGCAAAATGCATTACGTTTGCGGATGTTTAATTTTGTTTTACTTCTTTGAATTTCAAAACGGTTTGTCTATATTTGCCAAACATAGCCCAAGCCATCGAAACTACCACACTCGAAAAAAGGGCAATCCGTCATCAATGGGTGCAATGCGACACATTGCGTGTGCTTGCTTGCATTGATGACTGGGTGTGGTAGCCCTCGATGGCGTGCAAAGTAGGTGCACGCTTTTTTTGTATTATATTTTTGGCATATCTTGATGATTTGCTGGCAAGAAGAAAATGAAGTCTGTTGGGATAACTAGTTAAAAAACAACAATTCTATGCAGAAGAAAAGAAAACAACTTTTTCTATTATTCACTGTCCTTTTTTTGTTTGTATTGTACTCTTGCGAAAAATCTGGAGCAGATTACACAGAATATCAGAAACAGGCATTTTATATGATGCACGGCTCATTCAAAAATGAATTCTATGGCATTACTACAACTGTTACTTTCGGCAAACATTACCAAAAGCCTCTGAAAGCAAGATACACAAAAGATGGAACCAATAGAGAAATTCACGGTGAGATTACTATCTCTTATTGGAATGGAGACTCATATACAAGATATTATCAATTATCTCCCGATGCGTGTTCTCTGTATATGTATGACGATAAGAAAAACATCTCATTGACATATTGCAAAGAGTTCATATATGTAGATGCAGATACTTTCAGATGGAGGGAGTGGAAAGGGGATTTTTGGGACACTTATAAAAGAAATTAACTTTTAAATCAATACCTACAATGAAAAGAATCATTACTACCATTGTTGTTTCCGTAATATCTATTGTTTCGGCTTTTGCTCAAATCAGTGTAAAGTATCACGGAGAAATCAACGCAGGTTATTCTGTTGGCATTGGAACTTATGCCGCTGACCGTGTCAACCTCAACACAATCCAAGGTGTTCAAGCAGGTGACTACTTTTCTGTCGGCCTTGGACTCGGCTTGGACTGGTACCGTGGTCTTTATGCCGACTACTGGAAAAAACAAGGCAAGGCTGACAGAGGAGAACTAGCAATGCCTATTTACCTGAATGTGAAAGGCTATTTGCCAGTAAACGAAACAGTCGCTCCATACCTCACTTTTGACATTGGTTACGGCATTGGAATCACGGAAGGACTTGAAGGCTTCGGAGGGTTGTATCTTACTCCAGGCATAGGAATCAAATTCGGAAGATTCAAAGCAGAAGCCGGATTTAATGTGCAGCAGATCACGAATGTGATTAAAGTCAATACTAATGCCCTGAAGTTTTCTGTTGGCTATATCTTCTAATTAAGACGTGAGACAGTCTTTTACAAATGGCACCGGGACAACCTCAGTGCCATTTTACATAAAGACATTTGGTACAGAAGGATGGCCTCTGGTGTACCAGACATCCTAAAGCGGACCGTTGGTACAGGAGAAAGGCCTCTGGTGTACCAGACAGCTATAATCAAATCACCAATTAGGAAGGATGAACTTTATAAGGAAAAACAGACTCTTCAACTTTGGCATTTACAAAACGCCTTCAGTGCAATGTCTATTCAAGGCTACGCCACGGCATTTTACGCTGAAATCCTCCATCTTCTACTCTATAGGAATTCACCAATATCGCCACCTCGCCAATCTCAAAGCCGGATTGGGCTGAAAGCATTTCGTAAAAAGGAGAAAAACCTGTCAAAGAATATACAATCACGGTTATGAACTTGGGGCACCGCCGACCACTCGTCCGAAAATTACGTTACCTGATCAATGCGGAATGATGAACGAGGTCTCGAAAATTTTGCGTATCTTTGTGGTTTAGTAACATGAAAAAAATAAGTTGCGTCAGATTAAGAGAATATTTTCGAGGATAGATTTCTTTTCGAAGAAGGAGTGTGCCGGTGGCACATGACTGATGAGAAAAGAGATATAGACCGAAAAGATTCCTTAAGATGATGCAGGTTAGTTTTTGAAGGTTACTTAGTGGCGTGGAATGTGCAGTTGGCACGCTGGAAATTTTGTAAATAATAAAAACGTACGTGATAATTATGTTGTTCCAAGTTTTGCAGGCCGTGGGCCTGGATTCTGCGGCGGCCGAGATGGCCGAGGATATGGCACAGGGGGCCGCACCTGTGGCGGATCTTGCTCCACAGCAGGTTGAGCAGTCGTTCTCGCTTATCGAGATGGCGACCAAGGGCGGCTGGCTGATGATTGTACTGGCGCTTCTGTCAGTGATCGCCATCTACATATTCGGAAAGAAATGGTGGATGATCCACAAGGCGGGGCAGGTTGACAAGAACTTCATGAGGGACATACGCGACTATATTCATGAAGGGAAGGTGAAGTCGGCGGTTTCGCTCTGCCAGAAGTATGACTCTCCGGTGGCGCGCCTCGTCGAGAAGGGAATCGAGCGAATCGGCAGGCCATTAGCTGACATTCAGACTTCCGTCGAGAACATGGGCAACGTCGAGATCGCAAGGCTTGAGAAAGGTCTTCCGATGCTCGCCACAATCGCTGGTGGAGCGCCAATGATCGGATTCCTCGGAACTGTGCTCGGTATGGTGCAGGCGTTCTTCAATATGGCGAACGCGGGCAACAACATCGACATCACACTGCTTTCCAGCGGCATCTACACTGCCATGATCACCACCGTCGGTGGTCTTATCGTCGGAATCCTCGCCTACTTCGGCTACAACTATCTGGTCGCGCAGATCTCCAACCTGATGTTCATGATGGAGAACGCCACCATTGACTTTATGGACCTTCTGCACGAACCTGCAGGCAACGAGGAGGAGAAATAGTCAATGGCATTCAAGAGAACCACAAAGGTCTTGTCGGACACAGCGATGTCTTCGATGACTGACTTGGTGTTCCTGCTGCTGATCTTCTTCCTGATCACCTCGACACTGGTCAATCCGAACGCGCTGAAGCTCCTGCTCCCGAAGAGTACGGGACAGGTTTCCGCCAAGCCTACCGTCACTGTCTCGATCAAGGA
>DJRG01000017.1 GCA_002438845.1 Bacteroidales bacterium UBA6366
AAGAAACCAACAACAGTAGAGGAGAACAAGTAATATGGGACAGAAGACAAATCCTATTTCTAACAGAATCGGTATCACCCGTGGTTGGGACTCTAACTGGTGTGGTGGTAACTATGCTGAGAAGATCGCTGAGGATTATGAGATCCGCAAGTATCTGACCAACCGTCTTGCCAAGGCCAGCCTCTCCAAGATTGTCATCGAAAGAACCCTCAAGTTCATCACCGTGACCATTCACGCCGCAAGGCCTGGATTCATCATCGGTAAAGGTGGCGCCGAGGTTGACAAACTCAAGGAAGAACTTAAGAAGGTCACCAAGAAGGACGTACAGATCAACATCTTCGAGGTGAAGAGGCCTGAGGTTGACGCCCACATCGTTGCTGACAGCATCGCTCGTCAGATCGAGGGACGTGTTTCCTACAGAAGGGCCATCAAGATGGCTATCGCATCAACCATGAGGGTTGGCGCCGAGGGCATCAAGATCCAAATCAGCGGCCGTGTAGGCGGTGCTGAGATGGCCAGAAGCGAAATGTTCAAGGAAGGCCGTACACCTTTGCACACATTCCGTGCGGACATCGACTACGCTCTTGCGGTGGCAAGCACAAAGGTCGGCGCGCTCGGAATCAAGGTGTGGATCTGCAACGGCGAGCGTTACGGCAAACAGGATCTCACTCCTAACACCGCGGCCGCAGCCAACGCTCAGGGCGGTTCTCGTCCTGCACGCGGAGACCGTGGAGAGCGCAGAGGCGGAGATCGTGGCGACCGTCGCGGCAACCGTGGCGGACGTGGCCGCCGTGGTGGCAACGACCGTCAGGCTGAGTAGGAATATTCCTATATACAATACAAAGAGAGGGGGATGACCAGGAAGGTCATCTCCTTTTTTTCATTATATTTGATTCTATTTTTACATAAATGAGACTTGAGTGATAATCAGGAACAGAAATAATAATGTATATTTGCAGGAACGAACAGTTAGGAGTCTGAATGTAATTTAATCACAATAACAACACTATGAGTGAATCCAGAAGAAGTTTTTTGAAGAAATCCGCGGCAGGGTTGGCTTTGTTCACAATCTTGCCTCGCAATGTGTTCGGCGCGATGGGAGGAGACAAGAAATATGTCGCTCCAAGCGATCAACTGACACGAGGAATCATTGGAACCGGCGGGATCGGAATGAGTGGTTTGCATTTCGCGAGTGACAAGCATTGCCGTTTGGTCTCGGTCTGCGATGTGGATAAGAACCATCTTGACAACGCTTTGAAGAAAGGAGTGGAGAAGTTCGGGACAAAGCTCCAGGCCTATACTGACTGGAGAGATCTCGTACATGATCCTAACGTGGACATAGTCCACATTGCTACCCCGTCTCACTGGCACGGAATCATGGCCGTTGAGGCATGCCGGGCTGGCAAGGACATATTCTGCGAGAAACCTATGACTAGGACGATCGGAGAAGGCCAGAAGGTCGTGGAGGCCGTGAACAAGTACGGCAGAATCTTCCGTCTGGACACATGGTTCCGTTTCAAGGACACATTCTACGGTCTTGGCACCACGGTGGAGCCGCTCAAGAAACTCGTTCAGAGCGGACTTCTGGGCTGGCCTTTGACTGTGAGGATCTCTGGAGCCACTGGATTCACCTGGAAATTCTATTGGACCGGCAAGGAAAACCTTGTGCCTCAGCCTGTTCCTGCGGAGCTGGACTACGACATGTGGCTCGGCCCGGCTCCTTATAAGCCATACAACCCTCATCGTGTGCATCAGACATTCCGTGGCTACTGGGACTATGAGTCCGGTGGCCTTGGGGACATGGGGCAGCACTACATCGACCCTGTCCAGTATATTCTCGGAAAGGACGACACTTTCCCGGTGAAAGTCGAGGTGGACGCTCCTCAGCAGCACCCGGACGCCGTGGGAATATGGCGGAGCATCACCTACACCTATGCCGACGGCTGCAAGATCATCCTTGAGGGCGAAGGCTTTGAGAGCAAGGGCAAGGTGCCTTACATTGAGGGCCCTAACGGCAAGGTCTACAAAGGATTCGAGTGCACGATTCCTAACGTGATGGACGTGATTAATTCGCTTCCTGATCCGGAGCCGCGTCACACCGACTTCCTTGAGTGCGTGAAGACACGCCAGAAATTCGCACTGGCCGAGGACAATGGTCATCACAGCTGCACGATCGTCAACATCGGAGCATGTGCCCTTCGTCTTGGCAGAACCCTGGATTTCGATCCGGACAAGCAGCTCTTCATCAATGATGACGCCGCCAACCAGCTCATCAACCAACCTATGCGTGCCCCTTGGGGTTCAATGATCCTTTAATATATTCCTGAATATGAAGAAATTAATCTCATCCATACTATTCCTTGCCGCCACTCTTACCCTGAGTGCTCAGGATGCAAGGCAAAGAACCGTTGAAACCGTTGTGGCTGACGTGCTTGCGGCAATGCCGGCGAACAATTCATCGGATCTCGACACTCAGATGGCGGATCTTGCCGCCGCAGCCCCTTCTTCTGTGGTGGAAACCGCCAGGATGCTTAAACCAGCGGCGGAAGGCGTGCGGAACAATCTTTATGAATATGCCCTCACAGGTCTCGCGAATTATGCCTCGGCCAATCCTGCGTGCGTTGACAAGGTCCGTGAAGGATTCGCACAGGCCATAAAGATCACAGACGACACCAACAACAAGGCTCTCCTGCTGAACTTGCTCCGTCAGATCGCAAAACCAGCGGACGCCCCGTTGTTCAAGGAATATGTCAACGATCCTGCGCTTGCCTCCACAGCCATAGGCGCTCTCGTGGATATTCCTGGAACAGAGTCTTTGATTCTAGATCTCGTGAAGGATGGCACCGCTGACAGGAAACTGTTGGCCACGGCCGCCGCGGAGAAAGGCATCACGGCAGCCGAGCCTTATATTCAGAAATGGGTCATTCCGACCGTCCTGAACTCCACGATGCACGACAACGCCTACTTTTCTGCGCTTGCGGCCATCGGCTCCGAGTCATCTCTGAATATTCTTAAAGAGAACTCGGTTCCGGACTATGCCGCTCTGGCAGTAAGACTTGCGGATGGATCAAAGAGCAAGGCTGTCGCTAAAGCCGCCAAGGATCTGATGGCTTCCGAGGTGTCTGCCTACAAGTCCGCCGGGGCTCTCGCACAGATGAAGAATGATCCGGCGAAGGCTTTGAAAGTCGTGTCAGCCGCATTGAAGAGCGACGACATCAAGTACAGAAACTCCGTGATTGACAACGCCACTTCGATTCTTGGCGCGGGAAACCTTGTTCCTCTTTTCACCAAGAATTTCGCTAAATTGTCTTCTCCCGCCAAGATTGATGTTCTGGACTGGTTCGGTGACAATAAGATATCTTCTGTGTCAGACATCGTCCTCGGTTCGTTCTCCGAAAGTGTGGACGTTGCTTCCGCCGCCATCGCCGCGGCTGGGAAAATCGGTGGAGACAAGGCTGCCAAGGCTCTTGTGGAGCAGCTTGGCGGGCAGTACAATGCTGCTGCTTTCACCGCTCTGAAGTCATTTCAGGGTGACTATCAAGAAGATCTCCTCACCGCTCTTGACGGTG
>DJRG01000088.1 GCA_002438845.1 Bacteroidales bacterium UBA6366
ATCCACGGAATCTACAACTACGATGGCAAGACCCTCTGGGCGGAGGTGCAGGTGCAGAACGACACCCTGCTGACCGGCTACCGCATCACCAACGGCTGGGCGCGCACCAACTACACCTACTTCGCCATCTCCTTCTCGCAGCCTATAACTGAATATGGTTACGCGGACCGCGAGAAGATAAACTATAAAGGTGGCTGGAGCAAATTCGACCAGTACCACAACTTCCCGGCGATGGCCGGACGCAAGTTGGTGGCTTGGTTCAAGTTCGCCACGTCCAAGAATCCAGAGCTGACCGTGAAGGTTGCCCTTTCGGCGACCGGGGCGGAGGGTGCGCTTAAGAACCTTGCGGCCGAGGCTTCAGGCAAGTCGTTCGATGACATCGCTTTAGAGGCTTCTTCGGCTTGGGAGAAGGAACTTTCCCAGATGGAGATCCAAGGGACAGAGGACGAGAAGAAGATGTTCTACACTTCCCTATACCACACGATGATCAACCCGTCCGTCTATATGGATGTGGACGGGAAGTACAGAGGCCTTGACCACGAGATCCATCAGGCGGACGGCTTCACGAACTACACCGTGTTCTCCCTTTGGGACACCTACCGTGCCGAGCATCCGTTCCTGGCCTTGTTCAAGCCGGAACGCGACAGGGACATGGTGGAGTCGATGCTGGCTCACTATGACCAGAATGTCTTGAAATTCCTGCCTGTCTGGAGCCACTGCGCCAACGAGAACTGGTGTATGAGCGGCTATCATGCCGTGCCTGTACTTGCAGACGCCATCACCAAAGGGCTGAACATTGACCGTGACAGAGCTCTCGAGGCGATGGTGACAACCTCAAAGGCAAACTGGTACGCAGGACTTGGAGACTACATGAGACTCGGCTATGTGCCTTACGACAAGATCTCCACTGCTGCCAGCAACACGTTGGAATATTCCTACGACGACTGGACCATCTGGCACACCGCCAGACTCGCCGGCAACGACAAGGTGGCTGATGAATATCTCTCACGCGCGCGATATTATAGGAATGTGTTCAACACCGAGCTTGGATTCGCACGCCCGAAATATTCAGACGGCACTTTCAAGAAGGATTTCGACATCATGCAGACGATGGGAGAAGGCTTCATCGAGGGCAACTCGCTGAATTTCTCGTTCCACGCTCCGCAGGACGTGTATGGCGTGATGGAGTTGATGGGAGGCGAGAAGAAGTTCATCTCCGCTCTTGACGAGCTCTTCTACCACGATCTTCCTGAATATGCCTACGCCACGAACGAGGACATCACAAAGGATTGCCTGATCGGTGGCTACGTACACGGCAACGAGCCGAGCCATCATATTCCTTATCTCTATGCTTGGACGAACCAGCCTTGGAAGACACAGTACTGGATGAGGGAGATCATCAATCGAATGTACCGTCCTGACATTCACGGACTGGGCGGCAACGACGATTGTGGCCAGATGTCCGCATGGTACATATTCAGTGTGCTTGGTTTCTACCCTGTCTGCCCTGGCAGCGACCAGTACGTGTTCGGTGCTCCGTACCTCCCGTACGTGAAGATCGCGCTCCCGAACGGGAAGACCCTTGAGGTCAAGGCTGACGGTGTGAGTGATGTTAACCGTTATGTGAAGAAGGTTCTGCGCAATGGAGCCGAGTGCAAGAAACTCTACATCACCCACGATGACATCCTTCAGGGTGGCACAATCGAATTCGTGATGGCCTCCAAGCCGAACAAGTCACGTGGTCAGAAGCCGGATGACAAACCGTACTCGCTTTCCCCTAAGGCGGTGAAGTAACTGGGTCCTGCACCCGTGGAGGGCAAGCCTCTGCTTCTCAGTGAATTAAATAAAACCCTTTAGTTGATATAGACTAAAGGGCTTTTGCTATATGATTGATTTATAACTATTTATTCTTTACAGAGTTCTTCACAACCCTTTAATCTGCTCATCGTTCAATCCTGTGGCAGACTTAATCTGCTCAGCCGATAGGCCTAACGACAGCAAAGACTTGGCGACCTTCTCTATTCCTTTCTCTACTCCTTTCTCTACTCCTTTCTCTATTCCCTTCTCCAGCCCTTTGGCCATTCCTTGCTCAAGACCTTCGGCACGGCCTTGCTCGGCTCCGGCCTTGTAGCCCTTGCGGTAACCCTGCTATTCGGCTCCTTCAATGTACGGAAGCATCTCCTTCTCTGTCATCATATCGCTGAAATAGTTATCAATCTCTTTGTCGTCAAGGCCGCTCATGCGCATCGCCTGCTCCAGTCGCTCGAATTCCGCGTCCCTCTCCGACCTCGACTTCGCAAAGATAGCGAAATTTCTGAATATCCTGCACCATGCTGCGACAGGGCTGTCATATTCATCACCATAGCGCATTATTCTCGGCAACTCCAACAGGTAGAACGACATCCGGCCGCCGAACGACTCGGCCGTCTCGACCTCCTGAAGGCGGTAATGATACAGGATCTTGCCCTCGGGGGAGTTCGGGTGGTCTTCCTCGTAGTTCATTATGCAGATTACCTTGACGGGAGACAGGGTATATTTCTACTCCTCGTGGGTTCTTGGTAAACATTCCCCTTTTCAATGGTCTCTTGGTTAATGGTTGTCCGGTCAGCGGCCTTCCGACTGACGGCCTTGTTTGTCTCTGAATTCTCCATAGTTGAAGCAGCCTAATTCTTGATTGGTTACTGATCTTCGGAACTCGCCCCGGAATCTTTCCGCAATATCGGCATTGTCAACGTGAAAAACGATAAAGAAACATATAAGATTCTTAAAAAACAGAAATTTTTCACGTCTTACCCCCAAAGAAACCCCCTTCGTCTTATGTGGCAAATGACATTTCATACAAAACAAATCGTGGAGACTATGCTCTGATTGGTCACTTCAGCGAGCTCAGCGACCAGGTCAGACTCGATCTTTTGTAAAATCAAAACAGCTTCTAAATGTTAAATAGGTATGAAATATCACTCTCTGGATTTGACTGGCAAAAATTTACGAACATATTCAAAGACAGACAGTTATGCTTCGCATTTGCATGTACTTTCGATGGAATCGCCTGACACATTTTGCGGGCGTTATTCAGCGAATTTGCGCAGCAGGGCGTAACGCTCCTTTATGTCCGGTTTGATTTCATGGAAAGGCGAGTGCCTTTTCTCGATCATTGCTTTTTCGACTTTCGAATAATCGCCGCAGGCCAGAAGATCCACGAAACTATTGTCGTACATTGTCTTGATCTCTGGTAGGAGTTCAGTAGCATCAATGTCAATTAAATCAGGTACAATCAAACCATTCAACACCGCATCCGTGTAAGCCGCAGATGGGAAGTCCCGGTTGATCGCCGCAAGCAGCTCCTCGAACCAAGTGATGACTTCCGGCCTTCTGTCCGGCTCAATTAAAGCTATTTGGGCGACCGCATTGGCGACAGTGGATTTCCAAAAATTATTCAAGCCGGTTTCCTTCATAAAATCCATCAAAGTATATAGTTTGTTTTTTGCCAGTTTATAAATCGTAGGAACGATGATTTCCATTGAACTGTCAGCAATATGATAATCTAAGAAATCGTCATTCTGTCTGAGAACCTCCAGCACAGCATCCAGACTGGATGAGTAGTTGCCGACTTCTCCGAGCAGCATCACGCAGTGGCCTATGACCCCGGAAAACGGTCCCTCACTCATTTCTTTTGGTATTCCATCGCAAGAAAGTCCGATGTTGAAAAGAAGGATGTTCTCAAGATCATTTCTCAGGCTGTCGTGGGGCAGCGAAAGGATATCATCCACCTGAGCGTCTGACAGACAGGCGTTTTCGGGATCGGAAATGGTCAGAAGAACAGATGGGTGCTCCACCTCCAAAGCGGCCGGATAATGAGGATGCCTGTACGAATATGGCTGGTTCCATTTCACCGCATTTTTATGTTTTTCCTCAATATCCGCGAGCATATTGGCGAAATCATCTCCAAATAAATCTTCCACTTCTGGTTCATCTTCCTCAAAAGGTTTATCTTTGATTATGTAATTGAAGTTCGACCCAAGATTGGCCCTCAAGGTCGACATGTATCGGTCAGCCTCATCCCTGCTGCTGACGATAAGCAGATATTTCCCGTTTCTTCCATATTCATATTCAATCAATGGAATGGCCTCGGTGTCCTCTTCAAGAATATATTTGGCCAAGGAGAAATCTTTGCAGGGCGCTATTCCTGCCTCATCTGCGAACTCCATCGCTCCATAGATTAGATTGTGAGCCTCATTGTAGGAGATTTTCTTCAGGTGGTACTCTTTCTCCATATTATTGATAAAGCCATTATATTCAAAGTCTTCCATTCTCGCCCGACAAAAGGCATCTTTGACTCCAAGGCAATATGTGTCAACCAAATAGCATCCGATGGTTTTCTTCCCACCTTTATGAAGCCTGGTCACGATAATGTGTCCCAGTCCATGTTCCTTATAATTCTCATTGATGTAGCAGTCACCGATCTCAAGAGTCCTTGCTCTCTCACGGATATATTGTTCCGGCGAAAGGAACGTTTGTTGTTTCGCCGCCTGTTTCTTTTTTGCCATCTTTAAATGTATATTTCTGTAAAGATAATTCATACTAACCGGAAATCCAACCAGACAGCATCGATTTGAGATGCTATCAGGCATCCGCGCAAGGGGAACTGTACGGGAAGCTCCACC
>DJRG01000086.1 GCA_002438845.1 Bacteroidales bacterium UBA6366
TTTATATTCCTGACACAGCAAAAGAGAAACCTCAGGAAGGCAAAGTGATCGCCGCAGGTCCCGGAAAGAAGGACGAACCTATGGAGGTCAATGTAGGTGACGAGGTCATCTATGGCAAGTACGCCGGAACAGAGGTTACTGTCGAAGGTAAGAAATATCTTATCGTAAAGCAGTCAGACATTCTGGCTATTCTGTAATTATTAATAGGAGGAAATTATTATGGCAAAAGAAATAAAATTTGATGTTGATGTCCGCTCGAAGATGAAGGAAGGAGCTGACGCTCTTGCGGACGCTGTAAAGGTCACTCTTGGTCCTAAGGGACGTAATGTTGTGATCGATAAGAAATTCGGTGCGCCTCAGGTCACAAAGGACGGTGTTACTGTCGCAAAGGAGGTAGAACTCGCTGACAGGTACGCCAACATGGGCGCCCAGATGGTCAAGGAAGTCGCTTCCAAGACCAACGAGCAGGCAGGTGACGGCACCACCACTGCGACCGTTCTTGCGCAGGCCATCATCAATGTGGGTCTGAAGAACGTCACCGCCGGCGCGAACC
Source organism: Bacteroidales bacterium UBA6366 (assembly GCA_002438845.1). Classification (GTDB taxonomy): domain Bacteria; phylum Bacteroidota; class Bacteroidia; order Bacteroidales; family UBA932; genus Cryptobacteroides. The sequence continues at coordinate 554 of DJRG01000086.1, forward strand.
CTATGGATTTGAAGAGAGGTATCGACAAGGCGGTCGCCGCCGTTGTCGCCGAACTCAAGAAGAACAGCAAGAAGGTGGGCACAGACTACTCTAAGGTTGAGCAGGTCGGCACTATCTCCGCCAACAATGACGCCGCCATCGGCAAGCTCATCGCTGACGCCATGTCAAAGGTGAAGGGCGACGGCGTGATCACAGTCGAGGAGGCCAAGGGCACCGAGACCGAGGTCAAGGTTGTCGAGGGCATGCAGTTCGACAGAGGCTACATCTCTCCTTACTTCATGACCAACTCCGACAAGATGGAGGCTGTTCTGGATGACGCTTCCGTCCTTATCTGTGACAAGAAGATCTCCACGATGAAGGATCTGCTCCCTATTCTTGAGCCTATCGCCCGTGAGGGAAGGTCACTTCTCATCATCGCCGAGGATGTGGATGGCGAGGCGCTGACGACTCTTGTTGTCAACAAGCTTCGTGGCACATTGAAGATTGCCGCGGTCAAGGCTCCTGGTTTCGGAGACCGCCGCAAGGAGATGCTCCAGGACATCGCCACCCTTACCGGCGCGATTGTCGTGTCCGAGGAAAGAGGCTTCACTCTTGAGAACACAACTCCTGACATGCTTGGTAAGGCGGAGAAAGTCACTATCACAAAGGACAACACTACCATCGTAGGTGGCGCCGGAGACAAGGATGCCATCGCCGACAGAGTCGCCCAGATCCGTAAGCAGATCGAGAACACGACTTCTGACTACGACAAGGAGAAGCTTCAGGAAAGACTTGGCAAACTTGCAGGTGGAGTCGCTGTGCTTTACGTAGGTGCCGGCTCGGAGATTGAGATGAAGGAGAAGAAGGACAGGGTTGAGGACGCTCTCAACGCCACACGTGCCGCTGTTGAGGAAGGCTATCTTCCAGGTGGTGGAGTCTCCTACATCCGCGCCGCCGAGGCTTTGAAGACACTGAAAGGCGAGAACGATGACGAGACCACCGGCATCCATATCATCGCGCGTGCCATCGAGGAGCCTCTCCGTCAGATTGCCCAGAACGCTGGTGTTGACGGCAGCGTCATCATCCAGAAGATCCGTGAGAACAAGGGGGACTACGGCTACAATGCCCGTACTGATGAATATGTCAACATGCTGGAGGCCGGTGTCATTGATCCTACCAAAGTCGCCCGTGTGGCCCTTGAGAACGCCGCTTCTGTAGCCGGAATGTTCCTTACCACTGAGTGTGGTATTGTTGACATCCCTGAGAAGGAGCCAGCCGCTCCTGCGATGCCTGCGGGCGGAATGATGTAATCTTGGCTTTACTTTCAACTAAGTCATATATGAATGCGGGAATCACCTTATGGTGGTCCCCGCATTTTTTTTGTCCTTTCATATAAGGATTGTGACGTTTTTTATCTATCTTTGACCTTTGATATAATTTTGCGCTAACGTTTTAGCACTGGATTTATAACCATAGAGTAATTAATTAATCAAAGAAATGAAGAAAATACTGATTTTGGGGAGCAGCAACACGGACATGACCGTCAAGACCCCGACATTACCGGCTCCTGGAGAGACTGTCTTAGGAGGAGTGTTTACCATGAGTGCCGGAGGAAAAGGTGCCAATCAAGCAGTCGCGGCTAAGAGGGTAGGGGGTGACGTTTCCTTTATCTGCAAAGTCGGGAACGATGTTTTTGGAGACAATTCCATTAAGCATTATCAAGAAGAGGGGATTGACGTAAGTGGAATCATCCGTTCGGACAAGCCTTCCGGTGTGGCGTTGATCACCGTTGACAAAGACGCTGAAAACTGCATTGTGGTGGCTTCCGGCGCGAATCTGGATTTTACGGACGGGGACATCACCGCCTCAGAGGCGGCGCTCAAGTCCTGTGACATCCTGCTGATGCAGCTGGAGATCCCTGTGCCGACAGTCCTCAAGGCCGCGAAGATCGCCCATGATGCCGGCGCTTTTGTGGTTCTGAATCCGGCACCATACGCCGAACTCCCTGAGGAGATATTCAAATACATCTCATTGTTCATTCCTAACGAGACGGAACTTGCCTCATTCTCAAGGATGCCTGTCACTGACAAGGAAACCGCGGCCGCGGCAGCCAAGGTCCTGTTTGGCAAGGGTGTCGGGAATATGATTGTGACGATGGGAAGCAAGGGATCCCTTATCCTCGACGGTGGCGAGCCTCAGTTTGTCCAGGCGCGCAAGGTTAAGGCTGTGGACACGACAGGAGCCGGTGACACCTATTGCGGATCTATCTGCGTGGCTTTGTCAGAAGGCAAGACCCTCAAGGAGGCCGCGGAGTTCGCCTCAGCCGTGTCTGCGCTTTCAGTGACAAAGATGGGGGCTCAGACCGCCATACCTACAAGAGCTGAGGCGGAAGCTTTCATCGCTCTGTAATCATGAATATTCAATCTTAAATAACACTAATATTATGTTCATCGTAAACAGTTATGGTCTGGCAGTGTTCTTCTGCTTCATCATCATGCTTTGCTGGGGCTCATGGGGCAACACTCAGAAACTCGCCGCCAAAAGTTGGAGGTACGAACTCTTCTATTGGGACTATGTGATCGGAATGGTCATATTCTCCCTGCTTCTTGCCCTTACTCTCGGTACATTCGGTCCGGAAGGTCGTCCTTTCTTTCAGGACATCGCGCAGGCTGACTTCTCCGCCATTCTAAGCATCATTATCGGAGGAGTGATATTCAATCTCTCGAACATCTGCCTGAGCGCGTCCACCTCGATCGCCGGCATGTCGGTGGCTTTCCCTGTGGGATGCGGTCTCGCGCTTGTGCTCGGTGTCATCAACAACCTCCGTGTGGAGATGTCCCAGGGGGCGCTCAAGAGTAACCTTACTCTTTTGGGAATCGGTGTGGCTCTTGTGGTTGTGGCAGTGATCCTTAACGGCATCGCATCCGGTAAGAAGGCCGGCAACGCCGAAATCACCAAGGCGGACCAGCGCAAGGGAATCATTCTCGCCGTTGTCGCCGGTGTTGTGATGTCATTCTTCTCATCATTCGTGATGAAGGCGATGGACCTCAAGGATTTCGCGAATATGGAACCTGGCAAGGTCGGCCCTTACACGGCTATCGTAGTGTTCAGCCTTGCGGTTCTTGCCAGTCACTTTGTGTTCGGTCCGATCTTTATGAGGTGGCCTTTCCAGGGCGCGCCTGTCAAGATGAGTGAATATTTCAAAGGCAATTCCAAGACCCACCTCGTGGGAATGCTTGGTGGCTGCATCTGGTGCCTTGGTACCGCTCTCAGCTACATTGCGGCCGGCAAGGCTGGCGCATCCGTATCCTATGCCCTTGGTCAGGGCGCTCCGATGGTCGCCGCCATCTGGGGTGTTTTTGTCTGGAAGGAATTCAAGGGTTCCAACAAGACTGTCTACAGCCTTCTTGGAGCGATGTTCTGTTTCTTCCTCGTAGGTCTGGGTATGATCGTTGCCGCTGGAATGTAGGTCTTTGACCCTGCATCGTAAATTATCCGGCTCCTGACACGTTCAGGAGCCATTTTTTTTGCTTTCTGCCTAATTCTCCATGTATCGGAGATTTACATCGGTTTAGGGTGGGTTTTAACAGACAATTGTTGAAAACTACTATCGAAAAAATGTCAAAAAAAGTTTGGAGGAAAAGAAAAAAGTACTACCTTTGCACCCGCTTTCAGGAACGGAACGAAAGTTCAACCTGAGAACAACAAACAAGTTCATTGAAAAGACTGAA
>DJRG01000013.1 GCA_002438845.1 Bacteroidales bacterium UBA6366
AGGATCACGCTGTCAAGCAACAGCACGCACCAGTAGGGGAAGGTGCGCTTAGAAAAGTACCAGTCGATCAGTTCGCGCATGGTTCGCATAGGAGGATGGTTGTCTTTTTTCGGTTGTCAAAGGCCGCCTTTAACAAAAAAGTTTCAATTCAGCCAATAAAGTTTCAACCAGGGCTGTCTCAAAAAAAAGAAATCAACAAGGGCAAAGACGTACCGGAATTTTGTTAACGAAAGATTTCTGATTAAATTTGTAGATAAGGCCGGTCACAATGACAGGTTGGTATGGATTATCATGAATATTCTTGTGACAGGAGCGAACGGCCAGTTGGGCACGGAGCTTCGGAATGTGACGGCGGGGAGCCGCGACAACTACATATTCTCGGATGTCATCTCGCTTCCGGGAGTCGAGACACTGAGCCTTGACATCACGGACATCGATGCGGTGAGGATCGTATGCGAGTCTGAGAAAATCGACGTGATCGTCAATTGCGCCGCCTACACTAATGTGGACAAGGCTGAGGATGAGCCGTCCATGGCGATGTTGCTAAACTGTACGGCGGCCGGGAACCTGGCCAAGGTCGCCATGGAAAGGGATGCGGCCCTCATTCACATCTCGACGGACTACGTGTTCCATGGGGACACGGCGGAGCCATACAGGGAAGACTGGCCGACTGACCCGCTTGGAGTCTACGGCTCCACCAAACTGGCAGGAGAGAAAGAGATTGAGAAATCCGGATGCAGAAACATCATCATCAGGACTGCATGGTTATATTCACCATTCGGGAAAAATTTTGTCAAAACGATGCTCCGCATGACAGATGAGCGGGACTCGCTGAAGGTTGTTTTCGACCAAGTGGGAACGCCAACCTACGCCCACGATCTGGCCGGCCTGATCAGCGGAATCATCGAGGGCAACCGACTTGACAAGACCGGAATATACCATTTCTCCAATGAGGGGGCCATCTCATGGTATGACTTTGCGAAAGCGATCTGCGAATTGGGTGGGAACGTTTGCGACATCAGGCCTTGCCGCACCGAGGAATACCCTTCCAAAGCCAGACGGCCTCGTTTCTCGGTGCTTGACAAAGCCAAAATCAAGGAGGCATTCGGCATCGACATCCCCTACTGGAGGGACTCCCTGTCATCCTGCATCAAAAGGATGAGCGATGACCGTCCTCCAAAACTTCAGTAGTTCAAAAGACTTGCTTCAAGACATTGAGGATGGTCCGCCAAGAATGAGACAGTCCATAAATTTAAACTCTAAAGATCAACGAATATGAAAGGAATAGTCCTGGCCGGGGGAAGCGGCACTCGTCTATACCCAATCACAAAGGGTGTAAGCAAACAATTGCTGCCAGTCTATGACAAACCGATGGTCTACTACCCTATCTCGATACTGATGATGGCGGGTATCAGGGACATACTCATCATCTCGACTCCCTCCGACCTGCCTGGATTCCAAAGGCTTCTGGGTGACGGAACCGATTTCGGGGTGAGATTTGGATATGCCGTGCAGCCCTCCCCTGACGGCCTGGCGCAGGCATTCATCATCGGAAAGGAATTCATCGGTACCGACTGCGCTTGTCTGGTGCTGGGCGACAACATATTCCAAGGCGCCGGTTTCGGCGAACAGCTCAAAGAGGCGGTCCGCACCGCCGAGGAAGAAGGCAAGGCCACCGTATTCGGCTATCAGGTGAGCGACCCGAAACGCTACGGGGTGGCCGAGTTTGACGCCGCCGGAAATTGCCTGAGCATCGAGGAAAAGCCTTCAGAGCCAAAGAGCGGTTATGCGGTGACCGGATTGTACTTCTACCCCAATGATGTGGTGGAGATCGCAGGCAGGATCAAGCCGTCCGCCAGAGGCGAGCTGGAGATAACGACCGTGAACCAGGAGTTCCTGTCAGCCGGCAAACTTAAGGTGCAGAAGCTTGGACGAGGATTCGCATGGCTGGACACTGGCACACACGAATCACTCGCGGAAGCCTCAACGTACATCGAGGTCATAGAAAAGCGGCAGGGGCTCAAAGTGGCATGCCTTGAGGAAATCGCTTTCAGAAAGGGATGGATAAGCGCCGCGAAGCTTCGTGGTCTGGCAGAACCGATGCTCAAGAACCAGTACGGACAGTACCTGATCAAGATCGCGGAAGAATAAGACAACCACTGACGGAAAAAATGTTTATGAATATAACAACGCAGGCGACAGCATGAACATCATACCTACAGAAATCGAAGGCGTTCTCATCATAGAGCCGAGAATATTCCAAGACAGCAGAGGTTATTTCTTCGAATCCTTCAATCAAAGGGAATTCGAGGAAAAGGTCGGGGTTGTGAATTTTTTGCAGGACAACGAGAGCAAATCCTGCTACGGTGTGGTCAGAGGGCTGCATTTCCAGAAAGGAGAGCACTCCCAAGGCAAACTGGTCAGGGTCGTTAAGGGCAGGGTGCTGGATGTGGCGGTAGACCTAAGGCCTGGCTCAAAAACTTTCGGAAAGCATGTAGCCGTGGAGATTTCAGGAGATGACCACAGGCAATTTTATATTCCTAAAGGCTTCGCACACGGCTTCAGCGTCCTCAGCGATGAAGTGATCTTCCAGTACAAATGCGATGATTTCTATTGCCCGGAGGCGGAAGGTGCCATCGCATGGGATGATCCGGATCTGGCGATTGACTGGAAAGTGCCTGAGGACAAGATCATCCTCTCGGAAAAAGACAAGCACCATCCGAGACTGAGAGATTGCAGGCCGGAAGATTTCCTGTAAGCGTCAAGCTATTCAAACCTGGCTACGATATCTTACTGTAATCCTTAACGTTATACTTATCTTTCCGAAGTTCCTCGGCAAGCAGTCCGTTCACCGGGAGTTCCAAAGTCTGGTCATGCGCCAGCACATGCTCGGCATAACTTCTCGCGTCAGCCAGCAAAGCCCCGTCGTGAGCCAAAGACGCTATGCTCAGCTCGATCGGGAGTCCGCTCTGCTGCGTCCCCTCCAGATCCCCGGGGCCACGCATCTTCATGTCCTCCTCGGCAAGGTCGAATCCGTTCTCCGTGGCGCACATAAGCTCAAGTCTCTTGCGGGACTCCTTGCTGACCTTGTCGCCGTGCATCAGAACGCAGTATGATTTCTCGCACCCTCGGCCGACCCGACCCCGAAGCTGGTGAAGCTGCGCCAGACCGAACCTCTCAGCGCTCTCGATCACCATCACGGAAGCGTTCGGGACGTCCACCCCGACCTCTATCACGGTTGTGGACACAAGGATATTCGCCCTGCCGGCCGCGAAAGCGTCCATGTTGAACCGCTTCTCCTCGCTGGTCTGCCGGCCATGCACGATGGCAACCTTGTACGGCGGGAACGGGAATCTGGAGACAATGTCCTCATAGCCAGTCTCAAGATTTTGGTAATCAACCTTTTCACTTTCGAATATCAAAGGATAGACAACAAACACCTGACGCCCCGCCGCTATCTCCTTCTTCATGAAGTTGTACAGTTGCGGACGCTTGCCCTCCCCTATCAGCATGGTCTGGATAGGTTTTCTGCCTGGAGGCATCTCATCGATCACCGAAACATCCAGATCTCCGTAGAATGTCATGGCCAACGTCCTCGGAATCGGGGTCGCAGTCATGACAAGAACATGAGGCGGCACACCTGAAGCCCCTTTGGACCAAAGCTTTGACCTCTGCTCCACGCCGAAACGATGCTGCTCGTCAATGATGGCAAGGCCTAGATTTCTGAACATCACGGTGTCCTCTATCAAGGCATGGGTCCCGATGATGATGCCGACCGACCCGTCAGCCAACCCCTCAAGTATCGGTCTTCGGGCTGCCTTTCCGGTCGAGCCAATCAACAATTCGCACCGTACACCGGTCGGTGCCAGATACTTGGAGATGTTGGCGAAATGCTGTTGGGCCAACACCTCGGTCGGAGCCATTATGCAGGCCTGATACCCATTCCCGACCGCGATCAACGCGGAAAGCACGGCCACCATCGTCTTACCGGAGCCGACATCCCCTTGGAGCAGCCTGTTCATCTGATGGCCGCTCATCATGTCCGAACGGATCTCCTTGATCACCCGTTTCTGCGCGCCTGTAAGCTCATAAGGCAAAGCCCCGTAACAAGCATTGAACGCCGTGCCTACCTTCGGCATCGGAATCCCCACGGCAGAGCGGCAGCGGACATATTTCTGTTTCAGCAAGGACAGCTGCAACAGGAAGAGTTCCTCCCATTTGAGGCGGTACCTGGCCTTCTCAAGCGCATTCTGGTCTGACGGGAAATGGACATTTCTGATGGCAAATCTCAACGGAACAAGTCCTTTCTCTCTAAGAATATATTCGGGCAACGTCTCCTCCAAGTCCCCGATCGCAAGGTCGATCGCCTCCGCCATAAGCCGGTTCATCACCTTTCCGGTCACTCCCCCGTTACGAAGTTTGTCCGTCGAGTTGTAAACTCCGGTCAAGACTCCTGAAAAGCCGCCGGCCCCCTGCGACGGAGGATTGTCTATCTCCGGATGCACAATGTTGAACCGTCCGTTGAACTGGTTCGGCTTGCCAAAAAACAAGAAGACCGCCCCTGGCTTCAGGCGATCATAGGTGTACTTGATTCCACGGAAAAAGACCATTTCCATCATCCCGCTCTGATCCTTGACCATGACACTCAATTTCTTTCCGTTGACCTGAGAGGACACGACCTGCGCCAGAATCTGCACATAGGCGCTTGTGGACTGGATATCCGCTATCCTTTGGATAGAACTGCGGTCGATGTAGCGGAACGGGAAAGTGTGCAGGAGGTCACCGACCGTGGACACGCCTAATTCCGATTTAAGAAGCGAGGCCCTTTTCGGCCCCACTCCCGGAAGAAACTGCACCTCTGTGTCCAACTTGTTTCTGGTCATTCCGCTAAGATAAGAAGGCGTTTTGACTTTTCAAAACGGCCGGGCTGACATATTCGGAAACGACTCACTTTTTATTCAGTTCGACTTCCGCCGAGACGATGAACGAGCCACCGAAATGTCCGGACGCCATCTCTGTTCGGACAGGTTTGACCGCTATGGATTCAGACTCGAAATAACCACCATTCGCGTTTCCGTCGATGTCAGTGAAAGACAATAAGAATTTGTCCACACGGGGTATTGACATGAACTTGGAGAATCGTCCTTCCTTGTCGGTGTACAATGTGTCCGCGCGATAGGGAATACCAGTGCTGTAATCGGCGATGACCCGGATCCCCGGGAGCGGATTACCGTCCTCATCGCTTACCGTCCCTGTAATCTGATAGTTTGCCACAGGTTCACCGCCAGATATGTCGAATAATTTGTTATCCGTATCTTCCACCATGCACGAGACGAAGACCTGAGCCGCCAGAAAGGACAGCGCAAGCGTCTTCATTATCATATTCATACCAACTTTCATCATATCAACCGCAAATCTACTCACTAAATCCCGAAAATCAATTACCTTGCGTTGCTTAATGAGGGTTTTCTGGCGCTAAAGATGTGAAAAAATTCATAACAACGAGCCAAACCAGAGTCAAATCGCCATTTGTTTGCTATATTTGATGTGCCAAAATGAAGCGCAAGGCAATGGTCTCAGAATTAATCGGGAAATATATATGGCTCATCCAGACTCTCACCGCGGCAGGTGGGCGGGGACTTACGTTCAAGGAACTTGACGAAAAATATTCCAGAAGATTCGGCCAGACATATTCAAGAAGGACTTTCAACAACCACAGGCTTGCCGTGGAAGATCTTTTCGGCGTCGACATTGACTGCGACAGGCGGATCAACCGCTATTATATTCCTTTCAGCGATGAAGTTCTGGACAACGACGATAGCATTGGATGGCTGATCAACACGTTCACTGTCAACAACCTGTTGTCGCTCGGGAAAGAGCGTCTCTCGGGACGTGTCAGTGTGGACGAGATTCCTTCCGGGCAGAAACATCTGACGGCCATCATGCAGGCGATGGAAGACGGGAATGAGTTGAGGATCTCCTACGGCAAGTACAGTTCATCCACCACCGAAACACTTCACATTCAGCCGTTTGCCATCAAAGAGCATGAGAAAAGATGGTATCTTGTGGCATTCTGCCACGAGAGGGCCAAAAAGCAGGACGGCACTGAGACCGACAACAGCGACATGAGTGCGTGGAGGGTCTACGGACTCGACAGGATCTCGTCGCTTCAGATGACTGATTCGAGTTTCAGGATGCCGAAAGACTTCGACGTGGACGGGATATTCAGTCAAAGCTATGGAATATATTTCCCTATGGCCGGCCAGAAGCCTGTCACGATCCGTTTCAAGGTGACGGACGAGGAGGCAAGTTACCTAAGGGACCTCCCGATCCACCGGTCGCAGGTTGAGGAAGGAGAGGCGGAGGGAGGCGGAAGAATATTCAGGATCCGTGTCATTCCGAACAGAAACCTGACGTTGGAATTCTGCCGACACGCCGGCAGGCTGGAAGTGATCGAGCCCGCCGAAGTCAGACAGGCCGTCAAGGAGGAGCTTGAGACAGCATACAAACAATACTTATAATATTTATGATAAAAAATGGAAAGGCCGCCCTCGCAGCGGCGGCGCTGTTTACAATGATGAGTTGCGCACAGAAAAATGAAACGAGGACAGACGGCGGCTACATCGGCCCGTCCGACATCAAGATTGAGGACGGAAGGATGACACCTGAAGTTCTTCTTTCGCTGGGACGTCTGTCTGACCCTCAGTTGTCCCCTGACAAACACTGGATTCTGTACGGGGTAAGCTACATCTCGATAGAGGAGAACCGTTCTTGCAGGAATCTGTTTCTCACCGAGGTCCTCAGAAATGAAAACGGATTTTCATTCGGCGAGAAGATCCAACTTACGTCGGAAGGCAAGAGCATAAGCAACGCGCGCTGGAGTCTGGACGGGAAATCCATCTACTACCTTCAGGGCGGTCAGCTTTACAATGCCGCCATCACCATCTCGGACGGCAAGGCTTCCCTGTCAGCAAAAAAGCAGGTCAGCAAGGTGGAGGCCGGGATCGGAGAGTTCACTCTTAGTCCGGACCAGTCGCAGGTGCTCTACACCAGTACGGTTCCCGGAGCCGTGAAGACCCCGAAGGATTTCGACAAGAAGTTGGACAAGGCTCAGGCCTACGTCACGGAGGACCTCATGTACCGTCACTGGGACCACTGGACGACCGAAAGGCCTCAGACCTACGTGGCGCCGCTGGGCGGGGAAATCACCGAAGACAATTCAATGAATATACTTGCGGAGGGCGCCGGCAAGTACGAGCTGCCTCTGGAGCCTCTGAGCGGCATCGAGCAGCTTTGCTGGAGTCCTGACGGACGCTATGTGGCATATTCCTGCAAAAAGGTTGAGACGGGTCGTGAATATGCCTTCTCGACGGACACTGAGATCTACATCTACAGCATCCTGACAGGCGAGACCGTCCGGATCCCGATGGCCGGTGGCTACGACACTGATCCGGTATGGAGTCCCGACGGGAAACAGATCGCTTGGCTCAGCATGGAGCGCAACGGCTATGAGGCCGACAAGGTCAGACTCATGGTGGCCGAGTTGGCTGACGCCGAGGCTTCATCCGAAGGCCAGTCCGCGATTCCTCAGATAAATGGAATCCGTAACCTCACCGCCGACTTCAAGTACAACGCAGGTGGTATTGTCTGGGCGGACGACTCCAAGAGCATCTACTTCAATTCACTGATCGAGGGGCTTCAGGCGATCTGCAACGTGACTGTGGCCGATGCCGGAATCAAGAGAATCACCCCTGACGACGCCTGGTACGATTTCAACTCACCGTTCGCCGTCGTTGACAGCACACTGCTCGCCAGCTATTGCTCGATGGAATTCCCGACCGAACTTGTGGCCGTCAACGAGACCGATGGATCGTTCAGCAGAATCTCCGACGAGAACGGAGGCATCATCGGCCGGCTGACAGCCTACGAGACGCGCGAGCGCTGGATCAAGACCACGGACGGAAAGAAGATGCTCACCTGGGTCCTCTACCCTCCTCAGTTCGACTCGACCAAGGTTTACCCTGCCATCGAGATATTCCTCGGCGGTCCTCAGGGCACTCTGAGCCAGGGCTGGAGCTACCGCTGGAACTACCGCCTCATGGCCAACCAGGGCTACATAGTCATACTTCCTAACCGCCGCGGCACGACAGCCTTCGGACAGGAATGGTGCGAGCAGATCAGCGGCGACTACGTCGGTCAGAACATGCAGGACTATCTGAGCGCCGCCAAGGAGCTCAAGGCTGAGCCTTATGTAGGCAAGCTCGCTGGCTGCGGAGCGTCCTACGGCGGATTCAGCGTCTATTACATGGCCGGAATCCATGGCAACGTCTATGACTGCTTCATCGCCCATGCCGGAATATTCGATGAAAAGTACATGTACTACGAGACAGAGGAGATGTGGTTCCCGAACTTCGACAACGGCGGGCTTTCTGAATATTCCTACACAGCCGGAGAGAAGGGTCCTCGCGGCGACGGCAAGACTTTCGGCGGCATCCAGCAGGCTGGTTCTCCGTGGAGCTCCGCCGCCAAGGCCAAGCGCCACTATTCCAATTCTCCGGACCTGAATGTCACAAAGTGGCACACCCCGATCCTCTGCATCCACGGCATGATGGACTACCGCATCCCTTACGACCAGGGCATGGCCGCGTTCAACGCCGCCCAGATGATGGGAGTCCCGTCCAAGCTGATCGTTTTCCCTGAGGAGAACCACTGGATCCTCAAGCCGCAGAACGCCCTCTTCTGGCACCGCAGCTACTTCGACTGGCTTGACCGCTGGTGCAAGCAATAATCATTCTGAATAATATTCACTTATTTTAAAATGGCAAAAACAATCACAATCATCGGAGCCGGAATGATGGGCTCCGCCCTCGCTTTCCCGGCAAGAGAGAACGGGAACACTGTAAGACTTGTCGGAACTCCTTTGGACAAGGACATCATCGATGCCTGCAAATCAACAGGCAAACATACTAAATTCAATGTGCCGTTCCCTGCCGGCGTTGAATATTTCCAATTCGAGGAATGGAAAGAAGCAGTCAAGGGTTGCGATTTCATCATCGGCGGCGTCAGCTCGTTCGGAGTTGACTGGTTTCTGGAGAATGTACTTTCGGAACTCGATCCTTCGGTTCCGGTGCTGTCGGTCACCAAGGGTCTGATCAACCTTGAGGATGGGACACTGATCTCATACCCGGAGTACTGGAAACGCAGCCTTGCGAAAAAGGGAATCGACAGGCAGATCTGCGCCATTGGCGGACCGTGCACCAGCTATGAGCTCGTGGCCCACGATCAGACCGAGGTGGCGTTCTGCGGCAAGCAGCCTGAGATTCTCAGAATGATGAAAGCCGCGATGTCCACCGACTACTACCACATTTCGCTCACCAATGACGTGGAAGGGTTGGAGAGCGCCGTGGCCCTCAAGAACGGCTATGCCCTCGCAGTGGCGATGACAATCGGACTGGTGAACAGGACCATGAACGACGGGCTTCACTACAACAGCCAGGCCGGAGCCTTCTACCAGGCCGTCAAGGAGATGCGTTATCTGCTTGAGCTCCAAGGGGCGAGCCGCGACTGCGAGAACATCGGAATCGGAGACCTCTATGTGACCGTCTATGGCGGAAGGACCAGAAAGATCGGCATCCTGCTGGGTGAAGGCAAGACCTATGAGGAGGCACTGAATATCCTTTCCGGTGTCACCCTCGAGAGTCTCGTTGTGTCCCGCCGTGTCTTCGCCGCCATCTCCAAGCGCGCCGAAAAAGGCGAGGTTGACCTGACCAGATTCCCGATGCTCTGCCACGTCGCCGATGTGCTTGACAGAGGCAAGGACGCACAACTCCCATGGGAAAGTTTCACATTTGACAATCTCTGAATATAACAGAGTCCTTTAATTGGCGAAAAGGCCGCCATCACCTTGATATTCAGTGATGGCGGCCTATTATTATATTCTTTAGCCTTCAAGGTCAGAACGACACGCTCACTCCCGCAAGCGCCAAGCCTTGCATTCCACCGCCAAGCTCGAAGAATCCACGGAACCGCTCTCCACCGAACTGAACTCCGGCGAGAGTCACCTGTGCACCGAAGAACGAATCAAACGAATGCGAGTCCGTCTCCTCATCGTAATCATCGAGGAGCGTGACTCCGGCGGCGAGTTTCGAGTACATCGCCACATGAGGCTTCCTGAACCAGAACGCCTTTGCCGCAGGCATGACCGCAAATCCGCTGTAGTCAGCGTTGCCGATCTTCTCGTTCTCCTTGTTCAGTTCATCGGCGGTTCCTCCGAACCAAGAGACTGTCGCCCCCACGGAAAAAGTCTTGCTAAGAGCCCGGTAATATTCAAGATTGACAGACCCGTAAGACCGGAAGTTGTCAAACCGCGCGTAACCGGCGGTGAACGCCGTGGCGAACACCCCGCCGACCACATGGGCGAAATCCACAACAGTCACCCGCCCGTAGCCAAACGTTATCTCATTACTGGACTCTGGTATCTGAGCCGACACCACCGGTACACAAACAAAAATCGCAGCCGCGAGAGAAATTAGGATTCTTTTCATAAGACGGATAATTGATTCGTATCCAATAAGATACGAGAATTAATCTCCACTTGTACCCCCGTTGGGAATCGAACCCAAATCGTCGGAACCGGAATCCGAAATTCTATCCATTAGACTACAGGGGCATCATTCTTGCGGTTTTCACGCAATCAGATTACAAAAATAACAAATAAATGGCAAAACAAGAATTTTTGACCGATCTTTTGCAAAAAGATATTTTTTGCGCCGAAAAATGTAATTTCAAGGCTCATAAAGAGCCTATAATATTCGGATAATCCAATAATAAATCTTATTTTTGCGTATTATGAAAAAGGCTTACGTATTTCCCGGTCAGGGTTCCCAGTTCCCTGGTATGGCAAAAGCGCTGTACGACGGAAACGCCAAAGGCAAGGAATTGCTCGAGAAGGCGAATGACATACTTGGATTCAGAATCACTGACATAATGTTTGAGGGCACGCCGGAGGACCTCAAAGCCACACGCGTGACACAACCGGCAATATTCCTGCACTCCGTCGTTCTGGCGAAGTGCTATGAAGGATTCAGACCCGACATGGTCGCAGGGCATTCTCTTGGTGAATTTTCCGCACTTGCCGCCGCGGAAGCCATCAGTTTCGAGGATGCCCTTCGTCTTGTCTATATCCGCGCCACACAGATGCAGCTCTGCTGTGAGAAGGTGCCTGGAACGATGGCCGCCATCGTGGGGCTTCCGGACGAGAAAGTTGAGGAGATCTGCGCCTCATGCGAAGGCCTTGTGATTCCGGCCAACTACAATTGCGGCGGGCAGGTCGTGATCTCCGGCGAGAAGACAGCCGTGGAGCAGGCATGCGAGAAAGCCAAGGCTGAAGGTGCGAAGAGGGCGCTTCCTCTCGCGGTCAGCGGAGCCTTCCACTCCCCTCTCATGGAGCCGGCGCGCGTCGAGCTCGGCAAGGCCATCGAGGGGACAAAGATTGTGGAGCCGATATGCCCGATCTATCAGAACGTCTCCGCCCAGGCCGTCACTGACCCTGAGAAAATCAAGAAGAATTTGCTCGCCCAGCTCACCTCTCCTGTGAAGTGGACCCAGTCAGTCAGGAATATGCTCGCGGACGGAGCGGACTACTTCATGGAGATCGGCCCGGGCACAGTCCTGCAGGGACTTGTTAAGAGGATTTCCGCCGGGACAGAGGGAATCACGATCGAAGGATTGACAACTATTTAAAAACATATTAACATAACGTTAACGATATGGCTAAAGAAAAGAAATTCATCACTTGTGATGGTAACACTGCCGTGGCGAACGTCGCTTATCTTTTCAGCGAGAACGCCTGCATCTATCCTATCACACCATCCTCTCCGATGGCAGAGAACATTGACGAATGGGCTGCCCACGGAAAAAAGAACCTCTGGGGCGAGACAGTAAGCGTCACAGAGTTGGAAAGTGAGGCCGGCGCCTCCGGAGCAGTGCACGGCTCCCTCCAGGCCGGTGTCCTCACAACGACCTACACAGCATCCCAGGGACTTCTCCTGATGATCCCTAACATGTACAAGATCGCCGGCGAGATGCTTCCGGCTGTCTTCCATGTCTCAGCCCGCGCGCTCGCATCGCACGCCCTCTCCATCTTCGGAGACCATCAGGACGTGATGGCTTGCCGCCAGACAGGCTTCGCCCTCCTCGCTTCCGGCTCAGTGCAGGAAGCCCAGGATCTGGCCGCCGTGGCTCACCTCTCGGCTATCAAGTCAAGCATTCCGTTCCTCCACTTCTTCGACGGATTCCGCACATCACACGAGATCCAGAAGATCGAGGCTCTTGACGAGGAAGAGCTCAAGAAAATGGTCAGCGAGAAGTCTCTCAGGGCTTTCCGTGAGAGGGCTCTCAACCCTGACGCTCCTGTGACCCGCGGTACAGCCCAGAACGGAGACGTTTACTTCCAGGCCGTAGAGTCCAGAAACAACTTCTACAACGCAGTTCCTGACATCGTGGCCCGCTACATGGGTGAGATCAGCGAACTGACCGGTCGCGAGTACCGTCCGTTCACATACTACGGAGCCGCCGACGCCGAGAACATCATCGTCGCCATGGGTTCCGTGACCGAGACCATCAAGGAGACCATCGACTACCTCGCCAAGAAGGGCAGGAAGTACGGTCTCATCACGGTTCACCTCTACAGGCCTTTCGCTGAGAAATATTTCCTCAAGGTCCTTCCTAAGACCGTCAAGAGGATCGCGGTCCTCGACAGGACAAAGGAGCCGGGAGCCCTCGGAGAGCCTCTATACCTTGATGTGAAGGCTCTGTTCCAGGGCCAGCAGAACTCTCCGCTGATCATCGGCGGACGCTACGGTCTCTCCTCAAAGGACACCACTCCAGCCCAGATCGTCGCTGTCTACGATAACCTTGAGCAGAATGAGCCGAAGAACGACTTCACCATCGGCATCGTGGACGATGTCACCTTCAAGTCTCTCTCCATCAAGAGCGAGGTTTCCATCGTGAAGCCAGGCACCACAGAGTGCAAGTTCTACGGACTCGGATCTGACGGCACCGTCGGCGCCAACAAGAACACCATCAAGATCATCGGAAGCCACACGCAGAAATATTGCCAGGCTTACTTCGACTACGACTCAAAGAAGTCAGGCGGCTACACCTGCTCTCACCTCCGCTTCGGTGACAACCCTATCAAGGCCCCTTACCTTGTCAGCACCCCTGACTTCGTGGCCTGCCACGTTCCGTCATACCTCAGCAAGTACGATGTGCTGAAGGGCATCAAGGAGAACGGCACCCTCCTCCTCAACTCTCTCTGGGACGAGGAAGAGACCGTCAAGAGAATCCCGGACAACGTGAAGGCTGTCATCGGCAAGAAGAAGATCAAGCTCTACATCATCAACGCCACCAAGATCGCCGCTGAGATCGGACTAGGCAACAGGACCAACACGATCCTCCAGTCCGCTTTCTTCAAGATCACCGGCATCATCCCTTACGAGGACGCCGTCAAGTACATGAAGGACGCCATCGTCAAGAGCTACGGCAAGAAGGGTGAGAATGTCGTGAATATGAACTATGCAGCCGTCGACAGAGGTGGTGAATATACCGAAGTCACCGTTCCTGCCGAGTGGGCGAAGATCTCGGCCAAGTTCGAGACCCCTAACAAGGACCGTCTCGCTCCTGCATTCGTGAAGGATATCGCTGACGTTGTGAACTCCCAGAACGGAGACTCACTCCCTGTCAGCGCGTTCCTGCCTTACGCGGACGGCACCATGCCGGCCGGCACATCAGCCTACGAGAAGCGCGGTGTAGCCGTCACGGTTCCAAGCTGGGACGCGGAGAAGTGTATTCAGTGCAACTCCTGCGCGTTCGTCTGCCCTCACGCCGCCATCCGTCCATTCCTCCTCACAACCGAAGAGGCCGAGAAGGCACCTGCCGGACTCAAGAAGGCACAGGGCAAGGCTGTTCTGAAGGAATATTCATTCGCCCTTTCAATCTCTGTGGATGACTGTACAGGTTGCGGCAACTGCGTGGATGTCTGCCCTGCGAAGGAGAAGGCTCTCACGATGGTTTCCGCCCTCGACCAGCAGGCCGAGCAGGACAACTTCAACTGGCTCGCCACTAAGGTCGGCTACAAGGACAAGGTTGTCAACAAGGCCGCCAATGTCAAGAACTCCCAGTTCGCACAGCCTCTGTTCGAGTTCAGCGGTGCATGCGCTGGCTGCGGTGAGACACCTTACATCAAGAACATCACCCAGCTCTTCGGTGACAGGATGATGATCGCCAACGCCACAGGCTGCTCTTCGATCTACGGAGCGTCATTCCCTGCATCTCCATACTGCACCAACGCCCAGGGTCACGGCCCGGCTTGGCAGAATTCCCTCTTCGAGGACAACGCCGAGTTCGGTCTCGGAATGAAGATCGGTTCTGACCGTGCCCGCGAGACTGTCGCCAACCTCATGACCGCCGCTCTCGAATGCGACAAGTGCCCAGAGGAAGTAAAGGCTCTGTTCAGGCAGTGGCTTGAGAACAAGGAGAACGGTGAGATCACACGTGAGGTGGCCGACAAGGTTATTCCGCTGATGGAGAACACCGACTGTCCTCACTGCAAGAAACTCCTTGACTACAAGCACTTCATCCCTGCCCGCAGCCAGTGGATCTTCGGAGGTGACGGTTGGGCTTACGACATCGGTTACGGTGGACTCGACCACGTGCTCGCCTCTGGCAAGAATGTGAACGTCCTCGTTCTCGACACCGAGGTTTATTCCAACACCGGTGGACAGAGCTCCAAGTCAACCCCTGCCGGCGCGATCGCCAAGTTCGCCGCCTCGGGCAAGAAGATCCGCAAGAAGGATCTCGGCATGATGGCCATCAGCTATGGCTACGTCTATGTCGCCCAGGTTGCCATGGGTGCAAGCCCTGCACAGTACCTGAACGCCATCAAGGAGGCAGAGGCCTACGATGGCCCGTCCCTCATCATCGCTTACGCTCCGTGCATCAACCACGGTCTGAAGGCTGGTATGGGTCTGAGCCAGAAAGAGGAGAAGCTCGCCGTTGATTGCGGCTACTGGCACCTCTACAGGTACAACCCTGCCCTCGAGTCTGAAGGAAAGAACCCGTTCACTCTCGACTCCAAGGAGCCGGATTGGACCAAGTTCCAGGACTTCCTCAAGGGAGAGGTTCGTTTCGCGTCCCTTTACAAACTGTTCCCTGACAGAGCCCAGGAACTCCTGAGCCTCACCGAGGAATTCGCCAAAGTACGTTACGGCACCTACGCCCGCCTCGCCGGCAAGTAGTGTTCCGCTAAAATAGAAGAAGGGTGGCTAATTTCTGTTAGCCACCCTTCTTCTATTTTAGTAATTCATCCCAAGTCTCTTCGTGACAGCCCCAGTGGGGCACGGGGGAAGTATTCCCCGAAACCCCTTCGGTCGCTTCGCTCCGAGCACCGAGGCTTTTCTCGATTTCATTATTGAAGAACTATATTCTTTAGTTGTCATAGAAATATCGCGGACAATAGTATAATATTTCCAAAAAGCATTATATTTGCATTGTTTTAGAAATATATCGTTGTGGTAAGTTATTTAGAATTTAGGGAAAAGTTGTTGCCTGAAGGATGTTTTTCCATCCATCAGGCAAGAGCGTACTTTCCATCTTTTGACAGGAACAACCTTACGAGATGGTCACATAAGGGCTTGTTGATAAAGCTGCGACAGGAATGGTATGCTTTTCCGGAACTGCTTCAACGGCCTGATTTCTCGCGATATGTGGCCTGCCGCATCTACCGTCCGTCATACATAAGCCTCCACACAGCACTGAGCATATATGGAATGATTCCAGAGGCGGTCACGAGCATCACGTCAGTCACCACATTGAAAACAGCCAGATTTGAGAACAAGTTCGGACAATATTCCTATCAGAATGTCAAACCGCAATTATTCTTTGGGTACAAGCCAGTGCCGCTTCCGACCAACACGTCCATAATCAACGCTCCCAAGCAGACTTGGTGGTTGGCACATCCGGAAAAGGCTCTGTTGGATCTGCTTTACCTCTATCCTTTTTACGATAATGACACAGAGTTGGAGCAACTTCGCTTGGATGAAGCCTTTATGACTGAAGAATTGGATATTGATAGACTCAAAGATTATCAGCAGAGAATCAGCAGCAAGGCTCTGGACAGCAGAATCAAGAAACTATTAAGAATATACGATTTATGATAGACCTGAATTACATAAACAGCTATTTCCCGTCTCAGGTAGCATCAAACGCCGCCTTTCAGAAGCATATTCTTAAGGAATATATACAACTGATGGTACTTGACCATCTTGCCACAACGCCCTACATCAGCAAACTGGCATTCATCGGTGGCACAAACCTTCGTCTTATCAAGGGAATTGACAGGTTCTCGGAAGATCTTGACTTCGACTGCAAGGATCTTTCTGAGCAAGATTTTGTTGAAATGACAAACAAAGTGATCGCATTTTTGAAGAACAGCGGTCTGGCTGTAGAGACACGTGACAAGGCCAACGACAAGTTGACCGCCTTCAGAAGGAACATATTCTTTCCGGAATTCCTCTTTGAGCTTGGATTGACAGGCCATAGAGAGGAACGATTTCTTCTGAAAATTGAAGCTCAGGATCAAGGGGTTTCTTACCAGATAGAAATGCGGCATGTACAACGATGTGGATTTTTCTTCTCATTGCCGGTTCCGCCAGATTCCGTATTGCTCAGCATGAAACTCTCCGCCTTGCTTGCAAGGGCGAAAGGGCGCGATTTCTATGATTGTATGTTTTTGATGCAACAAACAAAACCTTCATACGAGTTTCTGAAAAAAAGATCCGGAATATCAAACACCGAGGATTTGAAAAAAGCCATCACAGACAAATTGGCCACGGTTGATCTGAATGTGAAAAAGCGTGATTTCGAGCACCTGCTGTTCGACACACATTCCGCCGACAAAATACTCCTTTTCCCCGAGTTCGTAGAGGAGAATTTGTGAATAATGTGTTTATTTTGACAATGCAATAACATCCTCTGCGTACATTACGTTGCCAACGTCTTCTTTTGGCTTGTCTTTGAGGAACAGCACGGGAACAATCGTGTGATTTTTGGCGAACGGCAACAATTCGGCTTTGCGGAGAAGTTCGGATGTAAGGTGTGCACCATTTTCTTGTGCGGTCCATTTACATTCACCCACAAGCAGGGTTTTCTTGTCCAGAGACTCGGCAACCACATCGAACTCGACCTGCTCAGGTTTCTTATTTTCATTCAATATGGTCCCCCACCAACGCCTTGCCTTGCCGTAAGCCACTCCGTTGACTAAATTACCGGTCACGGCATTGCGGCATAGCTTTTCCCATTGCGCGCTGACATATTCAGAGAAATGAGAGGCCAATGCCTGTTCAACGGGAAGACGCCTGCCAAGCTCAATGAACGAGCGGTTAGGGACAACGAATTGGTAGTAAAACGCCATAAACGGATCAGCGATCTTGTATAGACTTTTTTTAGCATTCTTTTCATCCGAGCCAAACGGAACGTCTTTCTCTATGAACCCAAGGTCTACGAGTTTCTTTAATGGACGAGACAGATTAGTCGCTGGTTCGTTGCAACGCGCGGCGATTTCAGACAGGCGATTCGCCCCAGTACCGATGTAAGACATAATTGTCGAAATCTTGACAATGTCTTTCACGTCGTCCTGAAAGAGTTTCGCAGGTTCCTCGTAAAGCGCGCCATTTACAGAAAGTACATTATGCCATAAAGCGTCCTCAAGGGAGTCCCGCTTCTCTCTTAACTCCCAATAACGAGGCACACCTCCCCAGACAGAATATTCGTCAATCGCATCTATAGGACTGAGGTTCAATGCTTCTTGAATATAAGGGAGTCGTATCGGTGAAAGTCTCATAATCTCATCAGCACGTCCGTAAAGTGGCGCTGTGGAATCAAGAAACAGCCCATACATCATATTCTGAGACGACCCACAAAGTACAATATTATATTTCAGTTGTTTCCCATCAACAAGTTTCTGCAGCACGGATGGCAAATCCGGAGACTGCTCCACAAGATAAGGAAATTCGTCAAGGCACAGCGTAAAACGCTTTTCCGCGCGATAGTTGATTGCCCTTAAAATCGACTCCCAATCCGGATATGTCAATTTATCGAAATCCGGGAATATAGGTGCGACCACTTTTGCCAGCAACGCTCTCTGATGCTGCCCCTCCGATCTGTCGGCAAGAAAATATACATCATTGTCTGACAACACTCTTTTAATCAGCGTCGACTTACCCAAACGCCTTCGACCATACACCACTACCAAAGCAGGTTTTTCTCCCGCAAGAGCTCCTTCAAGACGTGATGTTTCATCTACTCTATCAACGAATATCATAGCCGCAAATTTATTATGCACAGCAAACATAATGTTTTTATCGCATAATTCAAAATTTCTGGATATAGTAATTGGAAGTATGCTATAATTTCCATCAAAAATTCGGATTTCGTACGCCTAAGCAATTCTCCTGTACAAATTTGCCACTTGATTGCATTTTGTACATCAAAGCCCATTCTCCTGTACCAACCCAATGCTCAAATGCCTTCGGTACACCAGAAGGCTCTCTCCTGTACCAAAGAACAATGACACCTCAATTGGTACGCCAGAAGCTCTTTCCCTGTACCAAAACACCGAGGTCAGGCCGATTTTCCAAGAAACACGACCGTCATATCATCTACATCCAGAACTCCTCGTTCAGTCAGCGCCTTGGCGTGCGCCCTGAATGTGGATTCTTTTCCGGCGGCTTTCATCAACGGATCCAGAACATCAGTCTGAAAATCGAACCTAATCGCCTCAGCCGCCAGCAGAAGAGCCGAATTGCCGGAACGCCTAAACGCCTCCTCCGTCAGTTCCTCGCCGAACTTTCCACAGTTCGCAAGCTCATACATCAAAAGCACATAGTGCGACAAGGCGTCACTTGCGGCGAACACCACAGAACCCTCATCCAGATGAAACGCCCCGCAACGGAAGCCTTCCTCCACCAACGGATCCTTGCAGCTTACAAGCATCGGCGGTCTGCTGAAATCAGCCAGCCTTGTGAAACTATGCTCAAGCAAGCCGCTTTTCCTGTTATAATGAAAAACCACACTGTCACCGTATGCCATCCAACGGAACTCGCGGTCTGACTCCCTCCAAGCCACGGCGACAGTCGCACACGACCCCTCATTATAGAACTTGTTCAGGAATATTCCATCCCCCTCTTTAGCTACAGCTTCATATTCATTGAAGAAAGCCTCCCAAATGCCGTCAACCCACTTGTCGAACTCAGCGAAACAAGTGATTACCCGCTTTCTAGGAATATGCCGGATCAGGTATTTCGACCACTGCCTTGCGAACAGGCCGCACCCGCCCGCACCGTCCGACACAGCGATCATACTGTCCGACTTGCAGAACGAGTCCTCATTGGGAATATTATCGTTCAACTTCGGTATGCTGACACCGTAACTCATAACTGATTCGCAAGTGTGCTTGACAACGTTCCGATCTTCATCATCTTCACCAGACGCTCCATCCCGGCGTTGACTCCCATAGCCCTGTAACGGATGTCCGTCTGGCGGTCTCCGAATATTCCCCTGATCTGCTCGTTGTAGTTCAGCGGCAGAAGGCTGGACATATTGAACAACTTCTCACCGTACCCGTTGCCGTTCAACTCGCCGACAGTGGCCGGGAAAACAACTGATTCCGAATGCCCAGGAACAATGTGAATATTGAAAAACAGCACATTGCCGTCGTTAGTGAACATCGATTTCAGTTGGTTGGCAAGCTGAAGCATCTCATCATCAGTCACGCCGTTATATTCACCATCCGTGATGTTGATGATGGTCGGAGGGTAGCAGTCCTTGTCGTGGTGCTCCTTCATCCTATTGTCAAGCAGTCCCTCGGCACGTCTCAACGCCTTGTCCATTCTCGTCCAGTTCCCATCGTGCCGGGCGGTCATCCATTGCTTTCTTTCCACCTCCTTGACCGTAAGCCCCTTTCGAGTCCTGACCTCTTCCTTGATCATCTTCTTTTGGAACGGATTGTCGCGGATTTCCTCCGGGCTGACGAAATCACGCCCCTCCAGATTTCCGTTCCAGGCACTGTATGCCTCTGAGCCATAGCCAATCACCGCAATGTCAAAATAATGCCGGGTCTCGTTGTTTTTGACGCAGCGCTCCACTAGCTCGTTAACCTGCGAATTAACGATCCTTGCCACCGCCTCCGACAGAGTCATATCCTCGCCGTTGAAAGTAGTCAGCCGCTTCATCGAAAAGCTCTGATCCACAAGGAATATGAATGCGGTTGGATGCTCGCGGTCAACCCTAGCCGTGTAGGCGTTCTTGCTCTGAAGCATCTGCGGCTGGCTTGGAATAGGTATTCAGAAATTGCCGATGTTGCGGATAGATCTCATCAGATAACACTTAACGATTCTGAGCTAAAAACGTGGGCCTTGGACACAGAGAACATCTATCTGCCGTATTTTCTTTTTCGATAATCTCTACGCATCTGTTGTTCTCTTTTTGCGGCATCTTTCATTCCATATTTTTCCATCAAAATCTGACGACCGATTGATTGTTCATACTCCAAATCTCCATCGGTAGGATCAGAAATATCACAATTACGGACACCTATAATAACGAACAGAAACACAATTATTAATCCGAGGGCTTTTAAAAGTTCTCTTTGCCATTCCTCATTAAAATTAATAAACTTTCTCATAATAATATTATTTGATGTTTCGATTGTAAATACGATAAAAGTGTGGAGCCTAACTGTCAATCTGAGCTGTGGTTCCGGAATAACCTTGAGCAAATCGACAACTCCACACTCGTATCCTGGAGTGCAGAGAACCCACACGGCCATACGATACAAGTATGAAAGTCACTCTTTTCCTTGCTCAACGAAATTTTCCGGATTTCAGCCCAAGGACAAAAGTTCTTCACTTTCATCTGATATGTTCGCTACATCAGCGTAGCATGTCAAATTTACGAATATTTTAACCTTATCACAAAATTATGTTCAAGAAAAGAATTGAAAAAAAGAAAACATACATTTCAGGTTTTACTCTTCACACAAATTGTAAGGATCCAGCAGGATTTATCACGGAAAATAATTCCACATTTTGGGAATTATTCGTATATTTGTGCCAGTTTCTTAAGCGCAACTTATGAGAGATGATAGTTAACATATCAGACAAGGATTTTGATCAGTTGATCATGACCTTCCCTGAGAATGGTTGACACTTTAGAGGTTGTTTAACTGATATACTTTCAGCATCTCTGAACTGGTTTACACCTGATCTTCGATTCAACTGTTTCTCTTTACAGATTCACTGATTCAGTTTACAGTGCCACCTTTGCTGAGGGTTTTCCCCTCAGGCCGGTGGCGGCTAGCCGCCACCGGCCTCGCACCAAAGATAGGCACTTTTTTCTATTCTACGTCACGGCCCACCCATTTTTCCAGCATCTCCGTTGAATCCCGGACTGCGTGTGCGCCACCTCCGGCGTCTGCATCCCGATGCTCATATGCGGCCTCTCGGTGTTGTAGAAGCCGATGATGCGCTCAAGCTCGGAACGGCATTCCTCGCGTGTGGCGATAGTCATCTTGTACAGCCACTCCGTCTTCAGTATGCCGTTGGCGCGTTCCGCCACGGCGTTCTCGAGGGGATCTCCGCTCCGGGTCATGCTTATGCTGACACCGTGGCTCTTCAGTTCCGACACATAGGCATCGCTGCAGTACTGGCAGCCCCTGTCGGAATGGTGGATGAGACGTCTGGCGGTCATGTCGTCTATGTCCGAAAGCGCCATACGCAGTGCCTGAAGCGGATATGTCGTCTCCAGTGTGGGGCCGACAGCCCAGCCAACGATCTTGTGCGAGTAAGCGTCGGTTATCAGTGACAGATAGCACACGCCCTCTTCCGTCTCCACATATGTGATGTCCGACACCCACACCTCATTGGGACGCGATGGGACAAGATCAGCGATGAGGTTCGGGTACTTCCTGTAGTGGTGGTTGGAGTCCGTTGTCTTATAGCGACGCCTGCGGCGGATGTGTACCATTAGGCCGTTCTTCCGCAAGATCTCTATGAACGCGTCCCTACCCGGCATGCAGCCCGTATCCTCAAACATCCGCTTGATGATCAGGTATAGCTTCGAGCATCCGAGACCGGGATTGTCCTTGCGATAGAAACGCGCCTTCTCCACTATCAACGGCTCCACGGCATCTTCCGCGAACTCGTTGTCGCTCCGCTTGTAATACGATTGTCTGCTGTAACCAAACAGTCCACAAAGAGTGCCGAGGCCGAAGCCCATGCTCTCTTCGCGTAGCAGACCTACTGTTTGGTGCCAGATTTTTTTCTTATCGGGATGTTGAACGTCTCCTCCGCAACGTTGATCATCGTGTCATACGCCTTCGCGCGGAGCTTCTCCAACTCCAGAGCCTTCTCCAGACGATGATTCTCCGCCTCCAACTCTTTCAAGCGCTCCTCAATGCTCTTCTTTGCCATATTGTCTTTGTTTTCATCTTTTGGCAAAGGTAACGATTCCTCGTGAAGAAACTTGTTCATCCAATTGAACAGAACCTGTTTGCTGCTCAAATGGTACTCCTCGATGATTTTCTGTGCCGACTTACCTTGCACATGTTCAGAGACGATGCGTATCTTCTCCTCGTCGCTGTAGCGATAGTACGGAACTTCAATCCATCTTGTCTCCCAATGGTGAGTCTCTTCGTCGTAGAAACTCTCCCTCTTTGTCTTGTACCTTGTTTCCATTTTCACTATACTTTTT
>DJRG01000011.1:0-12232 GCA_002438845.1 Bacteroidales bacterium UBA6366
TGATGCAAATGTAAGAGTTACTTTGTTTTACCGAAAGGGCAAAATCGTCGGTGTGTTCCGTTTGATAAATTCATTTCCGTAATGTTGTGTGATTCTCTTATGCTTTATCAGTACGGTGAAATGATGTTTTTTAGTTATTTTTGGTATCATAAACTGAATTTTTTGAATGAAGAGATTTTTATTGGATGTGTCGTTGCTGACCAAAGGTAAGATCAAGAGTGCCTTTGTGGTCGCCTTGGCGGTGACCTTGGGAGTGAATGCGGCTTATGCGCAGACTTGTTGGACAATAGGAAAGGATCAGGCGATAGAGATGAATCCGGAAAAGGTGAGTCTTCCGTATTCGGACCACATCGAGATGAGCGGAGAGCGGATTTCCTGTGTCGTCAGATGGTGTGTGGACAAGGATGGGATGTTCAGTCAGGAGAAATCACTGGTCTTCCCGATGCTGAGGCGAATCCCGAACGACACACACGCCAGCCTGCTCTACAGGATGGAGACGGACATCATGTCGTCTGTCGGGATCAATTCTCTTGTCCCCAGGCAGCTTTCCACGAAAAAGGTGTCCATAAACGGAGCCCTTTCCGTCATCAATGAATATGGTGTCGGCAAGGCCAACATCGGAGGTGCCGCCGGTGATTACATGAGACCGGTCGCGGAAGTGAGTCGGACGATATTCCCCAGCAGGACCCTTCCTGTGGTTTGCGAGATGTTTGTCCTTAGGAATATGTCAGACAAGGCGTTGACGGTCAACGTTCCGGAGTTCAGTCAAGTGGTCAGGACACTGGCGGACAAAGGGGTGGATGGAAGTTATGTGATAAGAGCCGACATATTCGGAAGCGGGACTTATATTCTTGAGCCGCGGGAGGAAGTAAGGTTTCATGCGGCGTTCCAGGCCTACAGGGCAGACTCCGAAAGGATGATTGCCCCGGACTTTGACGCCGAGTATGCCGCAAGGATGGCTTTCATCCGTGAAGACATTGACTCTTCCTTGATCTTGAGGACTCCGAACGCGGCCATCGACACGGAATTCCGTTTCGCCAAGATCCGGGCTTCGGAGAGCATTTTCAGGGCAAAGGGAGGTCTGATGCACGGACCGGGAGGCGAGTCGTATTACGCCGCGCTATGGTGCAACGACGAATGTGAGTATGTGTCGCCGTTTTTCCCGTTCCTGGGCTATTCCACAGGGAATGAATCCTCGTTTAATTGCTACCGTTTGTTTTCCGGATACCAGAATGATGGATTCAAACCGATTCCGAGCTCGATAATCGCTGAGGGAACGGACATCTGGGACGGAGCCGGGGACCGGGGAGACGCGGCCATGGTCGCCCACGGAGCTCCTCGTTATCTTCTGGCGCGTGGCGACAGGAAGGAGGCTGAGCGGCTTTGGCCTTTCGTGAAATGGTGCCTTGAATATTGCCACAGGAAACTTAACGCCCAGGGTGTTCCCGAATCCGATACCGATGAGTTGGAAGGGCGTTTCCCTGCCGGAGACGCCAACCTTTCGACCGCCTGCCTTTACTATGACGGACTTGTCTCCGCCACATATCTCGCCCCGTTGATGGGAGAGCCGGCATCCGTCGTAAGATCATACCGAAAGCAGGCCGCTGATCTGAGAAAGTCGATAGAGCGTTATTTCGGTGGCAATGTGAGCGGCTATGAGACTTATCGCTACTATGACGGCAATAATGTGTTGAGGTCTTGGATATGTCTGCCTTTGTGCTTCGGGATCAACGACAGGGCGGAAGGCACGCTCGCCGCTCTGTTCTCCAAGGAGATGATGACGAAGGACGGGATTCTGACACAGCAAGGCAGCACGACATTCTGGGACAGGTCAACCCTCTATGCCTTGCGAGGCGCCTTTGCCGCCGGCTACGCCGACGAGGCGCTTGAGCAGCTTCATGATTATTCAGCCCGCCGTCTTCTCGGGACTCACGTCCCATACCCCGTCGAGGCTTATCCTGAAGGGTCGCAGCGACACCTGTCGGCGGAAAGCGGACTGTACTGCCGGGTGATCACCGAAGGCTTGTTCGGAATACGTCCGACCGGATTTGACTCGTTTAGTCTCAAGGTTCAGCTGCCGTCCGGCTGGAACACGATGTCCCTTGATCACATAAAGGCTTTCGGCAAGGACTTTGATATCGAGGTGCGAAGGGTGGATGGCCAGAGGATCAAGGTCATGGTCCGGTATGATGGAAAGACCCATGAATATTCAATCAAATCAGGTCAGGAAATCAAAAACGTAAAATTGAAGTGATGACAGAAAGAATTTGCATGATGATCACGGCCTTTATTTCTCTCCCGTGTACATCCGGCAGATGCCGAGGGTGAAGGCCTTGTGGGTGACGGTGCGGAAGCCGGCCTCGCGCATCGTGGACATGAACTCCTTTTTGCCTGGAAAGGCGGCGACGGAGGCGGGGAGGTAGGCGTAGGCGGCCTTGTCACCGGAGACCTTTCCGCCGATTTTCGGGAGGATGTGGAGGAAATACAGGTCGTAGAACCAGCGGATCACCTTGTTCTCGGGGCGGGACAGCTCAAGGATCACGAGGCGGCCGCCGGGTTTGAGGACGCGGAGCATTTCCTTGAGGCCTTTCGGTCTGTCCTCGAAGTTCCTGATTCCGAACGCGATGGTGACTCTGTCAAAAGTGTTGTCGGGGAAGCGCAGGTTCTCACCATCGCCTTCCTCTATGCTGATCATCTCGTTCAGCCCGGCCTTGCCTACTTTCTCACGCATCACCGCCAGCATGCCTTCGGACAGATCCACACCGGTGACATGGCCTTCGGCCAACGCCTTGGCGATGGCGATGGAGAAATCCCCTGTCCCGCAGGCCAGGTCCAGAACCTGGACCGGTGCAGGGGCGTCCACAATCTGTTTCAGGGCCTTCTTTCTCCAGATCCTGTCGATGTCCAGTGAAAGTATGTGATTCAGAGCGTCATAGTTCCCAGCGATGCTGTCGAACATATTCCTGACTTTTGATTTTGTCGGCATATTCTTAGAAAATTAGAAATCCCGCTCCGGCGAGGGTGGAGAGGAAAAAGGTTGAGATAACGAGCATTGGAAGCATCGGATCGAGAGCCCGCTCGCTTCGGGTCCATACGCCTTGCAGATGCTTGATGTACAGCGGCAAGGTGATGATGAATATGAAGTGGCCTGGTGCGAAGTCATAGACCGCGCAGAAGACTATCATTTGCGAAAGACCCAAAGCGATCAGGATGGTCTGGTATGTTCTCGCGCCTTTCATTCCGAGTTTGATCGCCACGGTCACACGATTCACCGCATCCGTCTTCATATCCCTTATGTTGTTGACATTCAGTACACCGACACTGAAGCAACCGATGGCCGAAGCCGGAAGCAGCATGATCAGCGGTGGCAGCTCCCGAGCCGCGACATAGTACCCGCCAAGCACCGACACGAGCCCGAAGAATATGAACACGAACACGTCGCCAAGCCCTCTGTACCCATAAGGATTCTTCCCCAAAGTGTACTTCATCGCCCCTACAATCGCCGCCGCGCCAAGCGCTTCCAGACAGAGAGACTCTGTTTTGAATATGCTTCCGAAGGAGACCTGGATCATCGCCAGGCCGGAGACGACGCAAAGTCCGATGAATATTCCGATAAGTTTTTTGATGTCTCCGATGGTCATGTCACCGCTGCCGAGGGCGTACTGAGGTCCTTGTCTGTCAGCGGAATCGGTGCCGCTGAGCGTGTCGCCGAGTTCGTTGGACAAGTTGGAGAGGATTTGCAGACAGACCGTTGTCATGAAGATCAGCGTGGCTGTCCACGG
Organism: Bacteroidales bacterium UBA6366; assembly: GCA_002438845.1. Taxonomy (GTDB): domain Bacteria; phylum Bacteroidota; class Bacteroidia; order Bacteroidales; family UBA932; genus Cryptobacteroides. The sequence goes on from DJRG01000011.1 coordinate 3,783, forward strand.
AGAGACATCGGCTTTGCCGGCGGCAAGACACACACCGAGGATCACGCCCGCCAAAGACAGGGGCAATGTCCTTAACCTCATGGATTTTATGCTGGCTTTCAGCGTCATATTCGATAATTATTCGATTCTGTATAGCAAAGGTACTCATATTCTCGAAAATATTCATAACTTTACATTCCGTGTCGGAGTGGGCCCGCTTCCGTCGGTGCCGCGCCGAGACGGGAAAAAAGTTGAACATTAATATTCATGAATATGAAACGTAATTCATTCATTCTGGCGACTGTGGCTGCTTTTGCCGCTGTCGCTTGCGGTCCTAAGGTTTCGGACAAGACTGCCATTGAAGGCACTTTTGAGGCCAATGCACCCGAGGAGGTGAACATTAAAATTCAGGATCTTGGAATTGACACCACGATCGCAGTGACAGACGGCAAGTTCGCTGTAGAACTTCCTGCTTCCAAGACCGCTCTGGCTCAGCTGGCCGGAGATGGGGTCAGGGCAAAGTTCATATCAGACGGAACCCCATTGACCATCACGGTGAAAGATGACGGCTTTGTTGAGATCGCTTCCAAGACACCTGCGGTTTCCGTTCAGGAAAAGTATAAGGTTTACTCGGACGCAAGGGCTGCGATAGACAGAGACACCAAGGCAAAGTTGGATGCCCTTGGAGAAGCACCGGAAGATTCGGCGAGAGACGAGATCTTCGAGGCTTATGAGGCTGCTGTCAATGAGTGCAACCGTAAGGCTTTCGAGGCCAACAAGGACAACATAATCGGTGCCGCCGTGCTGAGCAATATGCAGTATGATCTTGAATTGGCTCAGGTGGATTCTATGCTGAACCTGCTTGATCCGTCCCTTGCCGAGACTCAGGTAGTCTCCAAAATGAGGACGGCTATTGACGCCAAGAAGAACACTGCTGAAGGCAAGATGTTCACTGATTTTGACATTGATGGCGTGAAGCTTTCCGACTATGTAGGCAAGGGCAAGTATGTCCTCGTTGATTTCTGGGCTTCATGGTGTGGTCCATGCAAGAGGGAGATTCCTAACATCAAGAAGGTTTACGACAAGTACGTCGGCGATGATTTCGATGTCCTCAGCGTTGCCGTTTGGGATCAGCCTCAGGCATCTGTTGACACCGCCAAGGCCTACGGTGTGAACTGGAACGAGATCATCAACGCCCAGGCCGTTCCTACAGAGCTTTACGGCATCCAGGGCATTCCTCACATCATCCTCTTCGGACCGGACGGGACCATTCTTAAGAGAGATCTCCGTGGCGAAGGCATTGAGACCGAGGTCGCCAAGCATGTGTCCGCAAAGAAGTAAGATGACGTTTTCGAACTTGTCTGATTACTGGATGTCGGCCTCTTATATTCAGTGATTTGAGCGATAAGAGTCTTACAGTCAAGGAGAAGATCGCCCTGTTTCCACATTCCCCGGGGGTCTATCGTTACTACGATGCCTCGGGGAAGGTGATTTATGTGGGCAAGGCAAAGGACCTGCACAAGAGAGTCGCTCAGTATTTCGTGCCGCCGGAGAGACTGAACGTCAAGACCAGGATTCTGGTCTCGAAGATCGCCGACGCACAGTTCTCGGTCGTGGACTCGGAGGCCGACGCTCTGTTGCTGGAAAACAACCTCATCAAGCAGTACAAGCCTCACTACAACATCCTGCTGAAGGATTCCAAGACCTATCCGTGGATCGTCATCACCAACGATGAGTTTCCGAAGGTCTATCTTACCCGTCGGGTAGATAGGAAGAACGGGACCTATTTCGGGCCGTACAGTTCTGTCTCACACGCCAATTATCTGCTGGAGTTTTTTCGGAAGAACTATCCGCTTCGCTCCTGCAACCTGAAAATCACCGGTGACGCCATCCTCCGGGGGAAGTTCCGCCCGTGTCTGGACCTCCATATCGGCAGATGCAAAGGCTGCTGTGTGGGTGCGGTCAGCAAGGAGGAATATTCATCCTACATCACCGAGATCACCCGTCTGCTGAAAGGCGGCGTGAACGAGATAATCCGTGAATATGAGACCGAGATGAAGCGTGCGGCCTCAGATCTCCGGTTCGAGGAAGCACAGGTCTGCAAGAATCGGATAGAGTCCCTGAAGAAGCATTACTCGCATTCTATAATATCCTCTGCCGCAGACACTTCCTGCGACGTGTTCTCGTTGGTCTTCGATGGGCAGGAGGCGTTCGGTAATTTTCTCCGTGTTCGAGGCGGGGCAGTCATTCAGTCCCTGAATCTGGGCTTCAAGATGAACATCGAGGAGGAACAGTCCTCTGTCCTCAGCACTTTCATCGCTGAGATCGAGTCCAAGTTCGGAGCTTTGGCGAAAGAGGTCATCGTTCCGTTTAAGCCGGATGTGGAGATAGGCGGCATAGAGTTCCGCATCCCGGCGCGCGGTGACAAGCTCTCCCTTCTCGAACTGAGCGTCAAGAACGCCAAGGAATATCTTTTCAATTCCATCAAGCAGAGGGAGCACACCGATCCTGACGAATATCGCCGCATGGTTCTCGAGGATCTGCGAAAGGCTTTGGGAATGAAGGAACTTCCGACACACATCGAGTGCTTCGACAACTCCAACATCCAAGGAACGAACCCGGTGGCGTCCTGTGTCGTTTTCCGTGACGGAGTCCCGTCCAAGAAGGATTACCGCAAGTTCAAGATAAAGACGGTCATCGGGGCCAATGACTTCGCCTCGATGAAGGAGGTTGTCAACCGCCGCTACTCCAGGATGCTGGAAGAGACGCCTGACGATCTTCCTCAACTCGTTGTGATAGATGGCGGAGAGGGGCAGCTTGAGTTCGCCCGTCAGGCTCTCGCAGAGTTGGGATTGATGGACAGACTGATGGTCATCGGCCTTGCCAAACGTATGGAGCTGGTGATCAGGGTTAACGATCCTTATCCCCTGTTCCTTGACCGCAACTCCCAGGCGCTCAAAGTCTTGATGCACATCCGTGACGAGGCCCACCGCTTCGGCATCACCTTCCATCGCAGCCTGCGGAGCAAAGCCCAGATCCAAAGCGCTTTACGGGAAATCAAAGGTGTCGGCGAACAGACCGAGAAGCGACTCCTGATGCACTACGGCTCCGTCGCCCGCATCGCCGCCGCCCCACTTGAAGACCTCTCCAAACTAGTTTCCCCGTCCCTCGCCGCCGAGATCCTCAAGGCCTTGAATCAGTCTTGACCTCGTACATTGACCCATCCCGTACACACTTGCGACCTCCGTGACATCCTCCGTGCGCGAGTTTGGCGGAGACAAGGTTTTTCGGTATATTTGGATATTCAAAAACACTAAGATCGGGAGACATGAAGAAAATTCTTGTGATGATTGCGGCACTTCTTGCCGCGGGATTCGGGGCTTGGGCTCAGGATGATGAGAATTCGGGTCTGGAGTGCACCAGCATCGTGGTCGGAAGGCTGGCGAGCACGGACGGGTCGGTGATGACCTCACACACTTGCGACGGGACTTCGCACACATGGGTGAACATCGTTCCGGCCAAGGATCATAAGCCAGGCTCGATGACTCCGATCCGCAAGAACTGGCGCAAGACCAAGTTCGTGACCGACACCGCCGGAATTAAGGTCGTGGGAGAGATCCCTCAGGTCGCGCATACATATTCTTACGTCAACACCGGCTATCCTTCACTGAACGAGAAACAAGTGGGCATCGGAGAGACGACGTTCACAGGACCGGACACGCTCATCAACAAGGACGCTCCTCTGCTCATCGAGGAACTATGCCGTCTGGCGTTGGAGCGTGCCGCCACGGCAAGGGAGGCTGTCAAGGTAATGGGCTCTCTGGCTGAGGAATATGGCTACGGCGATGGCGGTGAGTGTCTTACGGTCTCCGACCCGAAAGAGGTCTGGCAGTTTGAAATCGTGGGCGTGGGCAAGCATAAGCTTGGTGCGGCATGGGCGGCCCAGAGGATTCCGGATGATCACGTCGGGATCTCCGCCAACATTCCGAGGATAGGCAAGATCGACCGCTCTGACACCGAGAACTTTATGGCTTCGGACAACCTTGAGCAAGTTGCGATTGGCAACGGTCTTTGGGACGGGAAGGGCGACTTCATCTTCTGGAAAGTCATCGTTTGTTCCTATGCGCAGGGACGAAACTATCGCGAAAGGGAGTTTCGGGTGTTTGATTTGCTGGCTCCGTCGCTCGGTCTGAAATACGGTATGGATGATTTCCCGTTTTCCGTAAAACCGGATTCCTTGGTCGATGTCAGAAAAGTAATGGCATTGCTGAGAGATACTTACGAGGGAACGGATTGGGATATGTGCAAGAACTGGACGATTGACGTGCCTGAGAAGGACGGCGTTCCGGCCCACAAGGAGATGAGCCCTCTGGCCAATCCTTGGCTGACCACACCGATGCGCAACACGTTGAACAGCATCGCTCCGGGCGTGATTGATTTCAAGAGGACGCTTGCGGTGGCCTGGTGTTCATATTCAACGGTCATCCAGAGCCGCTCCTGGCTGCCGGACGGCATCGGGGGAGTCTGCTGGTTCGCCGTTGACAACCCTGCGCAGAGCCCTCGCATCCCGATTTTCTGCGGAAGCACGAAGCTCCCTGCCGCATTCGAGAAATGTGGTCAGCGGGAATATTACCCCAACAGTGTCCTGTGGGAGTTCCGCCGTGCCAACAAACTGGCTACGCTTTCGTGGCAGAAGACCAAGAAGGAGTTTACTGACAATGTGTTGGAGATGGAGTCGATGACTTTTGAAGGACTGCCAGAGCTTGAGGCGGAATATTCAAAGGCCTCCGCTCGCAAAAGGGCGAAGCTGCTTAATGCCTACACCGCTGAAATCCACGACAAGTGTGCTGCCCGCTGGAAGGAGTTGGAAGCGAAGTACTGGTCGATGTTCGGAAGGGGATTTTAGCACCGAAAGTGCCGAAATGGTAAAACGGTGCCTGCAATTTGTTTTGATAAGCGAAGACTATCTTTATGAATATTAGAATGTTGAATATAATTGTGGCGTGCTTGCTGGCCTTCTTGTTTCCGGTGGTGGCGTCGGCTCAGGATTGTTGCTGTTCGGAGGATTCTAGCCCTAAATATGTGGCGTTGTCTTTTGATGACGGACCGAGTTTGAAGTACACCCCAATGATGCTGGATGTGCTGGAGGAGAACGGCGTGAAGGCCTCGTTCTTCCTGATTGGCCAGAACATCACGGAAGAGACCGCCCCTATTATCAGACGTATGGTTCAGATGGGATGTGACGTGGAGAATCACACATATTCCCATCCTAATCTTACGCAGATTTCTGATGTTCAGATTCTTGAGGAGGTTGCTAGGACGGATTCCCTGATTGAGGCCTATGCTGGGACAAAGCCGAGATACCTTCGCCCGCCATTCACCGCTCACAACGCCCATGTCGCTGGACTCATTGACGGGAAGGTATTCATAGCAGGTCTAAGCTGTCAGGATTGGAGGGCTGACATGCCAATTGAGGATCGGGTGACAAGAACCCTTGACCGAGTCGAAGACGGTCGCATCCTCCTATTCCACGACACCAACGAGCGTACCATCGAGGCCATGAAGACCATCATTCCCAAGCTCAAGGCTCGTGGCTATGAGATCGTCTCTATCTCCGAACTCTTCCGCCTCTCCGGCCACACTCCCGCCTACAACTCCCCGAAGATGTACGGCCGGGCCTATAAAAAATGATGTATCAATTGGATAGTAAATGCCGTCGGGACTTTTTCCGTATTTTTGCCCCTATATATCGGGAATTATTCCGAGTTTTAGAGGGGTGAAATCGGGACTTTTTCCGGAGTGTTGATAACTTTTCGGGGAGGGCGGCTTTGCGGGGATAGGGTTTTTCGGTATCTTTGTACTGTCGCAATCTGCCGGATGTAGGAAAGGAAAGCCTATGTCGTGCAGATTTGTTTTGATGATTGAAAATTGACTTGTCGCCATGGCCTTTGTTCACCTTCACGTCCACACACAATACTCGATTCTTGACGGTTTCTCCACGATTTCCACTCTGTTTGACAGGGCTGAGGAGATGGGAATGCCGGCCCTGGCCATCACCGACCACGGTAACATGTACGGAGTCAAGGAGTTCTTCAAGTTCGCGAACAAGCACGTGGACAAGGCAACGGGGCATTTCAAGGTCAAGCCGATCATCGGGTGCGAGGTCTATGTGACCCGCCACTATGACCCGAAACTCAAGGACAGCGAGCATCGGTCATATTACCACCTCATCCTGTTGGCCAAGAACTTCGAGGGGTACAAGAACCTGATGAAGATTGTGTCCCTGGGGCACATCGAAGGACTCTACTACGGCAAGCCGAGGGTCTCGCACGAGATCATCGAGAAGTACCACGAGAACCTGATCTGCTGCTCCGCATGCCTTGCGGGCGAGATCCCAAAGAACATCGTTGCCGGCAAGATGGACGAGGCGAGAAAGGCGATCGAGTGGCACAAGAAGGTCTTCGGTGACGATTACTACCTTGAGGTAATGCTCCACAAAACGGAGGTTCCGGGGCTTTCTCTGGAGGTTTACGACGAGCAGAAGATCAGCAATGAGGGAATATTCCAGCTCGCTGCTGAGATGGGAGTCAAGGTGGTAGCCACGAACGATGTCCACTTCGTCAACAAGGAGGACGGCCCGGCGCACGACCACCTCATCTGCCTGAACACCGGCAAGAAGATTAACGAGGAGCCGCGTCTGCACTACACGCAGCAGGAGTACCTCAAGAGCGAGGAGGAGATGGCGGCCCTGTTCCCAGGTCATCCTGAGGTGCTGGAGAACACCCTTGAGATAGCCTCGAAGGTTGAGGAATATCAGATCGACCGTGACCACGTCCTTCCCAAGTACAAGATCGACCAGGCCTTCCTTGACGACCTGGACAACTATCTGGAGATGTACAAGGATGTCATCGAGGTCGGAAAGTGCGACAAGAAAGGCAATTACCGAGGCGATGAGTTCTGCAAGTCGGTGGCCTATCTCTGCCATATAACCTACGAGGGAGCCAGAAAACGTTATGGTGACACGCTCAACGCTGAGCAGACCGAGCGAATCGATTTCGAGCTCAAGACCATCTGCCGGATGGGCTTCCCGGACTACTTCCTGATCGTGCAGGACTACATCGCGGCTTCAAGGGCGAAGGGAAGTATGGTCGGTCCTGGACGTGGTTCCGCAGCGGGATCCGTGGTGGCATATTGCTTGGGAATCACCAATCTGGATCCGATCAAGTACCAGCTCCTGTTCGAGCGTTTCCTGAATCCGGACCGAATCTCGATGCCGGATATCGACGTGGATTTCGAGGACCTGTCCCTGGCCCATAAATATGTCGAGGACTCCTACGGCAAGGATCACGTCTCGCGCGTGATCACCTTCGGAACGATGCTCGCCAAAGGTGCCATCAAGGACGTGGCCCGAATCCACGACCTGTCGATCGATGAGTCCAACCGTCTGTCCGGAATGGTGCCCGACCGCCTTAGCGAGAAGGTGGAGAAGGAATATCTCTTCAACCCGAAGCTGGATGATCTGAAGCCGGGATTCAAGGTGGTGGAAAAGGACGTCGAGGTCGATGATCCGGACAACCCGGGACAGAAGAAAACCATCAAGAAGACATATCAGAGGGGAATGGAGGACACGGATGTCAAGATCACCCTCAAGAACTGCTATCGTCTTGTGCCTGAGTTCAAGGAGGAACTGGAGAACGGCACGCCGCAGGTCAAGGAGGTCCTGAAATTCGCCCTGCAACTGGAAGGCTGCATCCGTCAGGTCGGAATGCACGCCTGCGCCACGATCATCGGACGAGGCAACCTGACCGATTATATTCCTATCTGCCTTTCGATGGACAAGGAGTCTGGGCAATATGTCTGGACTTCTCAGTACGATGGCCACTACATCGAGGAGGTTGGAATGCTCAAGATGGACTTCTTGGGACTCAACACCCTGTCAATCATCCACAAATGTCTTGACAACATCAAGTTGCGCTTCGGGACGGACATCGACATCGAGGCGATTCCGATTGACGACAAGCCGACTTACGAACTCTACGGCCACGGCGACACGGACAGCGTCTTCCAGTTTGAGTCCGAGGGCATGAAGACCTGGCTTCAGAGGCTGCACCCGGAGCGTTTCGAAGACCTTATCGCGATGAACGCCCTCTACCGTCCGGGCCCTATGGACTACATCCCGGATTTCGTTGACAGAAAACTGGGCTTGAAGCCTATTGAATATGACCTCCCGGAGATGGAGGAGTTCCTCAAGGACACCTACGGTGTGACGGTCTATCAGGAGCAGGTGATGCTTCTTTCCCAGAAACTGGCCGGATTCACGAAAGGACAGGCGGACAAGCTCCGTAAGGCGATGGGCAAGAAGCAGATCGCCATCCTGAATGAGCTTAAGGACAAGTTCATGGAGGGAGGTAAGGCCAACGGACATCCGGAGAAGATGCTGGACAAGATCTGGAAGGACTGGGAGAAGTTCG
>DJRG01000011.1:12268-27998 GCA_002438845.1 Bacteroidales bacterium UBA6366
ACCTGTTACGCTTGGGTTTCCTACCAGACCGGCTGGCTGAAGTGCCACTATCCCGCTGAGTTCTTTGCCGCCAACCTCTCCTGCAACCTGTCTAACATGCCGGAGATCAAGAAGATTCTGACGGATTGCAAGGCTCATAAAATCAAGGTGTTGAACCCGGATGTGAATGAATCATATTCACATTTCACCGTGAACAAGGAGGGCAACATCCGTTTCGGACTGAAGGGGATCAAGAGTTTCGGATCCAATGTCGCCGAGGCGATCATCGCTGAAAGGACCGCCAACGGAACCTACGCCGACATATTCGATTTCGTTGAGAGACTTGGCAACTCGCTGGGCAGAAAAGCGATAGAGTGCCTTGTGTATTCGGGAGGCTTCGATTCGTTCGGCATCCAACGCAGGCAGTTCTTCCTGCCATGCCGCAGCGGCAACCTGTTCATTGATGAATTAGCGAGATACGCTACCCTTTACAGCCAGGATGCCGCGAACTCCGCCGCGTCTCTTTTCGGCGAGGTTGAGGAGATGAAGCCGGTAAGGCCTGATATTCCCGAAATGGTCGGCGCGGACGATGAGTTCGAGTGGCTCCAGAAGGAAAAGGAATATGTCGGGATGTACATCTCCTCTCATCCATTGGATAAGTATGCGTTTGAGATGGAGAGTTTTACGAACTGTGAACTCGCCAATCTGAACAAGCAGGTGGCTGAATGCGAGGCCTCCAAAAAGAAGATGAAAGTTGCGGTTGCCGGCCTTGTCACTGAATATTCCACCTTGACCACCAAGACAGGCAAGCCATATTCAAAAACCAAACTTGAGGACTACAGCGGGGCCTATGAATTGGCCCTTTTCGGTCGAGACCATGAAGCGTTCATGAGCTACATGAAGCCTCACGAGAGCCTTTACATCGAGGGAGATATAGAGGAAAAATACTTCATCAAGCCGGAGGAACGCGCTCAAGGCAAGACTTCGCCTTATGCATTCAGAGTCAAGAAGATAATGCTTCTGGGCAATGTCAACGAGACCTTGCTTAACGCATTCTCCATCAGCATCACAACCCCGATGCTCACCGAGAAGTTCCGCAAGGATCTCGTGTCTTTGGTGCAGGCCAACCGTGGTACTGTTCCTCTAAAGATGTACCTCTACGATCCGCAGACCAAGTACAAGATCGAGTTCCATTCCACCAAGTACAAGGTTGCTGTCACCACCGAGCTCGTCTCCGCATTGAAGCTCCTTGGAGTCCAATGTTCTCCGGTCAGGAAATAGATTATCGGTTTCCGTGAGTGAAACAGGTCGTTTTGCGTACGAGAGTCTAAACTGGAGTCATTCGTGCGTCATAATGCCGTTTTCGCGCCCAAAGTCGTTTTCCAGCTATGACAGAAATCGTGACAATCGATTGGATTTCTAGTTGGTAAGGCTTATCTTTGTGAAAATCGAACGTTATGAAAGGTGATTCATTGTTAGCGTTTATCGCGGGGGCGGCGGCCGGGCTGACCCTTGGGCTGTTGTTCGCTCCGGAGAAGGGTGAGGAGACCCGCAGAAAACTGAAGGAGACTGTCGGCGATGCCGCTGATTCGGCCAGGGCCCGGGCAAGACTTGCCAGAGTGGAGCTTGATGACTTGAAAGCTGAGTTACAGGACCAGGCTGAGGACTTGAGGGAGGATGTGAGAATCAAGATCCTTGAGCGGCTTGATAAACTTGAGAGCGTGCTTCAGAAGAACATTGAATATTCTGAACGGCAATCCGAAAGCGTTTGACAATGAATGAGTTCGCTAAACCGATAGAGGATCTTGGCAAGAACACGGCAGACTATGTCGAGGCCAGGATCGATGATCTTAAATTGAGAACGGCCAAAGGGCTTTCCCTTACGCTTGCCAAGTTGCTCTATATGCTTCTTGTCCTCTTCATCGTGTCTGTTATCCTTACGGCTTTGGCCATCGGCGGGGTGATGTGGATCGGTGAGCTGATAGGGAGTTACGCTGCCGGGGCCGGAATCGTTGCGGCAGTGTTCGCAGTGATTCTGACGATTGTCATCCTGCTGAGAAAGAGATTGTTCCGCAACACTTTCGTTCCGATGTTCATCAAACTTTTCTTTGACGAAGACAAATGAGATTTTCAGAAATCAAGACTATGGACGAGCTGGAGTCGGCTCAGAAGGATGTGCGGGAGCGTCTTAGACGCAAACGGTTTCTGATGGTGGAGTCTCTGTCGGATGTAAAGGAAGCGCTTACGCCTTCCAACCTGCTGTTCTCTGGCCTGAGAGGGCTTTCGGCTTTCCTGCCGGTGGAAAGATTGCTTCTTGCGGCCGTAAGAATATTCAAACGTAGATTGTTCAAGTGATTGCGCGGTCATATTCATTTAGTTTCGACATGAGCATATTCAAAGAAAGGATTGAGTCGGTTCGGGCGATGATGCGCTCGAAGGGGTGGGATGCCGTCATTGTGACGGGAAATGACCCTCATAACAGTGAATATTCCGCCGCGCGCTGGCATCAGGTGGCTTGGCTTTCAGGTTACACTGGAGAGGGGGATTTGGTCATCACTGAGGACCACGTCGGGCTTTGGACGGACACGCGTTATTTCATCCAGGCCTCAAGGCAACTTCCGGAGGCGGGAGCGGAGCTTCATAAGACACGTGTCCCTGATCAAGTACTTATCCCTGAATGGTTTACTAGTCGTTTTGCCGATTATGACGAGGTCGTCGTCGCCGTTGACGGACTTTGCGTGACGGCTTCTTTTGTGAAGGAAATTCAGGAAACCGTAGGTGAGAAGATCCATTTTGTCAACGCTCCTGACATGCTTGAAGTCCTGTGGACAGACCGCCCGGAGATTCCTCAGACCCCGATCATCACGCTTGGCCCTGAGCAAGTCGGTTGGTCCAGAGTCCAGAAATTCCGTTGGATTCGGAAATGGATGTCGCAGCATGGCTTAGACGCTGTCCTGCTGACTGCGCTTGACGAGATTGCCTGGCTGCTGAACGTCCGTGGGCAGGATGTGGCATACAATCCTGTCGTTATGTCCTACCTGCTTGTCACTCAAGATAATGTGCTTTGGTTTGTGCGTAAGGGACCGATTCCTGGCAATGATGGTGAAACGGAAGACAGCTTCCATGAACTGATGGCGGACGGAGTGAACATCCAGGAATATTCGGATGTCGGAGTCGCACTCTCGAACCTTGTTGACGGAAGCTACATCAAGGCTTTGTTTGTTGATCCTTCCGCATTGAACTACGATCTCTTCAGCATCCTAAATGAGGAGGAGTCTTGCTTCATCAGGACCGGAACATCGCCAGTGGGGCTGCGCAAATCCGTCAAGAACGATGTGGAGATCGCCGGAATGAAGGAAGCGCACATTGAGGACGGCATAGCCATGGAGCGTTTCCTCCATTGGTTGCAGACATCCGTCGAGGCGGGCGATGCGATCAATGAATATGAAGCCTCTCTCAAACTGCACGAGTTCCGCAGAGAAATCGAGGGCTTCCGTGGAGAGAGTTTCGAGACGATTTCCGCCTATGGACCGAATGCGGCTCTGCCCCACTACGTCACACCAGAGGAAGGTTCAGCAGAGATCTATTCCGAGGGCCTTTATCTTTGCGATTCCGGAGGGCAGTACCTGTTCGGAACTACGGACATCACCAGGACTATTCCTCTTGGTCCGTGCTCCCAGTTGGAGAAAGAGGACTATACGCTTGTCTTGAAAGGCCATATCGCTCTTTCCAAGGCTGTTTTCCCTAAGGGGACGGCCGGTTGTCAGCTGGATGTCTTGGCCCGCGAGCCGCTTTGGAACGCCAAGCGCAATTTCGGCCACGGAACCGGCCACGGCGTCGGATTTTACCTCAATGTCCACGAAGGCCCGCAGGACATCCGGCAGAACTTCAACCGACAGCCGATCCTCCCAGGTATGATCACCAGTGATGAGCCGGGAATATACCGGGAAGGCAAGTTCGGCATCCGTCACGAGAATCTGATCCTTTGTGTTGAGGCCGGGGAGAACGATTTCGGCCACTGGCTGAGGTTCGAGCCGTTGACTCTCTGTCACTTCGACACATCAATTCTGCTTAAGGATCTCCTTGACCGCTCCGAGATTGATTGGCTTAACGCCTACAATGAGAGAGTATATCAGACTCTTTCCCCACGTCTCTCCCAGGATGTCGTCGCCTGGCTCCGCCAGAAGACTCTGCCGATATAGATTATTTCGTGACATTTGTCGCTTCGACAGGCTCAGCGGCCCAAAGCTATCTGCACCATTGGGTGATTGTATTATTCAGTTGAAATTTTCGGTTTCTTTAATAAGCCCAGAGAGCCTCTGTTCTGAATTTTGGTAACGTGCAAAATTCAGGTTAGAGGCTCTCTGGACTTTATAAATGTGAATCAGTACTTTAGCCTTTCTGACTGAGTGAATTACTTGTTCAGCGCGTCAGCGGACTTGATGTACTTGGCGAGGTCTGCGTCAGAGACGTGGTAGTTCTGCATTTCCCCTGAGAAGTACTGGTCGTAGGCGCTCATGTCCACGAATCCGTGGCCGGACAAGTTGAACAGAATCGTCTTCTCCTCACCGCTCTCCTTGCACTTGAGCGCTTCGTTGATGGTCGCCGCGATAGCATGGCATGATTCCGGCGCTGGGATAATGCCCTCGGTCTGGGCGAAGAGGACACCGGCCTTGAATGCGTCTGTCTGCTCGATGTCCACAGCCTCCATGTAACCGTCCTTCATCAGCTGTGACATGATCACGCCCGCTCCGTGGTAGCGGAGTCCACCGGCATGGATGGTCGCTGGCTTGAAATCGTGCCCGAGGGTGTACATCGGCAAAAGCGGAGTCATACCGGCCTCGTCACCGAAGTCATATTCAAACTTACCCCTTGTGAGCTTAGGGCATGAATATGGCTCTGCGGCGATGAATCGGGTCTTTTTGCCTTCCTGAATATTATGTCTCATGAACGGGTAGGCGATTCCGCTGAAGTTCGAGCCGCCCCCGAAGCAGGCCACAACGATGTCAGGATATTCCCCGGCCATCTCCATCTGCTTCTCGGCCTCCAGACCGATGACTGTCTGGTGCAGACAGACGTGGTTCAGTACTGAGCCGAGCGTGTACTTGCAGTTCGGTGTGCTGACCGCCAGCTCGATGGCCTCTGAGATCGCGCATCCAAGGGAGCCCTGGTCGTTAGGATTGGCCGTGATGATGTCTTTTCCGGCCCTCGTGGACATGGATGGGGAAGGGGTGATGTCAGCCCCGAAAGTCTGCATGATCGACCTTCTGTAAGGCTTCTGGAAGAAGCTGACCTTGACCATGTAGACGGCACAGTCCAGCCCGAACTTCTTGGCCGCGTAGGAAAGAGCACCGCCCCATTGGCCGGCGCCGGTCTCGGTGGTGATGTTGGTGATGCCCTGCTCCTTGGCGTAGTAGGCCTGAGCCAAGGCCGAGTTCAGTTTGTGTGAGCCGGCAGGGGAGACACTCTCATTCTTGAAGTAGATGTGTGCCGGAGTGCCGAGCGCGGCCTCAAGGTCATAAGCCCTCACAAGAGGGGTGCACCTGTAGCCGGCGTACTGCTCACGGACTGGCTCCGGAATAGGAATCCACTCGTCCGTGGTGTTGAGCTCCTGGTCGGCGCACGCCTTGCAGAAGATTGGATAGAGATCCTCCGATTTCAGAGCCTCGTGTGTGGCCGGGTTAAGGATTGGTAAAGGTTTGTTCGGCATGACTGCCTGCATGTTGAACCATGCTGTCGGGATGTCGCTCTCTGGAAGCAAAAACTTTTTTTGTCTCATTTTGTTGTTCGTTTTTTAGGGTATAACAATAAAGGGCAACCGTAGTCGGTCGCCCTTGAATTTTCTTTAGAATCCTTGACTATATCAATGCGTTTGCCTGAAGGAATGCGTTGATACCAACAGCCGCGAAGCCAAGGCAGATCAGCGTGGCGACCACGATGCCGATCACTTTCAGTCTCTTGAACCACACCTGGTTGTTCCAACCAACTGTCTGGAACATGCTCCAGAAACCGTGGCAAAGGTGGAACCAGATAGCCACGAACCAGGCGAGGTACAGAACCAGCACCCACCATCGTCCGAAAGTGAGGTTGAGAAGCTCGTAAGGATTGCCTTCCTCGGCGCCGATGAACATCGCAAGCTGCATCTTGGCCCAGAAGTGGGTAAGATGGAATGCGAGGAAACCGAGAACAATGATTCCAAGTACGAACATATTCTTCGCTGACCATGAGTCGGCGGCAGCGACGCTTGCGGCCTCATAGCGCTTGTAACCGCCACGTGCCTTGATGTTTTGCCAAGTAAGCCAGCATCCGTAGAAGATGTGGATGATGAAACCGAGGGCAAGTACAGGAACCATGATGGTCACGATAGGAAGCGCCATGAACTCGCAGCCTTTCTCGAAGAGGCCGTCAAGTCCGTTGTAGTTGCCGGTGAAAGAGTCAATGACGGAGAACAGGTTAATCGTCACGTGAAGCAGCAGGAAGATTATAAGAAATGCTCCGCTGACAGCCTGGATGAATTTCCTTCCGATGGAATAGTGAAATGCGTTCGCCATTATCGTCTAATTAGTTTCTTTGTTTGTAGCGGGAGTGGGGCATGATCCCACGACCTCCGGATTATGAATCCGACGCTCTAACCAGCTGAGCTACCCCGCCATTCCTGGCAAGAGCCATAAAAAACCGGCCAGAGCCGGATTGTGTTGAGATAGAAGGATTCGAACCCTCACTGACAGAGCCAGAATCTGTAGTGCTACCATTACACCATATCTCAATGATGTTCCGTGCATCTTTGCAACGGGACTGCAAAAATAGGTATTTATCCTGAATTGCCAAAATTAATTCGACTTTTTTCTGCGAATTAGCAGGCAAAGTCCCAAAATAGTGAACAGAGCGTTGAATAAAAGCAGTTCGTAGCTGAACTTATACCCGCCGAACCACCTCTCGGAGTTGCTCTGGAGGATGAAGCAGAGAACCGGAGCGATGACTGCCACCAGCGGCACCCACTTGTCGTTGACTTTCTTTTTCGTGAATATCCCGAACGCGAACATTCCCAGGATCGGCCCGTAGGTGTAGCTCGCGAGCTTGTAAACCGCGTCAATGGCCGATTTCGTGTTCAGCAGATAGAAGACGAAGATCACGACTCCCATCAGGAACGCCATCAGCAAATGCACCTTTTTCCTGACTGAGGTCACCTGCTCCTCGCTCTTTCCCTTGGTGCCGATGATGTCCACCGTGAACGACGTGGTCAGCGCCGTCAGAGCCGAACCTCCCGCCGCGAACGCGCATGACACGAGGCCGATCACGAACAGCACACCCACGATTGCCGGCAGATAACCGCCTGTCGCCACGGCCGGGAACAGTGTGTCACCGACCTCGGAGATGCCTTTCTGATCAGCGAACAGGTACAGAAGCACTCCCAGGCAAAGGAACAGAAATATCACAGGAATCTGTAGCAGACCGCTGGTAATGAGGTTCTTCTGCGAATCCTTGGCGTTGCGGCTGCTCAGTGTGCGCTGCATCATGTCCTGGTCCAGACCAGTCATGGCGATCACGGTGAAAGCGCCCGCCAGGAACTGTTTCCAGAAATATTCAGGATGATTCACGTCGTCAAAGAAGAACATCTTTGAATATGCACTCTCACGCACTGTCTGCACCACGCCTGATAAGTTCAGCCCCAGGTCCTTGGCTATGAACACAATCGCCAGCACGATGGACACGATCATGCAGACCGTCTTCAAGGTGTCTGTCCAGATCACGGATTTCACACCTCCCCTGAATGTGTAGAGGAGCACGATCGCCATGGATATGACCACGTTCAGGATGAACGGCAGATGGAGCGGCTCGAAGATCATCAGCTGAAGCGTCACGCAGACGAGGAACAGCCTGACCGCGGCCCCCAGGATCTTGGAGATGAAGAAGAACCACGCTCCGGTCTTGTGTGAGGAGACCCCGAACCTGTCATCAAGATATTGGTAGATCGACACCATATTCATCTTGAAGAATATAGGTGTGAGGACAAAGGCGATGATTATGTAGCCGACGAAGAATCCAAGCACCATCTGTATGTAGCCCATGGCCGTGCCTCCCACTCCGACCATTCCCGGCACGGAGACGTAGGTGACTCCGGACATCGGAGCCCCGAGCATTGCGATCGCCACGATCCACCACGGAGCCTTCCGGCCTCCGTTGAAAAATCCGGCGTTGTCTGCGTTGCGAGAGGAAATCCATGACACGGTGAACATCACGACGAAATAAGCCAGAGCTGTGAGTATGACTGATAAAGGGCTCATATCGGTGTTTTGATTATATGCTGAATTTGTTTTTTATATTCTAAGGTTGTTGTCGCAATCTGGACGTGGCGTTTCAGACCTTCGTTATTAAGACTGTCGCCCAGACCTCACAACCTTCTTTCCGTCCGACGAAGCCAAGGCGTTCCGTGGTAGTGGCTTTGACGGAGATGTTGTCGGCGTCTGTTCCGATCACCTCCGCAAGTGTGGAACGCATGGAGTCTATGTACGGACGCAGTTTCGGGGCCTGCAACGCTATCGTGATGTCGGTGTTGCCCAGTTCGTAGCCCTTGGCTCTTACCAGTCTTATCACTTCTTTCAGAAGCAGTTTGCTGTCGATGCCCTTCCATCTGTCGTCGTTGTCCGGGAAGTGCAGCCCGATGTCTCCGAGCGAGGCCGCTCCGAGGAGCGCGTCGCAGAGCGCATGGATCGCCACATCACCGTCCGAATGCGCCACAAATCCTGTCTCGCTTTCGATCTGTATGCCGCAAAGCCACATCGGCAGTCCTTCCTTGAGGGCGTGCACATCGTAGCCGTTGCCTATTCTTATGTTTGAATATTCCATTCCTGCGGTTCTGTTTTCGCAAAAGTAAGCATTTTCTACATTTTGGACGGCGAATTTTCCTAAATTTGCATCCTTAAGAACATATTCATTGGTTTTTGAGGTCATCAGAATAAAACTCGGGATAATGAAAAGATTGATTTCCGTAGCGGTACTGGCTTTGGCCGCCGTCCAGGCTTTCGCCGGCTCTTGGGTCAGGATCAACCAGATAGGTTACCTGCCGGAAGCCACCAAGGTCGCGGTCTTTATGAGTGATGAGACCGTGCGGGTCGAAGGTTTTGAATTGGTGGACGCCTTTACCGGCGGGATCGCTTTGAGGTCTGACGTGGTAGAGCCAAAAGGGGCGCTTGGACAGATGAAGACTACTTGCCGACTGAACTTCAGTGCCTTGCGGGCGAACGGCGCCTATTATATAAAAGTGTTGTCATCGGGTGGCGAGACCAGTTCGGAGATATTCCCGATAAATGAAAAGGTTTATGACGGGGCCGCTGATTTCGTTCTGAACTACATGCGCCAACAGCGTTGCGGCTGGAATCCTTTCTTCAAGGACAGCTGTCACCGCAAGGACGGGATCATCGTCGGGCATCCTGACCCTCAAAAAGATAGCACATTCCTTGACGTGACGGGCGGATGGCACGACGCTTCGGATTGTCTCCAGTACACGACCACCTCGGCAAACGCCATTTACCAGATGATGTTCGCTTACCAAAGCAACCCGGAAGCTTTCTCGGACAATCATTTGGCTGACGGGACTCCTGGGCGTAACGGGATTCCGGACATCGTGGATGAGATCTATTGGGGGCTTAAGTGGCTGGACAAGATGAATCCGGAGCCGGGAGAGATGTACAATCAGATCGCGGACGACCGTGACCATGTCGGGATGCGTGTCCCGTGCGATGATAAGGCTGACTATGGTTGGGGTAAAGGAGAATTCAGACCTGTCTGGTTCTGCTCCGGCGAGCCTCAGCAGAGAGGCCGGCGCGGGGACATGAACAAGACCACAGGCGTCGCGAGCACCGCAGGTAAGTTCGCCTCTGACTTCGCTCTCGGCTCCGAGATCCTGAAGCCGTTCTATCCGGAGTTCGCTGAGAGGATCGGGGCGAAGGCGCAGGCTGCCTATGACGCAGGAGTCGCCAAACCTGGTGTCTGCCAGACCGCCTCGGTGGTTTCTCCATACATCTATGAGGAGGACAACTGGGTGGACGACATGGAGTTGGCTGCCTGTGAGATGTTCCGCCGCACCGGAGACAGGAAGTATCGGACGGAAGCCATTGAATATGCCCGCCGCGAGCCTGTGACTCCTTGGATGGGAGCCGACAGCGCCCGTCACTACCAGTGGTATCCTTTTATGAATATGGGTCATTACCGCATCGCGAAGAACTTCGGCGGCAAGGTGTCAGAGGAGTTCATCAGGAATATGCGTTCGGGCATCCGGCGTGTCTATGAGCGTGGAAAGAATCATCCGTTCATGTTCGGTGTCCCTGGAATATGGTGTTCCAACAACCTGACCACGGCGATGTTGACCCAATGCATCCTTTATCGTGATCTGACCGGCGACACGGCCTATCAGGAGATGGAAGGCTCTTTGCGTGACTGGCTTCTGGGATGCAACCCTTGGGGTGTGAGCATGATCGCGGAATTGCCGAAGGGTGGAATATTCCCGACTCAGCCTCATTCTTTCATCATCAACTACAAGATGGGCAACACCACCGGCGGTCTGGTTGACGGTCCTGTGTACGCAACCATTTTCGGCAGCCTTCTCGGAATCCGCACGGATGGCGGGATCAACTACGAAGAGTTCCAGCCGGGCGATCTTGTCTACCATGACAGCACGCACGACTATTCCACCAATGAGCCAACAATGGACGGCACCGCTTCGCTGACATTCCCGCTGTCCTACTATCAGCGGGAGGGGAGGGTTTATTCGGAATGGGCGCACGGAAGCATTGGACTTTGCCGTCCTGTCGCTTCGCGACCCTATCCGGGCGAATGGACGGCAAAGTCCAATGCTTCCGCGCTTTCCGCGAAGGAAACCGATACCTCGCACGAAGGCGGCAGGGACACTTTGGTTTGCGCCCCATTCACCCGGATAGGGTCGCGAAGCGATAGGGGCGCAAGCCAAAGTGTCCACGCCGATTCCATCACGGCTCTTACAGACAATAACATCTACCAAGACGGTGGAATAATCAGAACCGACCCTTCAGTCAAGCACATAGACTTTGTGTTCACGGCCGCCGACAAGGCTGACGGAGCGGAGAGGATCATCTCAACTCTGCGGAAGTACAACATAAAGGGCGGATTCTTCTTCACGGGTGAGTTTTTCGAGATGTATCCGGATGTAGTCCGACGACTTATTGCGGAAGGACATTATGTAGGAAGCCACTCTTACGGGCATCTGCTCTATGCCCCATGGGGCAAGCGGGATTCCCTGTTGGTGACGAAGCAGGAATTCAACGAGGACATGCTCAAGAGCTACAAGGTGCTGCGTGAGTTCGGCGTCACTGACGCTCCATACTTCATTCCTCCTTACGAGCACTACAACTCGACAATCTCCTCCTGGGCCCGCCAACTTGGTCTTCAAGTGATCAACTACACCCCCGGAACTCTCACCAACGGCGACTACACCACGCCCGGAATGAGCCGCTACTTCAGCAGCAAGGAAATTCTCAACAGGATTTGGGAATATGAAAGGACGGATCCAAACGGCCTTAACGGCCACATCATGTTGATCCATTTCGGCACGGATCTGGCCAGAACTGACAAATTCTACGACAAACTTCCCGGGCTCATCAGGGAGCTTCGCAGGAAGGGATATTCATTCACACCATTGAAAGAGAATGATCAAGCACATTTATAAACACAACGGAACATTTGAGTTCGAGGCAGGTGGAAGTATTGACAATCTGGAGATTACATACCACACTTCGCCTTTAGGGTATACTCGTGGCAGGAAAGTCATCTGGCTTTGCCATGCCCTTACCGCGGATTCGGATCCGGAGGGAACCTGGTGGCCGGCGTTGGTCGGTCCCGGCAAACTGATTGACACCGAGAAATATTTCGTGATCTGTGCCAATGTCCTTGGCTCGGCCTGTGGCTCGTCCGGCCCGGCGTCCATGAATCCGAAAACTGGGAAGCCCTACTATTTCGAGTTTCCTCGTGTTACGGTCAGGGACACTGTCCGTGCCTTTGATCTTCTGAGGCAACATCTTGGAATAGAAAAGATTGATCTTCTTATCGGTACATCCATGGGTGGATTCATGTCCTTTGAGTGGGCTGTGACGCGCCCCGGCATATTCGGAAAGATATTCTTTATCGCCACAGGCGCCCGTGTGACCCCCTGGCTCGCCGGATTCAACGCCGCCAGCCGCATGGCTCTCCTTGCCGATCCTACCTTCAAGGAGCACCGTGACCTTAACGGTGGCATGGAAGGTCTGAAGGCTGCCCGTGCCATAGCCCTGCTGACTTACCGCTGCGAGGAAGGCCTTTTCAAACAGAACGAGGACAGCGACGACACCGTGTTCGCCGGCAAGGTCGGATCCTACTACCGTCACCAGACCTCAAAGTTCGTCAAGGACTGGGACGCATATTCCTATCTCTATGTCTGTGACGAGGTTGACAGCAACAATGTGGGCCGTGGCCGAGGAGGTGTCGCAAAGGCTCTGTCTGAAATTGAGTCCGATTGCACCTTCATCTGCATGTCCTCCGATGAGCTCTTCCCGCCGGAAGACATGAAACCTCTCTCCGCTTTGATTCCCGGTTCCAGCTACCACCAGATTGAGACTCCATACGGTCACGACGGCTTCCTCATCGAAACCTCTGCGATCGCTGACATCCTCCGCCCGGCCCTCCCGTAGTCTGATCGCTTAAAAAGGTTCTTTAGAGGAATCTCCGCTGTGTGCTTGGGTTGGTTGGCGAGTCTGGTCGAACCATGGGCCCGGCCAACCGCCTAAGTCGCTGAACTATCTGACAGTGAATCCGACAGGCTCGCCGGAGATGGCGAGTGGTCATATTTCAGTTCCTCTGGATGATTGAACCGGCCACGATGTTGGCCACGAGGGCGCGCAGCCGCCCCACGCCGCCTTTGTCTTCCGGGTGAACCCTATGGGTCAACAGCACGACGGCAGTCTTGCTTTCCATGTCGATCACGACAGAGGTCCCTGTGTAGCCGGTGTGCATGATTGTGGTCTCCGGATTGAAAAGGTCTCCTCGCGGCCCGCTGTGGGAACTCTTCTTGTCCCAGCCGAGAGCCCGTCCTACGGAAGGATCGTTCTGTGGGGGGATTGTCGCCATCAGCCTGACTGTCATCGGGCTAAGGATTCTGGTGGATTCAAGCGTGTGGCCGTTTTTGTCTTTAAGCGCGCCACCGTTCATGATCGCGGCGCAGATCACGGAGAGATCCTCGGCGTTTGAGAACACTCCGGCATTGCCCGAGTTGCCGCCCATTATAATGCGCGCCATCGGGTCGTGGACCTGTGCCACCAACGGCTTCCCGTCCGCCTGCACCTCGGTCGGGGCGCAGAGGCCGGCCAATTCGGCTGAGTTGCTGACAGCAGGGGGGTAGATCAACGGGAAATAGCAGGTGTGCTTCAGCCCGAGGACATCGAAGACATGTTTTTGGGCATATTCATAAAGTTTTTCTCCGGTGACTCTTTCCAGGATCCGTTGCAGGGTGACAAAATTCAGGCAGCTGTACATGAAGTCGGTGCCTGGACGGAAGTTCCTCTTTACCTTGGTGGCGATGTACCATTCCATTTTCTCCGGGTTGTTTCCTCCATATTCCTTGACAAACGTCTCGGCGTTGATGTAAGGGGTCAGTCCGGAGGTGTGTGACAAAAGGTCTCTGACGGTGATGTCAACGGTCTCGCCGCTTTCCGGATCCGTCCATGGCTTGAAACCGGGAATATACCTGTCCACATTGTCGGTGAGGCGTACGTACCCGTTCTCTATCAATTGCATGAAGGCGAGAGTCGTGCCCACGCACTTGCTGACTGACGCGAGGTCGAAGAGAGTTTCCGTCGTCATCGGCTCCACTGTCGGCACCACGGATTTGTTGCCGTAGGCTTTCAGGTAGACGATGCGGTTGTCCCTTACCACAGAGAGGACGGCCCCGGGAACTTCCTTGGCCGAGATTGCGTCTTCGATGACCCTGTCCACACGGGCGAGTTTCCTTGGCTCCATGCCGTTCCGTTCCGGGGAATCAATTCTGAGCGCACCCTGCGCAAAGGCTGTAACCGCCAAGGAAGCGGCCACGACGAATGTGATCATCCTTTTCATCATGAATATGCTCGTGTTTGTCATCGCCATCAGGCTTAGAAAATCAACGTCGCCTTGATCGGGTAGTGGTCGGAGACGAACGCTCTTTCCATGTACGGCTTTATGATGGTCTCATATTCAGTGCAACTGCTGAATCCCTTGAACCAGATGTAGTCGATGATCTCGTCATCCGGAGCCTTGCCCCAACCGTTATAGGTGTTGTGGTGATCGGTCTTGACGGCCACCTCACGGGCGTTGCTCATGACTTTCTTCAGATCATCGAACTCCGGACGGTCTATCCTCATGTTGAAGTCTCCGGTTAGGATCATCGGATAGTTCTCCGGGTTGATGCTTCCTATCCTGTCCACAATGAGTTTCAGCCCGTTCTTGCGAGCCTCCCAGCCCATGTGATCAAGATGGGTGTTGACATAGTAGAACTTCTTGCCGCTGGCCTTGTCCTTCATCAAAGCCCATGTCGCGGAGCGGAAGCAGGCGGCGTCCCAGCCTTTTGAAGGCTCCTCCGGAGTCTCTGAAAGCCAGAACGTGCCCCATTTGATAAGCTTGATGGCTTTTTTGTTGTAGAAGATGGCCATGTGCTCGCCCTTGTGCTTTCCGTCCTCGCGTCCCACGCCGATGCCTTTGTAGCCACGGCAATATTCCTCAAGGTACTTGAACTGGAAGTCCATGGCTTCCTGAAGCCCGAAGATGTCCGGTTTCTGATCCGCAATCATCATTGCTGACGCAGGATAACGGTATTCCCAGGAATTGGTCCCGTCCTTCGCCGTCCCGACACGGATGTTGTAGGAAATCACTTTGATGTCAGCGGTCTTGTGTTTCTTGGCTGACGCGTTGAACGGCAGTGACATCATGACAGCCATGAGAATCAAAAAAGCTTTTTTCATTGATAATATCTCTTTAGTTATTAATTCAAAACAATTTGTGGACTACAAATTTAACAAATTGTGCTAATTTAGAAGCTGTTTTGAAATGAATCAAAAATTTTGTTATGTATCTTATAAATAATTGATTATCAGTTGTTTTAATTGAATAAATTTTCATAACTTTATAATTATAAGACAGTTAAGTTATGAAGATGTATTAAACCAACCTCACTGATAATCAGTGGCAAGTTATAGAAAAAATCATAAACGCACAAGAAAGGAAGAGGAAACATCAGGGCAACCGCATCAAATTTTAGCGCCCCTAAGCAGTTCCAGAAGATAATCCTGTGAGAGTGATGCCCTGAACAGTCTTTTCCGTATGCTTCTCTTGTCGCTATGTGCCTTGACAATCTGGAGAGCCAGCTTTCTGACGGTGGAGAGATTCTGTGCCGCGAAGCCTTTCCTGGCGCGGCATGCGTCCTCCTTGAATGTTACGTCCAGATGCCAGTGAAGTTGGTTCTCTATGCCCCAGTGCCCTCTTGCGAGCATTGCGTAGTACGCCGCGTGCGGATGGTCCTCGTCGCTGATGTAGTGCCTTACGGAGGAGGCCGTTCCTTCGGGCGTGGTCACGGTTGAGGTCACCTCCACAACGGTCCTGATGCCTGGCCATTTGGATAGGACAGCCTCGTCCTCCATGCTCTCGGCGGCGGCTATCCGGCAGACTCTCTCTTCCACTCTCCCGTGGCCGGCCTCCATCTCCGATGAGGTGTCCG
>DJRG01000036.1 GCA_002438845.1 Bacteroidales bacterium UBA6366
CCATTCTCAGGGAAGGTCAGTGACTGCAACTGACGCAAAGGAGCAAGGTAGCAGGACGGGAACCTTATCTTCTCGCCTAGATTAAATTTCTCAGTTTGGTGCAACTATGCCATTGCAAAAATCTAAGTTTGGTGCATAATACTCTCTATAAATTTGTTTGTTTGGTGCAAGTATATTATTTTTGTTCCTAAGAAACAATGATTTATGAAAAGAAAGATATATGATTCCCTTTTAAGGTGGAAAAATGAAGAGAAAGGAAAGGTTGCTCTCCTAATAGAGGGTGCCAGACGGGTGGGAAAGAGTTTTATAGTGGAAGAGTTCGCCAAGAATGAGTATAAGTCATATATTCTTGTGGATTTTGCACACATCAGCAAATCCATGAAAGAAGTCTTTGATGAATACCTGAATGAAACAGATACTTTTCTTCTCTTCTTACAAAATGTCGCAGGCGTTCAGTTGTATGAGAGAAAGTCGTTGATCATTTTCGATGAGGTTCAGAAATATCCTATGGCGCGACAAGCCATCAAACACCTTGTCGCAGACGGACGATATGACTACATAGAAACTGGGTCTCTTGTAAGCATCAATGAGAACACGGAAGACATTCTGCTACCATCTGAAGAAAGACCTCTTCAAATGTTTCCAATGGATTTTGAGGAGTTTTTGTGGGCACTGGGAGACGAGATGACCATGCCGTTCATCAAGACGTGTTTCGAGAATCGGTGCCAGCTTGGACCGATGCACCGTAAAGCGATGACCTTATTTCGGCAATATCTCATCGTTGGAGGAATGCCTCAAGCAGTAAAAGAGTTTGTGGAAACGGGAATATTCCGAAGAGTGGACATCGTGAAGCGGGATATTTTGGCATTATACCGTCGTAGCATTGACAAGCATGTCAAGGGTTACACAGAAAAAGTCAAAGCCGTGTGGGATCAGATTCCCGGGGAACTACAGAAACACGAAAAAAAGTTTCGCCTTGCAAGTTTAGGTGAAGGTGCAAGGTATAGAAGCTACGAGTCATCATTTATGTGGCTGCAAGACGCACGTTTTGTGAATATCTGCTATGGTGTCACAGAACCTCAGGTTGGCATGAGGCTGAAAAGAGATGACCAGACTTTCAAATGCTACATGGGTGACACAGGACTCTTGATTTCCCACGCATTCGATGATAAAGCCATCCAAGGAGAAGAGTTGTATCAGAAACTTCTTCTTGGCAAGTTGGAAATCAACGAGGGAATGCTAATGGAAAATATTGTCGCTCAGATGCTTGTAGCAAATGGCCACTCTTTGTATTTCTACAGCAATTACTCGACGGTCGCCGAGGATAGGATGGAGGTCGATTTCCTTGTTGAAAAACCGACACTGACCAACGCACATAATATTAGCCCCTTGGAAGTGAAGTCCGGCAAATACTCCGCCTTTTCGTCACTAGCAAAATTCCGTGAAAAATTCAAAGGACAGCTTCATACTTCATACATAATTCATACTCTAGATTATAAAGAGGAAAACGGTTATGTGTTTATCCCAATGTATATGACACCACTTCTGTAAAAGTCCATCCATATTCTACGTTTAGTGGGCGGCAAATAATAAGTTGCCTAAGATTAAACTAGCCGAGTAGGAACCGTGGCAGTTAACACATTGGCATTCAAGCGAAAACAATGATGTTCCGGCGCCTGATTCGGGACAGAAACATCATTATTGACCGCCCATTATCAACCTATTAAATGCCACGGACCGCAGCAAGGTCGGCGAGGACGATGGCGGTGACGGCCTCGATGATGACGGGGGTGCGGAGGGCGAAGCAGACATCGTGGCGGCCGGGGACGTTGAGGGTGGTTTGCTCTCCGGTCTTTACGTTGAGGGTGGTCTGGGACCTGGAGATGCTGGAGGTCGGTTTGAAAGCAATGCGGAAGACTATCGGGGAACCGTTCGTGATGCCGCCGTTGACTCCGCCGGAACCGTTCTTGACCACAGTCACGGCACCGCCTTTAAGTTCAAGAGGATCATTGTGTTCCGAGCCTTTCATCCGCGCTGCTGCGAAACCGTCACCGAATTCTATTCCGCGGACCCCGGGGATGGAGAACACAGCATGGGAAATCAGAGACTCCACCGAATCGAAGAACGGTTCTCCAAGACCGGCTTGAACACCGGTTATCCGGCATTCGACTATGCCACCGAGCGAGTCGCCTTCCTTGGCTGTTCTGCCCAGAAGATTGTCCCACTTTGACTTGTCGGCCTCCCCTCCAATCTCTACCAAATCAGCCTTACAACAAATCGCAGGGAGCATTTTCTTGGCAATGACCCCGGCGGCGACAAGCGGAAGGGTTATCCTGCCGGAGAAATGTCCACCTCCACGAGGATCGTTGAATCCGTTCCACTTGACAGAAGCGACATAGTCAGCGTGACCGGGACGCGGAACCGCCTTCAAGGCCTCATAGTCAGAAGACCGGGTGTTGTTGTTTCTGAATATGATCGCGACTGGCGCTCCCGTTGTGTGCCCTTCAAACACTCCGCTGAGGATCTCCGGCTCGTCCGCCTCGATGCGTGGCGTGGTGCCTTTCGCCCCGCTCTTACGCCGAAGGATGTCCGGCATAAAGTCCTCAACACAAAGTTCAATCCCCGGCTTGACTCCATCCACAACCACTCCGATAGCCGCTCCATGCGACTCCCCGAAGATCTCCACCCTGAAATTCCGTCCAAATGCGTTCATATATTCGAAAAATTAATAATCCTCTTGTACAAAAATACACTTTTCTTATGGAATAAGAAGTTGTTTTGATTTATTTGAAATGTTCTTTGAGGTGAAATAATCTTCATTTTTTTCCCGCTTCTTCAGTCAGATAGCACCGCTATCCTCCTTGGAAGAAGCGGTCAAAACTGAAGTTTTTCACTCTCAAAACTTCAAACAAACAAATCAAAACAGCTTCTAAAATATGGACCCATGTATTTTAGGCTTGCTCTAGATTCCTTCGGTAACACTTACAGCCCCAAATGCTCCTCAAGAGTGCATCCCGCACTCTTGGGAAACGATTTTCCCTCTTTTCGTCTCCCGTGAGTGCTTCGGTGGCGTTTTCGATTGACATTTGACCTCTTCATTGTCTATGAAAAGCTTGCTTGTTAGAGACTATATGATGTTCATTGATATGCGTGACTCTACACTTTGTACTTGTAATCCATAACAAGACCACGTAGGCTGTGCATTACTACGAGCAAGCCTAAAGTGCATAAGTCCGATAAAATATGCTATCTTTGTATAATTCAATCCACAAAATCGCTTTTGTGACAGAAAAGCAGTCATAATGAGGAAAAACGATAATGGACATCAAGGAAGAAGACAAGATAATCAAAGAGGTCACCAGGCAGGAGTACAAGGAGGGCTTCGTCACGGAGGTCGGCCAGGACTTCATCCCCAAGGGGCTGAACGAGGACATCATACGCACCATCTCGCGGCTCAAGGAGGAGCCGGAATGGATGCTGGAATTCCGGCTAGATGCTTTCAGGAAGTGGCAGAGGATGGAGATGCCAGAGTGGGGTCACCTGGACATGCCTAAGATTGATTTTCAGGACATCATCTACTACGCAGCCCCGAAGAAGAATTCGGAGCGCCCGAAGGAGATCGACCCGAAGCTGGAGGAGACGTTCGAGAAATTGGGCATTCCGGTGAGGGAGCGCGAGGCTCTGGCCGGTGTCGTGGCCGTCGATGCGGTCTTCGACTCGGTCTCTGTGGCTACAACATTCAGGGCTTCGCTGGCGGAGAAGGGAATCATATTCTGCAGTTTCTCGGAAGCCGTAAAGGAGCATCCGGATCTTGTGCGGAAATATCTCGCCTCGGTGGTGCCTGTGGGAGACAATTTCTTCGCGGCGCTCAACTCGGCAGTCTTCAGCGACGGCAGTTTCTGCTATATTCCCAAAGGAGTCAAATGCCCGATGGAACTTTCCAGCTACTTCAGAATCAACGCGAAAGGCACAGGGCAGTTCGAAAGGACACTCATCGTGGCGGACGAGGGGTCGCAGCTGAGCTACATGGAGGGCTGCACGGCTCCTATGCGTGACGAGAACCAGCTGCATGCGGCGGTGGTAGAGATCGTGGTCGAGA
Source organism: Bacteroidales bacterium UBA6366 (assembly GCA_002438845.1). Taxonomy (GTDB): domain Bacteria; phylum Bacteroidota; class Bacteroidia; order Bacteroidales; family UBA932; genus Cryptobacteroides. The sequence goes on from DJRG01000036.1 coordinate 4,100, forward strand.
AAGACGCCGACGTGAAATATTCAACAGTGCAGAACTGGTACCCTGGAGACGCGCAGGGTCGCGGAGGCATCCTTAACCTCGTGACCAAGAGGGGAATATGCAAAGGCAGCGGCTCGCATCTCAGCTGGACGCAGGTCGAGACCGGTTCGGCGATCACCTGGAAGTACCCTTCCACTATCCTGAAAGGCGACTACTCCTCGTCGGAGTTCTACTCGGTCGCCGTGACGAACAACTACCAGCAGGCGGACACCGGCACAAAGATGATCCACATCGGGCGCGGCACTAAGAGCCGGATCGTAAGTAAAGGAATATCAGCGGGTCACAGCCAGAACAGTTACCGTGGTCTGGTCCGGATGAACGCTGGGGCCACCGGGGCGCGCAACTATTCGCAGTGCGACAGCCTTCTGATCGGCTCTCAGTGCGGGGCGCACACGTTTCCGGACATCCAGAGCGCGAATCCTACGGCCATCGTGGAGCACGAGGCCACAACCTCGAAGATCAGCGACGAGCAGCTGTTCTACTGCAACCAGAGAGGCCTCGGACCGGAGGATGCGGTCGGCCTGATTGTCAACGGCTACGCCCACGAGGTGCTTTCCCGTCTCCCGATGGAGTTCGCTGTCGAAGCCACCAAGCTGCTTCAGGTTTCACTTGAAGGGTCGGTGGGTTAATGAATAAATTTTATGAAATTCTTTGATATAGAAAACATTGCGTTCACATTAGGCGGAACGGGAGTGAGCTTTCTGGAGCTGATCGGGGTCATCGCGGGGCTTACCTGCGTGGTGCTGGCCGGGCGCAACAGCAAGTACAACTTCTGGGTCGGCTACTTATACAACATCCTGCTGTTCGCGCTATTCTGGCAGAGGCACTTGTACTCAGCGATGCTTCTCCAGCCGGTTGCGTTCGGAATCAACGCTTTCGGGCACTGGAGATGGACACATCCGAGGCCGGAAGAACAGAGTTCAAAAGACAATTCGGCCCTGAAAGTCACACGGCTTTCGATGCGGGACTGGTGCATGGCTCTCACAGTCGTGGTTCTGGCAGGCGCCGTCTGGGGATTCGTCCTCAGCAAGTTGGGCACCAGCTGGTTCACGGACATATTCACACCCGACCCGACTCCGTGGCTGGATTCGTTCGGATTGATGCTGACGCTTCTCGCGCAGTTCCTTTCCGCCCAAAAGAAGTGGGACTGCTGGATCGTGTGGCTGGTGGTGAACATCACGAACATCACCCTCTACATCAGCGCCGGACTCATCTTCATGCCGATCGTCAGCGCCCTGTACCTGCTCAACGGCATCTGGTCCCTCTGGACCTGGTACCGGCTGTACAAGGAGGAGAGGTAGCCGTGGATAGCAACTGACTAAAGGTGAGCGATTTACGCATTTCCCTTTAGTGGATTCCTACCAAAGGGAACAACGTAAAAGATTGATAACGAGGAGCATAGTCTCCACGCAAAATATAATGAATATGACAGACATATTACTGAAAATAACCGATCTGCACGCCAGCGTCGGAGACAAGGAGATCCTCAAGGGCATCAACCTTGAGATCCATCGCGGTGAGATTCACGCTGTGATGGGGCCGAACGGGGCCGGCAAAAGCACCCTGTCCTCGGTCCTGACCGGCAAACCGAACTATGAGGTCACCGCTGGCTCCATAGAGTTCGACGGCAAGGATCTTCTGGCGATGAAGCCAGAGGAAAGGGCCTGGGCAGGACTCTTCATGTCCTTCCAGTACCCGATTGAGATTCCGGGCGTGTCCATCACCAACTTCATGAAAACAGCCATCAACTCGAAACTGAAGGCACAGGGGAAGGAACCGATGAAAGCCGGTGATTTTCTGAAGCTTATGAAGCAGAAGATGGCTTTCGTGCAGATGAAGCCAGAGTTCGCCAAGCGTGAGGTCAACGTCGGCTTCTCCGGCGGAGAGAAAAAGAGGAACGAGATCTTCCAGATGGCGATGCTCGATCCGACCCTCGCGATCCTTGACGAGACGGACAGCGGACTGGACGTGGACGCGCTCAAGATCGTGGCCGACGGAGTGAACGCGCTGCACACTCCGGAAAAGTCAGCGATTGTCATCACCCACTACCAGAAGCTTCTTGAATATGTCAGGCCGGATGTCGTGCATGTCCTGAAGGACGGCCGCATCGTGGCCACCGGAGGTTACGAACTGATAGACAAGATTGAAAAGGATGGCTTTGAACAGTTCTAAAAACATAGACCACGGCAATTATATTCCTTCGCCCATTGTGCCGGGAATGAAGGTCGCTGACGGAGAGCATATTCGTAAAGTCTTTGTGCTCGGCTCCGCAGATGTTGCCACCGGAGCTAATCCAGATTGCATTGGAGCGGTGGTTGGTTCGACAGGCTCACCAACCGTCAAAACGTTCACTGAGACGGCCACGGAATCTATCACCGAGCCAACCTCTGATTTGGTCACTGAGCCTGTCGAAGTGACCGGCTTGTCCAGCATTCCGTCCAACATCGAAGTGGGCGCGGACGCGGCGCTGGATCTGACAGTGATTGTGCTGCCGGGAGTCTCGGCGCGGATTCCTCTGACGATCGATCTGACAGGGGCGCATTCCGAGGTACGGCTTTCAGGAATATACCTCTGTTCCAGCCACGATGACGTGACGTTCGACATCACGATGCATCACCGCACCGGAGACTGCCGTTCCTGGCAGACATTCAACGGGTTGGCTACCGGAGAAGCCCGCTGTGGATTCTTCGGCAAGATCGTGATCGCGCCCGACGCCCAGAGAACCGAGGCGTTTCAGGAGAACCACAACATCCTGCTCTCCGACACGGCCAGAGTCAACTCCAAACCTCGGCTGGAAATCTACGCCGATGACGTGAAGTGTTCGCACGGTGCCACCGTCGGGAAACTGAACGAGGACGAGCAGTTCTACATGCGTTCCAGAGGCATCCCGGAGGAAGAGGCCAAGGTCTTGCAGATGATCTCCTTCGTGGCTCCCGTCCTTGAGACCATCCCGGAAGATGCCACCGATGGAGACCTCAGCCGCCCCGCCATCGCTGAACTCGTCGAGAGTGCCATCCGCAGCTTCGCATAAGAATATGATTGTCAAGACGAATGTCAAACTGAATCTGGGACTTAGTGTCCTGCGGAAGCGTGCCGATGGATTTCACGACATCGAGACGCTGTTTGTGCCATGCTTTGATTTCGGAGACACTCTTGAGATCATCACCGGAGATGACTACAGCCGAACTTCAGCAGATTTGTTCGCGAAATATGGTGACAAGGACGGGCGCTTCGACAAGCTCAGCGACCAACAAGAAGCATCGGTTGGTGAGCCTGTCGAACCAACCGACCTCCATGAATCAGCCACAGAAGGAGCTGTTCTCTCTGGAAATGTAACCTCATCAGAGGATGGCAGATTGGTTCAAGGAATATCCGAGGACGGGAAACTGATGATCACTATCGCACGAGAGGAGGGTGTGGACTGGGATCCGCTCAAAGATCTGTGTTCAAAAGCTTACTGCATTCTGGCACAGGATTTTGACCTGCCACCAGTCAAGATATTTCTGGAAAAGACGGCTCCCGTTGGAGCTGGACTTGGCGGAGGATCGGCTGACGCGGCTTTTACCCTCAAGGCTTTGAATGAACTTTGCGGACTTGGCCTATCAGATCAGAGTCTTTCTGAATATGCCTCCAGACTTGGCAGCGATTGTGCTTTCTTTGTGTTCAACCGTCCGATGATCGGGTCCGGGCGAGGGGAAATCCTTGAGCCTTATGAGATTGACTTATCTGGATATGAAGTCAAAGTGCTTATCCCGGAAGGGGTTGCGGTCTCCACAGCGGAGGCTTATAAGGGGATTGTTCCTCGGGAAAGTCACTTCGACAGGCTCAGTGACCGATCAGGGGAATGTCACTCCGGCAGGCTCAGTGACCGGCCATGCCGCCAAGTATCCTCTGCCATTGAGTCATCTGCGGATTCCGCAGGATTGGCTGATTTGAAAACCGTGCTGGAATTGCCGGTCACCGAATGGAAAAACAATCTGGTCAACGATTTCGAGGCCACTGTCTTCAAGGCTCATCCGGAGCTGGCGGCCATCAAGCAGTCACTCTACGACTCCGGCGCTGTCTATGCCTCGATGTCTGGCTCCGGTTCCGCGCTCTTCGCCCTGTACAAGAAATAGCCGCTCGGGGGCGAGAGGCGAGATTCCGCACCCGACAACGACCCTGGATCATCATCCGGGGGCAAACTAACTTGTTTCGCACCCCGATAAGCAACGGAAAGCAGTTCAGGGGCTAAAGGACAAGTTTCGCACCCAAAGAAGGATCCTGAAAGGATGCCATGAGTAAAAACGAGTAGCACCAATAAACACACAATCGTGAGTGAAAAGGTTGTTCCCACGCACGGAAGAGCATTTAATGAACTCTTGTGCGCAGAAGGGACCTTTCCACGCACCGCAAAACCAACTTCAGGTAATCAGAAGCTGTTTTGAAAACTCGCAGCCGCAGAAGGTTTGGTTGTACATTTCCCATTCCTTTATCAAGGCGTTACGGCGTTCCTGAAGGCCACCTCTGCGCCAGTTCTGATTCCACCACCGGACATGGGACATTGGGCTCTGAGTTGAAGATCCAGAATCAGAGGCTATCGGATATGCGGTATGTCCGCATCGATGGCGAACCTCTTCTCCTGACTTCTCCAAAAACTTGGTTGCTTTAGCATTATCAAAAACAACATCTGGGCAAGGTGCAGCCAACAGATCACCGCCCGATGTGAGCAGAGACGAATTGACTGTTTCGCAGGCCCAACGACCGGCAGCATCAACTTGACCAAGATCCTTCCAACGGGAGGAGGCCAAAGTTGTGGTCAGGAGGGTGTAACCATGAGTGGCAGCGTACCTGGCAGCGCGAAGGAGGCGGAACTTAAAGCACTCAAGGCAGCGTGGACCGCGCTCCGGCATGTCTGCGATGCGGATGATCGGTTCCTGAGGATTTGTCTCCGGCCCTATAGGCCCAGTCTTCGGTCCCTGAGTTTGTCGAAGGGACCTTTCAATCAAAGATTCGTGCGATTCGATGATTGGGGAGGCTTGTCGAACCAAGGCACCAGTTGCTTCGACAGGCTCAGCGACCGGAGCCGTATGCCCAGCGACCGGTGAAGAACGCTCTGCGGCCAATGATGGACACTCAGCGACCAGCGAGGAAGGCTCAGCGACCCGAAATGCTCGCTCGGCTGCCGGAGAAGTCCGCTTGACGACAGGAAGAGTCTGGCCGGCGGCAGGAGAGGTTTCCAGCTGACGGACAAAGGCCAGCCAAGCGGCGTGATCATATTCATCATCAATGGTTTCCAAGCCGTGGGCGGCGGCATAGCGGACCAATTCGTCACGGCGGATGGAATATTCCCGGAAAGGGACGATGTTGGAGTTGCTGAAGAATATTCCCGGACGCAAGCCCTTGCCGACCATCCATTCGATGATGGCGGTCGAGCATGGGGCGCAGCAGCAATGCAGCAGGATGCGCTCCTTCGAGAGGTCGCGGCCATCCGGCGGTTCTGGACTGAATTCCTTTTTATGAATATTCCCGTTCGGCATTTCATTGCAAACTTAACAATTTTTCTCGTATTTACTTTTGCCGTAAGAACATTTAATGCTAACTTTAACGGAACGAAAAACAGGCACCATGATCGAAAAGGACGAGAGATTCACTTTGGCGGAGAGATATGTGGAAGAGACCGGGGTCTCCGTGTTCCTGACCGGCAAGGCCGGCACGGGAAAAACAACATTCCTTAAAGAAATCGTAAGACAGACTTCCAAGCGGTTCGCGGTCGTGGCTCCTACCGGAGTGGCGGCCATCAACGCCGGCGGAGTGACCATCCATTCGTTCTTCCAACTGCCACTTTGTCCGTATCTTCCTGATGTAAAAGAACTTGTCACCGAGTACCAGATGCCGGAGCGGATGCGTTCCCTGCGCAAGGAAAGGGTGAAGATCCTGCGGACCCTTGACCTTCTGATCATCGATGAGATCTCGATGGTGAGGGCGGACATCCTGGACGCGATCGATGACATCCTGAAGCGTTACCGCCGCAACGACAGGCCGTTCGGAGGTGTGCAGGTTCTGATGATCGGGGACATCCAGCAGCTGCCACCGGTCGTCAAAGAGTCGGAAAGGCCGTACATGGAGCAGGTATATTCATCGCCCTTCTTTTTCAATTCCAAGGTGTTGCAGCGGCTTCCTTACGTTACGATCCAGCTGGAGAAAGTGCACCGGCAGAGCGACAAAATATTCCTTGACATTCTGAATGAGGTTCGGTCGGGAATGCCGAGTGAGGCAGCCCTGCAGGAACTGAACAAAAGGCTGAATCCCAGATTCATGCCACCGGAGGACGAGCGCTGGATCCGCCTGACGACCCACAACGCACAGGCTGACTCTGTCAACGAGGCGAAGATGAACGCATTGCAGACAGACGAGGCCGCATTCGAGGCGCAGGTCGAAGGGATATTCCCGGAAAACGCCTATCCCGCCGAGACTCGGCTGCGGCTGAAAGAGGGTGCGCAGGTAATGTTCGTGCGCAACGACACTTCCGGCGAGGCGCGCTACTACAACGGGAAGATCGCTACAGTCGAGAAGGTGAAGCCTCAGCTGATCGTGAAGGACGAGACAGGTGAAAGCATTGTGGTTACGACCGAAAAATGGGAAAACATCCGTTACGGGCTGAATGAGGAAACCGGTGAGATTGAGGGGATTGTGGACGGGACTTTCGAGCAGGTGCCTCTGCGTCCGGCGTGGGCGGTGACGATCCACAAGAGCCAGGGGCTGACGTTCGACCATGTCATCATCGACGCCGGGGCGGCTTTCTCGTTCGGGCAGGTCTATGTCGCCCTTTCCCGCTGCCGCACCCTCGAAGGCATCGTCCTGACCACCCCGATCACCAGACGCTGCACGTTCACCAGCGAGGAAGTCTCGGCGTTCGAGAGCAGCCGCGAGCCGGCGGAAGAGACGCAGATCAGACTGCCAGCAATGGCCAATGAATATTTCACCTCAACCCTATGCGATGCCTATGACCTCCAGCGGTTTCGCTACCTCTACAATAGGGTCAACCGAATATATCAGGTCAACCTTTCGAACCTTTATCCCGATCAGGCAGGCCGGTTCAACACGGTCGGAGCAGGGAATTCAGCCTTTGCCGGCCTTCTCGCCGGAGAGTCTGGCAACAACAAGGATAATGTCTCGGAAACTTTTGTAGGAATACGTTCCCTCAGCGACACAGCACAGAAGTTCCAGAAGCAGCTCCGCCACATCGCCTCGACAATCCACAGCGGTGCGGCGGAGGACTCCCCTCTCCTGAGAGAGCGGGTCACCAAGGCTTGTGAATATTTCCGCAAAGAACTTCGGCCTTTAGCTTCATTCGCCGCTCCGTTGACGCTCATCGAAATTGACGACAAGGAGGTCAAAAAGGCTTTTAAGTCAGCCTCCGAGGAGTTTCTGTCCGAGTTGAGATTCCGGCTGGCGCTTTACGAGACGGTTCTTTCTGATGGCTTCAGCACAAAGGCTTACCATAAAATAAAGACAGACAACGAGTTGTCGGATGATAAGTCGCTAAAAGCATTGGTCAGGTCGCTGATTTCTCCCCAGAAGAAGGCTTCAGCATCCGAAGAGTCGCTTCGGCAGGCTCAGCGACCACGCACGGACGGTGAATCTGCCGAACCGCTGGGACCTCGGAAAGCACAGAGACACAACGCGGACGGTAAGCATGCCGAACCGTCAGCCCTTCGACAAGCTCAGGGAACGGACGAAGACCAGACCACCTACACCGGCAGCCAACACCCTGAACTGGTTCAAGCATTGATCGACTGGCGACGGGAAAAGTACCAAAAAGAGAACGTCCCCGCCTACATAATCCTCCACCAGAAAACCCTTCTGGCCATCGCCGACATCGCCCCCACCACAAAAGAGGAACTGCTGGCCGTCAAAGGCTTCGGTAAGTCCAAATGTGACAAATACGGCGACGAGATCCTGGAGATTATCCGGAAGTCCGTGGCAGTCTAACCGTCAATTCATTAAGCGCCACGTAAAGTCATAGATTTTTAGAAGCTGTTTTGATTTGTTTGTTTGAAGGTTAAGAGCAAGCTCTTTCCCTGCTACTCACCTCGGCAATCCGAACAAGTTCGATTGCACTCGGTTCAGTCGCTGGGTTGAGAGTGAAAAACCTCAGTTTTGACCGCTTCTTCCAAGGAGGATAGCGGTGCTATCTGACTGAAGAAGCGGGAAAAAAATGAAGATTATTTCACCTCAAAGAACATTTCAAATAAATCAAAACAGCTTCTTAGCTCTTTTTCACTAATTTTGCATTTGGAAAGAGGTGTTGTATCATCTTAGTAACATGAATAATTAAGTTGCCTCAGATTAAGAGAAAGCCAAGGATAGCCCTTTTTCGAAGAAGTCGCCAGTGGCACATGATTGATGAGAAAAGAGATATAATCCAAAAAGTTTCTTTAAGATGATGCAGGTTATTTTTTTAAGGCTACTTAAACACTGACAGTTTCCGGAAAACAGACAGACACACCATGCAGGAAAGACACACGGACAGAGAACGGTATTTCAGGGAGTTGGCACAGACCTCCAGGGAGTTTTACATAGACTACCTTAGAAGGTTCAAGAGCATCGGAGCAGGGACACGGGTTCTGGAGATCGGATGCGGCGAGGGCGGAAACCTGTTGCCGTTCGCCGAAGCGGGATGTTCAGTGACTGGCATCGACCTGGCTTCCAACAAGATAGAGAATGCGAGGGATTATTTCGCCAAAAGGAATATGGCAGGCGAATTCATCAGCGGCAACTTCTTGAATATGCCCCCTCGGGATGACCGTTTCGACATCGTGCTGATCCACGATGTGATAGAGCACATCGAACCTGAGGACAAACCGGCATTCTTCTCCGGCATCAAGAAGTTCCTGAAACCTGACGGAATCGTGTTCTTCGGCTTCCCTGCCTGGCAGATGCCGTTCGGAGGCCATCAGCAGATATGCCGGAGCGGAGTCTGCTCCAAAGTTCCGTTCATGCACCTCCTCCCTGCCAGCCTCTACAGAAGCTATCTAAGAATATTCAAGGAAGATCCCGCCAAGATTGAGGAACTTCTGAGCATCAAGCGCTCCAAGATGACTCCTGAAAAGTTCGAGAGACTATGTAAAGAGACTGGTTTCCAAATTGTTGAACGCAAATTGTGGCTGATCAGTCCCCACTACAAGGCCAAGTTCCATCTCCGTCCGACCCGTCTGCGCCTCGGTCTCGACCACGTACCGTACCTCCGCAACTTCTTCTCCACGTCCTGCTTCTACATCGTCTCAGCAAGGTAGTTTCCGGGTATCCTCCTATTATAAACTCCGGAGAGACTTATCGTAGTACGTGGAATTCAACTATCTTATTCATAATAAGTTACAAAATACTGCCAGGCGACTTGGGAGGGCAGCATTTACGAATATATTCATTTCTAACAAGTTACGACTCACGCTTAATGAGATGGGAAGCTGGCGTGTGATTTGCATTGTTAGATGATTTTGACCACAAAGAAGATTTATATCGTTTCTTACTCAAAAACTATTGCATTTTCGGGAAAGATGCCTATATTTGCAGTGTATTAATAAACTAATACACAAAAACAACAAGAAGAGACCTTGCTACAGAAATCATCATTTTGGGAAGAGGCCCAAGATGCTTCGGCCACTAAGATAGTCGAAAAGGTGGAGAAAGGGCAAACGGAATTGATGATGAATATGTTAGGTGATGCGGTCGCTTCGGCAGGCTCAGCGACCGCAACAATGGGAACGGTACGAGACAGGGAAAGAAGAAACAATGGCCTTATGGGCTGAAAAATGATAAAGACTAAAATGCTGATTGAACTGAAAGATGTCAACAAGACCTATGAGGGGGCGCAGCCACTGCACGTACTCAAAGGCATCGACCTGAGCATAGAAAAAGGAGAGTTCGTCTCGATCATGGGGGCGTCAGGCTCAGGGAAATCCACACTTCTGAACATTCTCGGGATTTTGGATAACTACGATTCCGGAGAGTACAGGATAAACGGGAACCTGATCTGGAACCTAAGCGAGAGCAAGGCCGCCGAGTACAGGAACAAGATGATCGGATTCATATTCCAGTCATATAATTTGATAGGCTTCAAGACCGCCGCTGAGAACGTCGAGTTGCCTCTGTTCTATCAAGGTGTCGGACGACAGAAACGGCATAGGATGGCGATGGAATTTCTTGAGCGTCTTGGACTTAAGGAATGGGCCGAACACTACCCGAACGAGATGTCAGGAGGTCAGAAGCAGAGAGTGGCGATCGCCAGGGCTCTGATCACCAAACCTGAGATCATCCTCGCGGACGAGCCGACAGGAGCCTTGGACTCAAAGACCTCTGTAGAGATAATGAATCTGCTGAGGGAGCTCAACGAGAAAGAGAACATGACGATCGTCGTTGTCACCCATGAGAGCGGAGTCGCCAATTTCACAAACAGAATCATACACATCAAGGATGGCGTCATCGGCAAGATCGAGCAGAACATCCGTCACGACGCCTCACCATTCGGCGAAGGCACAATAATGAAATAAGCGATGAGAGATCTGTTTGAGGAAATCTGGAGCGACATCCGCCGCAACAAGCTGCGCACAGCCTTGACCGGCTTCGCTGTGGCATGGGGAATATTCATGCTCATCTTTCTGCTTGGCGCCGGCAACGGACTTATCCATGCGCTTGAGAGCAACAACAGCGACTACCTTGCCAACACGATGAATGTCTGGGGAGGCCGCACAAATAAAGCCTACAACGGAATGCAGAAGGGCCGGAGGATAAAACTGAATGACAAGGATGTGGAAATCACTCTCGGACCTGACTTCGCGGACAATGTGGAGGAAGCGGGGACAATCCTCTTCCAATCCAGCGTCACGGCGAGCCATGGCAAGGAATATGTCGTCAGGCAACTTACCGGTGTAAGTCCGGAGCATTTCAGGGTCAACAAGATCGACCTGATGTTCGGGCGTCCAATCAACGATTTGGACATCAAAGAGATGCGCAGGGTCGTCGTGATGGACAGCAACGACGCTAGAGAGCTGCTCGGAGTAGACGGAGAAAGGGAAACCGGACTAAGCGCCATGCAGAAGGCGGAAAAGGCCAAGGCGTTGATCGGTGAATATGTCAAGATCGGGACTTCTATGTTTCAGGTGATCGGCATCACCCGCCCGAACAATCAGGGTTACGCTAATCTATACACCCCAATCACGACTCTAAGGACAATCTACAACCGTGGGCAGGACATTGATGAATATTATTTCTCCTTCCACGACCTGAAGACGATAGAAGCAAACGAGACCTTCGAGGACAAGCTACGCACGGCGCTCAGCAAGAACCACAACACCGCACCGGACGACAAAGGCGCCATAGGAATATGGAACCTCTTCACAATGAACATGCAGATGGGGAAAGGGATGTCCATGATCCGGACGGCACTCTGGATCATAGGAATCCTGACTCTGCTGAGCGGCATCGTGGGTGTCTCAAACATCATGCTGATCTCCGTAAAGGAGCGCACGCATGAGTTCGGAATCCGGAAGGCGATCGGCGCGGGCCCTTGGGCAATCCTGAAGCTGATCATCTCAGAGAGCATAATCATCACGGCCTTTTTCGGCTATGTGGGGATGGTGCTAGGAGTTCTGGCCAACGAGTGGCTCGATCATATTTCCGGAAATATGGTGATGGATTTCGGTCTTTTCGAGCAGACTGTCTTCAAGGATCCGACGGTCGGTCTGGATGTTTGCGTCGGCGCCACGATCCTGCTGGTCGTGGCCGGCACCCTCGCCGGTCTCGCCCCCGCCCGTAAAGCCGCCAAAGTCCGTCCTATCGAAGCCCTCCGCAGTGAATAAGAAAATTATTAAAATTTCATTCCATGAAATTTTTCGATATAGACAGATTCAAGGAAATCATCGACACACTGACACGCAACAAGGGGCGCAGCCTGCTGACGGGGTTCGGGGTGTTCTGGGGAATATTCATGCTGCTGTTCCTGCTGGGTGGCGGCGACGGATTCAAGGCGATGCTGGCCGAGCAGATGGGTGGATTCGCTTCCAACTCGGCTATGATCTGGTCGCAGAACACCTCCAAGCCTTACAAAGGATTCAACAAGGGACGCTACTGGGAGATGAACATCAAGGACGTGGACATACTCAAGGAGAAGGTCCCGGAACTGGATGTCGTGTCACCGCAATGCTTCAGTTGGTCAAGAGGCGACGCCACCTATGGAGAAAGATCCTCTCGGTGCAACGTCAAGGGACTGAAGGCTGATTTCGCGCGGATTGAGACTCCGACGATAGTCTACGGCCGCTTCATCAACGAGATGGATGTGGCGCAGAAACGCAAGGTCTGCGTAATCGGGAAGCAAGTCTATGAGAACCTGTACTCCAAAGGAGAGGATCCGTGCGGAACAAGGATAAAGATCGGTCCGGCATATTACCAGGTCATAGGAGTTGATTACAATGAGCACAGTGTCATAAGCTTCGGAGGCCGCCAGACTGAGGCCATCGTGATTCCGATTTCGGTTGTCCAGTCGGTCTACAACATGGGAGACAAGGTGCAGATAATGGCCGTGACAGCCAAAAAAGGAGTCGTGATGAGCGACATAATCCCGAAAATCAGGAAGGCTGTAGCCGGCAACCACTTCATCGATCCGACCGACGAGCAGGCAGTCAGCGTCCTCAACACCGAGATGTTCTACATGATGGTGGACAGTCTCTTCAAGGGCGTGAACTTCCTGATCTGGCTGATCGGGATCGGAACCCTGCTGGCCGGGATCATCGGAGTCTCGAACATCATGATGGTCACCGTGCGGGAACGCACCACGGAAATCGGAATCCGACGCGCCATCGGAGCCACACCTAAGATGATTCTCTCTCAGATCATTTGGGAAAGCATCCTGCTGACAGCTGTGGCCGGAATGCTCGGCCTGCTGTTCTCCGTGCTGATCCTGCAAGGACTGGAATTGGCTTTCACACAAGACGGAATCCTTCAGGCGCCGTTCCAGATCAGTTTCTGGACCGCGGTGGGGACTCTTGCCGGACTGATGTCGCTCGGGGTCATAGCCGGACTCGCCCCGGCGGCAAGAGCGATGAGCATCAAGCCGGTGGACGCCATGAGAGATGAGTAAACATATTTAGAAATAATAAGTCACACAAATATGAAAAAGTATTTCAAGTACATTCTCTTCGCCGCCGTCATTCTGGTGTTCGTCGGCACATTCTACTTCCTTTGGAAAAAGTCTCGTCCGCAGGAGATCCGCTACGAGGAGCTTTCCGCCGAAATCGCCGACATCAAGAAGACCACCCTCATCACCGGCACCATCGAGCCGCGCGACGAGGTGAACATCAAGCCTCAGATCAGCGGCATCATCTCCGAGATCTACAAGGAGGCCGGAGAGCAGGTCAAGGAGGGCGAGGTCATCGCCAAGGTAAAGGTCATCCCGGAGATGGGATCCTTGAGTTCCGCGCAGAGCAGAGTCCGCGTCGCAGAGTTGAATCTTGAGCAGGCCCAGGTCAACTTCGACCGGGAGAAAGCCCTCTACGACAAGCAGTTGGTAAGCGCCGAAGAATATGATCAGGTTCGTCAGGCTCTCGCTCAGGCGAAGGAGGAGAAGGACGCCGCCGAGGAGTCACTGGAGGTTGTTCGGGACGGAGTGTCTAAACGGAACGCCACGGCAAGCTCAACGCTGATCCGCTCGACCATCACAGGACTCATTCTGGACGTGCCTGTCAAGGTCGGGAACTCCGTGATCCAGAGCAACACATTCAACGACGGAACGACCATAGCCACGGTCGCAGACATGAACGACCTGATCTTCAAGGGCAACCTTGACGAGACGGAGGTCGGGAGAGTCGATGTCGGCACCCGGATGAAAATCACCATAGGTGCGGTGCAGGGTGTGGAGATGGACGCTGTCCTTGAATATGTCTCCCCGAAAGCGGTGCAGAACAACGGAGCCAACCAGTTCGAGATCAAGGCGAGGGTCAACCAGCTTGACGGCGTGAAGATCCGCTCCGGGTATAGCGCCAACGCGGAGATCGTCCTTGAGCACGTTGACTCGGTCCTGACCGTGCCAGAGGCCGCTATTTCATTCGAGAAAGACTCCACATTCGTCTATCTTGCCGAGGGTGAGGGACAGTACAAGAGGCAACCCGTGACCACCGGGCTCAGCGATGGGGTCAAGATCGAGATAAAGAGCGGGTTGACAAAGGATCAGAAAGTGAGAGGAAACCAGATATTCATGGAGAAGAAGTAACGTTATGAAGAGGATATATTCATTGATCGCATCGGGGTTGGTGGCAGTGGGGCTTTCCGCGCAGGACGGCACGCCGTGGACGCTTCAGGACTGCATCGCTCACGCTCTTGAGAACAACATCACCCTCCGGCAGCAGGAGATTCAGGTCAAGCGGCAGGAAATCCAGCTGAACACGTCCAGAAACAGCCGTCTGCCCGGCGTGAGCGCAAGTGCGAGCGAGAATTTTTCGTTCGGACGAGGGCTGACCGCGGACAACACCTATTCCAACACAAACACGTCCAGCACCGGCCTGAGTCTCGGGGTTTCCGTGCCCGTTTTCCAAGGGTTCAGGATCAGCAACTCCATCAAAAGTGACGAGTTGAACCTAAAGGCCGTGACCGCCGACTTGCAAAAGGCCAAGGAAGATGTGAGCGTCGCAGTGGCGCAGGCTTACGTGCAGATTCTCTACAACATGGAACTTCTTGACGTGGCACGGAACCAGGTTGCCATCGACTCGCTTCAGGTCGAGAGACTCTCCGCCATGGAAATCAGCGGAAAGGCCAGCAAGGTGCAGGTCGCGCAGCAAAAGGCGGCGCTCGCCCAAAGCCGGCTGAATGAGACTCAGGCCCTCAACAGCCTTAAACTATCACAGCTGGATCTCAGCCAGTTACTGGAGCTCCCGAATCCCGAGGGGTTTTCAATAATACGACCTGCCGTCTCTGTCGATGGCCTGCTCCTAAGCGATCCTGAAGACATCTACGCCCAAGCCGTGGCCTGCAAACCGTCGATACAAGCCGAGCAGTTCCGTCTGGACGCGACAGAATATTCCATCAGGAACGCCAAGGGGGCGCGTCTGCCATCCTTGATGGCCAGCGGCGGGCTGGGAACAAACTATTACACGATGAGCAGTCATTCCAGCGATCCGTTCGCCGACCAGATCAAGAACAATTTCAGCCAGTATCTGGGGCTGAGTCTCAGCATTCCGATTTTCTCGGGATTCCAGACCCGCAACCAGATCCGTTCCGCCGAACTCTCACGCACGAACCAGATGCTCCAGTTGGAGAACAGCAAGAAAAGCCTTTACAAGGAAATCCAGCAGGCTTACTACAATGCAGTGGCCGCCCGGGAGAGATTCCACTCAAGTCTCGACGCCGACGCCAGCGCAAAGGAGTCATACGAACTTGTACTTGCCAAGTACGAGAACGGCAAAGCCAACATCACCGAGTTCAACGAGGCAAGAGACGGCTTTTTGGAGTCAGAATCGAATCTGGCACGCGCCCGCTACGAGTTCCTGTTCTCCGCCAAGCTACTGGACTTTTACCAAGGACGGAAACTGGTTTTCTAAACTTACGTGCATAGAGACAGTTCTCTCACGCACGTAGGTTTATCCAAAGCAATGCGGTGCGTGATCGGAATGATTCCGCGCGCGAAGGCTTCCTACCGGCCGACAAACGGATCAGGCTCCGGGGCGTTCTTGTCGTAACTCAAGACGGTGGCCTGGCCGGAAAGGATGTTGTAGCCATGTTCGGCGAGGCTCTGAAGCTCAAACTCTCCGGGATAGACTTCAACGGGAGCGATGAACTCCACCCTGCGGCGGATTCCTTCGACTATATCCTGCCCGTATGCCCCTCCTCCGGTAAGCAGAATCACATCCACCTTGCCGCAGACATCAGCGGCCTCCGAGGCGATGTACTTGGCGATGTTCAGCACAAAAGCCTCCATCCAGACCTTCGCGCGGATGTCCCCCTCCTCCCCTCTTCGGACAATCTCCTTGAGGTCATTAGTCCCGAAAAACGCCATGGCACCTCCGTGTCCCATCAGTTTCTTCTTGATCTCAGCCTTTGAATATTCACCGCTGAAGCAAAGGTCAACCAACTGGAAGCCAGGGCAGGAGCCGACCCTCTCAGGGGTGAACGGCCCGTCTCCGCCGACTCCGTTGTTCGAGTCGACCACTTTCCCGTTCCGGTGAAGCGTGACCGTGATCCCGCCGCCGATGTGGGCGACTATCGCGGTGATGTCATTCTGAATATGTCCGTGATCCCTGAGATAGCGTCTGACCACAGCCCTGGAATTCAAGGCATGGAAGAACGGTCTCCGCTGGAACTCCGGCAATCCTCCGACACGGCATTCCGGCAGCATCTCATCGGCCATCGGAGGGTCGGCTATGTAGGCCTTGCAAGCGCCGAACGGCATGGCAACACCTCTTGCGATGTTCTTTTGAGTAACCTCATTAGCCAGATCATCGGCTATGATGGCACTCAGGTTGCACGCATGCCGCCCGTACTTGCAGTTACGCAGCACCTCCCTCATGTCCTTGTTCACTGAATATATCCCCGTGACCACCGGATAGAAAAGTCCGCCACGCGCCATGATGATGTCGATGTCCCGGGCATGAATCCCTTTGCTTCGCATGAATATTCTTACATCATCCCGCCGCAAGGTATCCTGCTCCATAACATCCTTGAATCCCGCCAAATCCTCCGCCCGGTGTCGCAGATTCTCCTCAAACGCCAGTTTCCCGTCCACGAAGTACCCTATCTTAGTCGATGTCGATCCCGTGTCGATCGCCAGCAACCGTCCTTTTTGTCCTGTCATGTCAGTTTCGTTTTCTGACAAATTTATCAGAGGCCATCCACACGGCGAAAAATAAGTGGCAATCCCCCACCCCAATCCGTCAACGCCAAAAATCAGTTGCGAAATTCGGAATATGTCGGCGAAATCCCCCTCGGAATCAACACCAATGAAGTTGTCCTACAGATAACTGAAAGTGACGCTGACGTCGCCGAAGCGGTTAGGCTTGCCGTTGTACTTCTCGAAATAATTGCGGGAAAGCTTGCCGCGCCAGACAAGATCATCGTTGCGACGGAAAGGCAGCTCGACCTCGAAGCCGTAGGATTTCGATTTGATCTTCACCAGACCACTGGCTTTCCATGAAGTCTGCTTGCCACCATCGTCCTCAATCATCAGAAAGACACACTCCTCCAGTTGTGGAGTCCATTCCGACACGACCACGGTGTTGAACCGGATAGACTTCCCGACCTGCTTGCGCCTCACGTTGATCATCATGTCCGTGACGGATGGGCTGTAAAGCTTAAGCTCTTCTTCGGTCTTGGCGGTGAATCCGTTCAACGCGCCGCACTTCACAAAGAATTCGGAACCGCCGGCAAACCATGAGTCATAGTTCCGGTGAGCCTTGAACTCTTTCAACACGAGGGTTTTGCAATCACTGTAGGACGACTTTGTCTGAACCTGTGCGGAACGCTCTGGGAAAAGTGATTCGATCATCTGCGGGGTCATGTAGGAAGAATCCTCGTTGTAGTTGACGATCCAAACCGGATTGTTTCTTGCATAGTCTTCGTCCACGACGACCACCTTGACAGTCCATGAGTCGCCGGACGAGCGCTCCCGCAAGAAGCCGATGTTGGAGCCATCACTCAGACGGACATGAGCGGCATGGTTGGAGAACGTAGCCACAGTCTCAGGGTTGAATGTTATCACCGGCATGGTCACTCCGTCCCAGTCCTCTGAATAGGGCCAATAGATCTGAAGCCCGGCATCCGCGAGGGCATCCATTGAGAACCCGGCTCTTGTGTCCGGGGCACCATCATAGGCAGAAGCGATAAGCGAACGGAGCGGGCTTGGATATTCATGAACGGAACGGGTCTGCAGAAGTTCATCGCCGACTCCGGAACCTGGCCGGGAGAGCATTCCCGCAAAAGTATACTCCTCGTCATAACCGTTGGACAAAGAAGAGGTTACGCCATGATAGACCTCCTTGACATGTTCGATTGTCAACGGAAGCTCCGACAACATTCTGGCGACTCCCTCCGGAGAGAGAGGCGAGACCGCCGGCCCGACATAAGAGGAGTCGATTCTGTCACATGCGGAAGAGAGCAAGGCCACCGCCACCGCAAAGGCCGGCATCACCGATGCCGTAAACCTTTTACCTGTACTGAAATTCTTCATTTTAAACGAGTTTAAAGTTGTTATTCCGGTACAAAGGGACACAAAAATAGCCGTGGACACAAAAATTCCACGGCTATTTGTAAAAATCATGCACAGAGAGGCGTGCAGTGCCTATTTCGAATAGAAAACGAAGCGGTTTTTGTCGTAAAAGTCCTTGATGACCTCGGTTTTAGGGAATCCCGCGTCACTGAAAACCTTTGCCGTCTCCGGTCCCAGAAGTTCATTTATCTCGGTCATACCCTTGCCCTCCTGCGCCAGAAGCTCACTTGAGAGCCTGGCGATAGAGCGGTAGAACTCCAGCGGATCATCATCCTTCACGAAAAGAGCCGTTGACGGCTCGAAATTGAGGACATTGACACGCATCTGAGATTTTTGTGACTCCATGATGTATGGCGGGTTGCTCAGTATCAGATCATATTCCCCTTCCGCGAATGTCTGAGGCTCGGCAAGGACGTCAGCGACGACAAAACGCGGCGCGACCACTTCCGTCTCCTTTGGCTTCGAGATGAAATCCTGACCCGCCGCCACAGCGACAGCACCCTCGGAGATGTCGACACCCGTCACTTCCGCTCCGGGAATATTCAATGCCACAGTCCATGCCACACATCCTGAGCCTGTGCAGAGATCCAGAATCCGGACCGGTCTGGCGGACTTGCCGTAGGCTTTTCTCATCCTCTGCATCCTTGATCCTATCTTGATGGCCTCTCGGCAAAGGAGCTCGGTCTCCGGGCGTGGAATAAGCACATCCGGGGTGACCTTGAACCTCAGGCCACAGAAATCAGCGTATCCTATGACGTATTGGACCGGCTCACCAGAGGCCAGGCGCTCCAGATCCGCATTGAGGCCATCCAGGGCCTTGTCCTTGATCTGATACTCTGGCTCCACGATATGCGTGTAGCTTTTCGTACCGATTCTGCTCTCGCAAAGCATCAGCATGATGTTTCTCGCCTCCTTGGTCGGATAGAGAGTCTCCAGCCGGGCGGCTCCTCCATTCAAGAAATCCTTCAATAGCATAAGCTTGAAAATTTAAGGGTTAGAATTGAATATTATGAATGCTCGATGATTCCCGTCAGGAAATCCGTGATGTCAATACCGGCGGTCCGGATCATCTTCGGCACCAGCGAAGCGCTGGTCATGCCCGGGATAGTGTTGACTTCAAGGAAGTAAAGTCCGTCATCAGCCAGAATGTAATCCATTCTCACGACGCCGGCGCAGCCAAGACGAGAGTATATTCGTTTACTTACTTCCTGAATATGATCGCTCAAGTCCTTCCCGATTGGAGCGGGACATATCTCCTGGCTCTGTCCGTTGTACTTGGCGTCATAGTCGAAGTAATCATTCTCGGTGACAATCTGGATCACGGGAAGGGATTTGACCCCTTCGGAGTCGGAATATGCCGCGCAGGTGAACTCCCTGCCGGCAATGCCCTGCTCTATGATGACGGAAGGGCCCTCGGAAAAAGCGAACTGTATCGCCTCAGGAAGATCCTCGGCCTTACGCACCTTGGTGATTCCGAAACTTGAGCCGCCATCCGTAGGCTTCACGAACACCGGAAATTTCAGTTTCTCCGCGACCTTGCCACAGACAGCCTCTATGTCCATCCCGTTGCGCACAAAGACATCCGGAGCGCATCTGACGAAATCCACCTCCCGTAAATAGCTCTTGCAGGCGAACTTGTCAAAGGCGATGGCAGAGACAAAGGCACTACAGCTGCTGAAAGGAATCCCCAGCATCTCAAGATACCCCTGAAGCAGACCGTTCTCGCCCGGAGTGCCGTGCTGAACTATGTAGGCATAGTCAAAATTGATCTTCTCTCCGTACACCTTGACGGAGAAATCCGTCTTGTCAATCTCAGGTCTCGCGCCCTCGGCGAAAGGGATTCTCATGGCATCCCGTTTCTTCATGGCAACAAGAGACCATTTGCCGAAACGCGCGAAAATCTCATAGACATCGTACTTCGTCCCGTCGATGCGGGAAGCGACAAACTCCCCGCTGCGGCAGGCGACCTCCCATTCCGAAGAGTCACTTCCATAAATCACTGCAATCCTCTGGTACTTGCCCATATCAATATATTCCTTTATTATTCAAAATAATAGTCTTCAGTCTTCTGCTGCACATCCGCAGCCGCGTCCTCGCTCCCTCCGGTGCAGCCAAGGTTCAAGGTCACTCCGGCCGGGGCGATGAACCTGTCATTCTCGGAGACGCCCAATGTACCGTCGGCGATGACCTTGCGCATGAATATTCCCCATGTCGGAAGGGACATGTGCGCGCCCTGCCCATAGGTGATCGACTGGAAGTGCACCTGACGGTCCTCCGCGCCCGTCCATATTCCGGCGACCAAAGTCGGAGTGTAGCCTATGAACCATCCGTCGGCGTTGTCGTTGGTGGTTCCGGTCTTTCCGGCGATCTCTCCCATCAGTTTGTAACGGTAACGGAGCCTGCTGGCCGTTCCGCCTTGAACCACACCCTCCATCAGGTTCACCATCAGGTAGGCGGTGTTCTCCCCTATCGCCTCACGTCTGCGGTTTGTGAACTCGCTGATGACGTTACCCTGGTTGTCCTCTATCCTCGTCACGAAAAGCGGCTCGATGTAGACGCCTCTTGACGGGAATGTATTGTAGGCGGCGACCATCTCCCAAAGAGAAAGGTCCGCCGGTCCCACGCACAGGGCCGGGACCTCGTCGATGTGACTCTGGATTCCCATCCTGCGCATCATGTCGGCCATCGCCTCAGGACCGAACTGCTTCATCAGGTAGGCGGAGATGTTGTTGGAGCTATTGGTCAGACCCCACTTGAGAGTGACTGTCCTGCCTATCCACTCTTCCTTGTCCGTACTCCTTGGAGTCCAAGTGTTGCCGTCAGGAAGCACGAATGTCTGAGGCAGGTTCACCACCTTGTCGCAAGGGGTCATGCCCTCCTGCATGGCCAAAGTGTAGAGGAACGGCTTGATCGTCGAGCCGACCTGACGCTTGCCCTGACGGACGTTGTCATACTTGAAATAGCGGTAGTTCGGACCTCCGACGTACGCCTTCACATGACCTGTGCCCGGCTCCATGGCCACGAAGGCCGTGCGGAGTATGGACTTATAGTAACGGATCGAGTCATCCGGAGTCATGGTCGTGTCGGCGTAACCTTTATTATTATAGGCGAACACCCGCATCTTCACCGGCTGAGAGAATGTCTTCAGGATCTGCGCCTCACTCTTGCCTTCCTTCTTCATGACACGGTAACGGTCGCTCCAGCGCCTTGCCTGCTTCATCACCCTGTCCCTGGTCTCGGCGTCGATGTCGTTGGAGAACGGCTTGTTGGCCTTGTAGCGAAGATCCCTGCGGAAATCCGCCTGAAGATCCTTGATTCTCTCAGCGACAGCCTCTTCGGCATATTTCTGCATCTTGTAGTTGATGGTCGTGTAGATCCTAAGGCCGTCCCTGTCCAGATCGTACTTCGAGCCGTCGGCCTTCTTGTTCTTCTCAAGCCATCCGTACAAGTCGTCGGAAGCCCAGGCGAGAGAGTCCGCCGAGTAGTCCTCGGCCATGTAGTAATCTGACCTGCGAGGCTTTCTGGCGTTCATCACGCGGCGGACCATGTCCCTGAAGTAAGGCGCCAGACCGGCGTTGTGGTCCTGAACCTCATAATTGAGCGCAATCGGAAGAAGCCTGATGGAATCCCTCTGCGCCTTGCTCAAATAGCCGGCCTTCTCCATCTGGCCGATCACGAAATTCCTTCTGGTCAGAGCCTTGTCCGGGTTGATCGTCGGATTGTACCTCGTAGGCTTGTTGACCATGCCCACCAGCATGGCGCTCTCCTCCACCGTCAGTTCGGACGGGAGTTTTCCAAAGAAAGTCTCAGAGGCTGAACGCACGCCATAGGCTCCGCTGCCGAAGAATATGGAGTTAAGGTACATCGTCATGATCTCGTCCTTGGTGTAGTCCCTCTCCAGCTTGACGGCCGTGATCCACTCCTTGAGTTTCACCCACACCATCCTGAGATGGTATATTCCCGGGATCTTACGACCGACATCGGCCCTGGGATAGAGGGTCTTGGCAAGCTGCTGGGTGATCGTGCTTCCTCCTCCCTGGCTTGAGTTGCGCAGCATTATCGTCTTGACAAGCACGCGGCCAAGTCCTTTGAAATCAATTCCGGAATGCTTGTAGAAACGCACATCCTCGGTCGCCACGGCGGCGTGGACGAGATTCGGAGAGATCTCATCATAGGAGACGTAGGTCCTGTTCTCGATGTGGAACGTGGTCAGTATCTCACCATCCTCGGCGATGACCTGCGTGGCCAGTTTGTTGTCCGGATTCTCCAGATCCTTGAAGGAAGGGATGTCCGCGAAAGCCCAGACGAGGAATATCATAACGATGAGAAGCAGCACCGGAAACGTTATCAGAATCCAGAACCACTTTGTGATTTTCTTTCGAGTCGATTCGGTCATAATAGGGACAAATTTATAACAAAATTTGGAAAATTGCCCAGTTTGTGGCTTACTTTGCAGATTGAAATGACAAACTATCTATGAAATGCTTGTAAAATAGAACAGTATGGCAGACAATCTAGTTATCGTCGAGTCTCCGGCCAAAGCCAAGACTATACAGAAATTCCTGGGCAACGGTTACGTGGTGAAATCCAGCTTCGGTCACATCAGGGATCTTCAGGACAAGAAGCTGAGCGTGGATGTGGAGAGGGGCTTCACTCCCGAATATGTGATACCTTCCGACAAGAAAAAGGTGGTGTCCGAACTGAAGAAGGCGGCGGAAAGCGCCACCACAGTGTGGCTCGCGTCCGATGAGGACCGGGAGGGAGAGGCCATCTCCTGGCATCTCTACGAGACTCTCGGACTGAAAGAGGCGCAGACAAGGAGAATCGTCTTCCATGAAATCACCAAAGACGCGATTGTGAACGCGGTTCAGAATCCACGCTCGATCAACATGAATCTCGTCAACGCGCAGCAGGCGCGCAGGGTTCTGGACAGACTTGTCGGATTTGAGCTTTCCCCTATCCTATGGAGAAAGATCCAGCCGAAACTCTCGGCAGGACGCGTGCAGTCCGTGGCGCTTAGGCTTGTGGTCGAAAGGGAGAAGGAGATAATGGGATTCGAGAACGAGGCCTATTACAAAGTCGAGGCTTTCTTTCATCCGGCCGGCCTTCCGGCCTCTGTAAAGGTCAAGGCCATCCTCGACACCAGGTTCAAGACTCAGGAGGAGGCACGTGCGTTCCTTCAGGACTGCATAGGGGCGGCTTTCACGGTTTCCGACGTCGAGAAGAAAGAAGCGAACCGGTATCCGACAGCTCCGTTCACGACTTCCACCCTGCAGCAGGAGGCGGCAAGGAAGCTGCGCTTTCCTGTGAGCATGACGATGAGAGTGGCCCAGAGTCTCTACGAAAGAGGTCTCATCACCTACATGAGAACCGACTCCACGAATCTGTCCGCCCTCGCGCTCGGCACGGCAAAGAAGTTCATAACCGAGAATTTCGGCCCTGAATATTCAAAGCCCCGCCAGTTCAAGACTCACAGCAAGGGTGCGCAGGAAGCCCACGAGGCGATCCGCCCGACATTCATAGAGAACACGGAGATCGAGGGGACAGCCCAAGAGCAGAAGCTTTACAACCTGATCTGGAAAAGGACCGTCGCCTCGCAGATGGCGGATGCGAAAGTCCTCAACACGACATTAAGGGTGTCTTCCGACAAGAGAGCTGAGAAATTCAACGCCCAGGCCACCCAGGTCCTGTTCGACGGATTCCTCAGGCTGTACATCGAAGGCACGGACAATCAGGACGCCGAGGAGGAGGATGTGATGCTTCCTGACCTTCAGGTCGGAACTGCGATGGAGGAAAAGGGCATCAACGCGGAGTGCAAGTTCACCGCGGCCCCGCCGAGATATTCAGAGGCCACTCTGGTCAAGAAACTTGAGGAACTCGGCATCGGACGACCTTCCACCTACGCCCCGACCATCGCCACCCTGACCACAGGGCGCGGATACATCGTCAAGGGGGACAAGGAGGGGAAGAAGATAGCCGTCAACGACCTGGAACTGAGAAACGGCGTGGTTTCCGAAACCGCAAGGACCGAAACCGTGGGAGCTGAAAGAGGCAAGCTGCTGCCACAGGAGATCGGAATGATCGTGACAGATTACCTCGAAAAGTATTTCACCGACATCATGGACTATGACTTCACGGCTAACGTCGAGAAGGAATTTGACCAGATAGCAAGCGGCAATCTGATCTGGAACGAGGTCATAGGGGAATTCTACTCACCTTTCCACAAAAAGGTGGACGAGGTGCTGCATGACGGCAACTACAGCCATGTCTCCAAAGATCTCGGAACGGACGCCGACGGCAACAAGATCGTGGCCAAGTTCGGCAAATTCGGACCTTACATCCAGAAAGGAGAAGGCGAGAAAGCCCAGTACGCGTCACTCGGCAGGGATCAGCTCATTGAGAACATCACTCTGGAAGAGGCTCTGAAAATGTTCCAGCTGCCACGTACCGTGGGGCAGTACAACGGAGTCGATGTCATCGCCCTGAAAGGCCGCTTCGGACCGTTCCTCAAGTACGGAGACAAGAACTTCTCTCTTCCTCGCGGGAAAGATCCTCTCAAGGTCACTCTGGAGGAATGCTCAGCGATCATCGACGAAGGGCTCAACAAGACTGCGGCGAATTCCGTGATGGTTGAATATACCGACAATGACATCCAGATCATCAACGGACGCTACGGCCCATACATCAAGCATGCCGGTTCAAATTACAGGATCCCGAAAGGCACCGATGCCGCCACTCTGACCGAAGCCGCCTGCCTGGAGATCATTAATAATTCCAAACCGACTGAAAAAGGGCGAAGAAGATTTAAGAAATCTTGATATTTTAAGATTTTTTATATATTTTAGCGGTTGTTTAGTTATAAATTGAAAGCAATGGCAACTTATCACATCGATCAGATTGACCAGAAAATCCTATCATTTCTGGTCAACAACGCCAGGATGCCTTTCCTGGAGATCGCCCGTGAGTGCGGTGTTTCTGGCGCCGCGATTCATCAAAGGGTGAAAAGGTTGGAGACCAACGGGGTCATCACTGGTTCAAGACTGCTCGTCAAGCCTCAGGCTCTTGGGCTTAACGTGTGCGCGTTCATCAGCGTCACGCTCTCCGAAGCGGACAAGTACCCAGAGGTAGTGGCCAATCTAAAGAAGATCGCCGAGATTGTGGAGTGCCATTTCGTAACCGGGAAAGCCGCCCTGCTCCTCAAGGCTTACTGCTTTGACAATGATCACCTTATGGAGATCCTTATCAACACGATCCAGAACATCCCTTACATCCAGTCCACGGAGACAATGATCTCCCTCGACCAGGCGATCGAGCGTCAGGTCTGGGTCAAGGACTACAAGCGGACTACCTACCAGCCTGGCGAGTTCGGAAAGAAGACGAAATAATCAGCCTCGCGAGGGACAGATCCTCGGGAGACGTCAGTTTGAAGTTGTACCTCTCTCCGTCGCAAAAGGAGAGGGGTATTCCTTTTTTGCGCGCGACGGAGGCGTCATCGGTGAAAGCGGTGTCAAAGGCCTGTGAATATGCGGACTTGATGTCCTCCGAAAGGAACATCTGCGGGGTCTGGGCCCCGAAAATCCGGCTCCGGTCCACATCCTCCCCTTCCGGGGATACCATCGACTCGGTCCCGTCCGCGGCCCGCACACGGTCTATTACCTTCAGTGTGTCCACGGAAGGGATGACCGGAATCAGAGACCTGACACCTCCGGAATCCATCCGCCCGAACATATTCCTGATCAAGTCCTCCGAGAGAAGAGGCCTCACGCCGTCATGGATGGCGACAATCGCTCCGTCCGGGACCTTTTTCAAAGCGTTCCTTACGGAATGAAAGCGGGTGATGCCGCCTGGAACCAACGACTGAGGGCAATCAAAGCCTGAAGACAGGCAATATTCCTTCCAAAAAGGAATATGATCCTCCGGAAGCACGGTGATCACCTTGATGTCCGGGACCGCCGAGACAAACACCTCGATGGTCCTGCGAAGAACGGGGACACCTCCCAGATCCAGAAATTGCTTCGGCACTGAAGATCCCATCCTGACGCCGCTTCCGGCGGCCATAACGATTAATATTCTTTTTCTGCTCATATAATTCCTTACAAATATAACTTTTTTTGTATATTTACAAGTTGTATAGTACACATTTGTAATTTTAAAGGAACAAGGATATTCAGTTATGGCATTTTCATTTCTGACTCAAGAGATAGCGATGGACCTCGGAACGGCCAACACCGTCATTTTCAGGAATGACGAGATTGTGCTGGACGCGCCGAGCATAGTCGCGATTGACAACAACACGGGCAAATGCATCGCAATAGGACGGCAGGCCAAACTTATGCACGAACACACCAACCCCGGGATCAAGACAATCAGACCCTTGAGAAATGGAGTGATAGCTGACTTCAACGCCGCCGAAATGATGATCAAGGGCTTCATCAAGCAGGTCAACAACAAGAGAAAGTCCATCTTCACCCCGAACCTGAAGATCGTGGTCGGAATCCCGTCCGGAAGTACCCAGGTGGAGATCCGGGCTGTGCGTGACTCCTGCGAGCACGCTGGCGGAAGGGATGTCTACCTCATCTACGAGCCTATGGCCGCCGCACTCGGTATCGGCCTTGATGTCGAGGCGCCGAGAGGTAACATGGTGGTTGACATAGGCGGAGGCACCGCCGAGATCGCTGTCATCTCCTTGGGAGGCATCGTGGTGCAGGAAAGCATCAACACCGCCGGGGATGTGTTCAACAGCGACATCCAGTACTACATGCGCCAACAGCATAACATCAAGATCGGCGAGACAACAGCCGAGGAGATAAAGATCGCCGTGGGAGCCGTTATTCCGGATCTTGACGAGGAGCCGGAACCACACATCGTAAGGGGACCTAATCTCATGACAGCACATCCTGTGGAGGCGGCAGTGACCTACCAGGAAATCGCCCACTGCCTTGACAAGTCCATCGCCAAACTGGAGTCCTCCATTCTTCACGTGCTGGAGCTGACTCCTCCGGAGTTATATTCAGACATCGTCGAGAACGGAATATTCCTTTCAGGCGGTGGCGCCCTGCTGCGAGGTCTCGCGAAGAGGTTCACCGAAAAGGTCAACATCCAGTTCCATGTCGCCGAGGATCCGCTCCGCGCCGTGGCGAGAGGCACCTGCATAGCACTCAAAAAGACATCCAACTACTCATTCCTGATGAGATAATGCCTAAGGAAAGGTCTGTTGTACAGGACATTCTTACAGTCGCGGTCTTCATTATCCTGGAGGTCGCGGCTGTTCTGATGCTCTCCCACAACAACCAGATCCAAAGACTTTGGGTCGCCAGAATCTCGCACGGGTTCATGGCCCAGACCTGGGGCGCGACCCAGTCCGTCTCCAACTACTTCTCCCTGAAAAGGCAGAACGACGAACTGGCTCTGGAGAACGACCGGCTGCAGAAACTGGTGCGTGGCTACGAGATGGCGGCAAGGCAGGCGGACCCGGCGTCAAAGCCAGTGCTGGCCGACGATGGCTTCAACTATATTCCAGCGACCATCATCAAGTCCAGCGTGAACACCCAGCACAACTACCTCATCATCGACAAAGGCAGCGAGGACGGGGTTGTACGCAACTCCGGAGTGATCACGCCTAAAGGTGTCATCGGCATAGTGGACGCCGTCAGCAGCCACTATTCCTATGCGATCTCTTTCCTCAACACCGAACTCTTCATCAGCGCCAGGCTCGGAAATTCCGGGGCGGTAGGGCCACTCGCTTGGGACGGGACCAGTTCCGACAGGGCCATCCTGAAGGAGATTCCGCTCCAATTCAAGTTCGCGCCGGGAGACACTGTCTACACCAGCGGGTACTCCACAATCTTTCCTCCCGACATCCCTATCGGTGTGGCCGGTGATTCCAAGATCATCAACGGAGCCACCAACGAGATCGAGGTGGACTTGTTCCAGAACCACAAGGCTTTGAAATATGTCACCATAGTCTCTAACGCGAGAGCCGCTGAGATCGAAGCCATCGAAAAACAAGAAGAACAGCCGGAGAAATGAGAAACAGCTTCACGTTCACATACATCATGCTGACCGTCGCCCAGATGATTCTGAGCAACTACTTCCATTTCACGCCCTTCATGATGATCACCATCCTGCCTGTGATGGTGCTTTGCATCCCGACAAAGACAGGCACTGTAAAGGCTATGCTGATCGCTTTCGTCACCGGCCTGGCCGTGGATTTCTTCGCTGAGGGAACCCTTGGAATCAATGCCATGTCGCTGGTGCCGGTAGCACTTCTGAGGCGTCCGGTCATCGGAATGTTCTTCGGCAGCGAGCCTTTCGAGCAGAAGGAGAATGTCACAATCAGGAAATATGGCTTCGGACGGGTCTCCATGGCCATCATCCTAATGACAGTGCTGTTCCTGCTCGTCTACATCATCGCCGATTGCGCTGGCACAAGACCGTTCTGGTTCATCGCGACAAGCCTTGGCCTTTCCACACTTGTCAGCTACCTTGCATCCGTCTGCATCATCAACCTGCTGACCTATGAAGACAGAAGGTAGAGGGAAAACCTTAGTGATCGGGCTCTTGGTCATCGCCACGATCATCCTGGGGAAGTTGTTCTACATCCAGATAATCGATGACAGGTACAAGATCAACGCGTCCAACAACTCGATGGTCTATGACATCATCTACCCGACAAGAGGCATCATCTACGACCGTAACGGAAAGATCATCGTCAGCAACAAAGTCACCTATGACATCCTTGTCACTCCGAGGGAAGTGAAGAGGTTCGACACGCTGATGCTGGCGCAGACGCTGAACGTGTCTCCAGAATTCATCAAGGGGAAAATGGCTGAATATGCCAGGAACCGCCGCCGCATCGGCTACCAGAGCGTGGTGATGCTCAAGCAGATAAAGCCTGAGACATACATGCAGTTCGCTGAGCTTCAGTACAATTTCCCAGGGTTCAGGGGGCAGGCCAGAAGCATCCGCGACTACCCGGTCAACGCCGGAGGGAACCTGCTGGGCTACGTCTCCGAGGTGGATGCCAACTACATCGAGAAGCATCCCGGGGAATATCGTTCCGGAGACTACGCCGGGAAGACCGGAATCGAGGCGGCGCGTGAAAAGGAACTGCGCGGCGAGAAAGGCTACCACATCTATCTGCGCAACTCCCGCAACCAGATCGAGCAACGTTACAAGGACGGAGAGATGGACAAGGAAGCCGTCCCGGGAAACGACATCTACACCACAATCGACGCCGACTTGCAGCAGTACGGCCAGGAACTCATGAACAACAAGGTAGGCAGCCTCGTGGCGATCGAGCCAAAGACAGGAGAGATCCTGACGCTTGTGTCCAGCCCGGGAGTCGATGTGAGCATGCTGGCAGACATCGGCCAGCACTATGACGAGATCATCAAGGACCCCCACAAGCCGATGTTCAACCGGGCGGTCCAGGCTCCTTACCCTCCCGGATCGGTGTTCAAGTTGGTGAACGGCCTGATCGGACTTCAAGAAGGCACCCTGAACACAGAAATCACCTACCCGTGCAGCCAAGGCTACCATTTCGGCAACCATAAGCTCGGCTGCCACGTTCACAAGTCTCCGCTGGCCCTGGAGGAGGCGATCATGATGTCCTGCAACGGCTACTTCTGCTATGTTCTAAAGAATATTCTTGAAAACAAGAAATATCACGACATCGGCGAGGCCCTCGACAAATGGAATGAATATGTACAGAGCTTCGGCTTCGGGCACAAGCTCGGGACAGATTTCCCTGCCGAGTTGGGAGGGACATTGCCGACATCGAAACTGTACAACAAACGCTACGGCAAAGGCGGATGGAAATTCACGACCATAATCTCTATCTCCATCGGGCAGGGAGAGGTGGGAGCGACGCCGATGCAGATCGCCAATCTATGCGCGACCGTCGCCAACAGGGGCTGGTACAAGATTCCTCACATCGTCAAGGCTTCAGAAGGAGTGGAGATCGACTCCAAATACTACGAGAGGCAGTACACGATGGTTGACACCACTAATTTCAAAAAGGTGGTTCCGGGCATGTGGCGGGCTGTCAACAGCGGTTTCGGTTCCGGGGGTACGGCGTCCATCGCCGCGGTTCCGGGACTCGACATCTGCGGAAAGACCGGCACGGCGCAGAATCCGCGAGGAGCCGACAATTCAGTGTTCATCTGCTTCGCCCCGAAAGACGATCCCAAGATCGCTGTGGCCGCCTACATCGAGAACGCCGGATTCGGAGCCACATGGGCCGCGCCTATCGCGTCCCTGTTGGTTGAGAAATATCTCAACGGAGAGATCAGCGACCAGCGCCGTCCTCTGGAGGACAGGGTTCTTCAGGGTAACCTGATGTCCAGAGTCAAAGCCTACAAATAGTTTGGAGAATGGAAAACTTTTCGGACAGAGGAATAAAGAAGAGTGTTGACTGGGCGCTGGTGATCACATACCTGCTGCTCATCCTCATCGG
Source organism: Bacteroidales bacterium UBA6366 (assembly GCA_002438845.1). Lineage (GTDB taxonomy): Bacteria > Bacteroidota > Bacteroidia > Bacteroidales > UBA932 > Cryptobacteroides. The sequence goes on from DJRG01000036.1 coordinate 34,825, forward strand.
GTGGGTCAACATCTACGCATCCATCCATTCCGACGGTCCGGCAAGCATATTCGATTTCAATTTCCGCTGCGGGAAGCAGTTTGTCTGGATTCTCACCGCCCTTGGTCTGGCCGCCACCATCCTGTTTGTGGTCAACGCCCAGTTTTGGGAAAGCGCGTCCGTGCCTTTGTATTTGGGGGTGCTGTGTCTGCTTGTGGCCGTGATTTTCCTCGGCGTCGAGGTCAAAGGGTCGCGGTCATGGTTCGAATTCGGTCCGATCAGGTTTCAGCCGGCGGAAGTCTCAAAGATCACGACATCTTTGCTTCTGGCCACGCTCATGAGCCAGGTCAATTTCAGAATCACCCGATTCAAGGACTTTATGCTCACCGCCTTGATCCTTGGAGTCCCGATGCTCGTCATTCTGGCCGAAAGCGAGACGGGTTCGGCTTTGGTTTATGTCGGGTTCATCTTCGTGATGTACAGGGAAGGGTTCTCAGGATGGTGGATCTTCTGCATCGGTGCGGCGGCGCTTCTGTTCATCCTGACACTGACAATCTCCCCGTATGTGTCCCTGCTTGTGCTGATCGGAATCCTGATCGTCTGCAACGCGTTGGAATCAAGCAGAATCGGCAAGATGTTCTGGATCTGTGCCGTGACATTTCTGCTTCTCTGTCTGTTGCCTTGGATTCTCGGGAAATTCAAACCTGAGAGTCTCGCAGGCGGGATAAAGCCTCTTTACGTTCTTATCGGCGCATGCGTCGCGGCCCTGCCGTTCATGATCATCCATGGCTACAAGTCACGGAAAAAGTTTCTGTCCATGTCCGCGCTCGGGCTGATCGCCGGAATCGTGCTTGCCTTCTCCACGGACTTCATCTTCAACAACATTCTTCAGGATCACCAGCGGAAGAGGATCGAGGTCCTGCTCGGGATGAAAGAGGATCCGACGGGTGTCGGCTACAATGTCAACCAAAGCATGATCGCCATCGGTTCGGGAGGGCTGACCGGAAAAGGTTTCCTTGGAGGGACCCAGACAACTTTCGGCTTTGTGCCGGAGCAAAGCACAGACTTCATCTTCTGCACAGTGGGAGAGGAATGGGGGTTCATCGGGTGTTTTGTGGTGATAGCCCTCTATGTTTTCCTCATACTCAGGATCATTTCTGATGCCGAGAAAAGCCGGGAGGCGTTTACCAGAATCTATGGCTATTGTGTGGCCTCCTGCATATTCATGCACCTTTTCATCAACATCGGGATGACCATCGGGCTGATGCCTGTGATCGGGATTCCGCTGCCGCTGCTGAGCTACGGGGGGTCATCTCTTTGGGCCTTCACCATCCTGATTTTCATTTTCATCGCACTGTACCGACAAGAAAAGAAATACTATTAGAACATTTCAAACAAATCAAAACAGCTTCTTAGTCATCCAGTCAATTAAAAATTAACCGGTTTGCGGCGGTTTTCCTTAATCAATAACTTTTTTTTAGTAAATTTGCAATCTCTACCGCCTTGGTGGTGAAATGGTAGACACGAGGGACTTAAAATCCCTTGGACAGAAATGTCCGTGCGGGTTCGATTCCCGCCTGAGGCACAAAAGGGACGGCATCAGCCGTCCCTTTTGT